>JAHWIP010000006.1 GCA_019322375.1 Candidatus Woesearchaeota archaeon
AAAAGAGTTTTATATCTACACAGAAGAAGGAAAACAATTCTTAAAAGACCTTTTTTCTCAAGCCAATATAGAAGCATATGTTCGGGTTTTACCACCTTATCCAGAGCAGATAAATAATGAATCAATAGACTATGTTGTGGCTATAAATGCTGCTTTTGAACTAATGGCAACACCTTACCAAGGAAAACCAGCAGATATTGAAGGTATTATTACTGAAACACACAAGAAATTAAAAAATAATGGAAGTTTTATTGTACAAGGATTAACAAGTAATGATATTGATTTATTTAGAATGCATGTTTGTGATGCAATAAAGAAAAAAAAATTGAGTTTTGAAGAAGATTATGAATTCCTGGGAAGCCTGGAAGGACCTTTTTCTTTTGCAGGCATGGGTTATTGGGCAAGATGGGAAAAAAAGAAATAATCAAGAAAGACATTTAAACAAGAACAGATAGTTTACACAAAAAAAGGCATGCCTGCAGAGTTTTCAAAAATCCGTCTTCTAAGGCGAAGCCATTGCTAGTCAAATCATCAAGGGAAGGGGAACTAGATTAATAAGGTTTATAAAGTAGTAATATTTTCTATTAATCTATGACTATAAATGAGAAAATAAGTAAGTTAGATGAATTGAAAACTTTTTATCTAGGAACAACTGAAATGCTAAAAAGGAAAGTTTCTAATTTAGGTTATTTGGTTTTGTGTGGTGAAGGCGCTCTGTTAGGTATAGCAATTGGAAGAGCGATTAATGGTGAATTTGATGAATTTTCAGCAATATCAATCCCTTTTATGGTTGATCATGTAAGCAGACTCTATAAAGGAATTAGACAACGATTCAAGGAAATGCCTGAACATACACCTAATATAATTGGACAGATTCGAGAAGCTTACATCAGATAGATAGCATTTTATCTAAGTTCCCTTCTATTTTTAGGATTTTTGAAAATTGAATATAATCAGTGTTAAGTTCTTTTCCCATATTAAGGGGGAAACTGCGTCTGAAAAATCTTGCTTAAACATTAGCCAAGAAAACACATTTAAACAAAGCCTTATTTCCTGTTTCTATGGCAAGTGCTCAACAAACCATGGAAGAGCTTCTTGAATTAGCTGATGTAGTGATTAATGGGGATAATCCCTGGGATATACAGGTGCATGATTCTAACTTGTATAAGAGAGTGCTGGCAGGAGGCTCTCTTGCCCTTGGAGAGTCTTACATGGATGGCTGGTGGGATTGCAAAGCACTAGACCAGTTAGCTTACAGAGTGTTAAAAGCAGAGCTGGATAAAGAAGTTAAAGGTTCTTTTAAGATGATAAAGAATGTGCTTAAAGCCAAAATATTCAATCTGCAAAGAAAATCAAAGGCTTATGTGATTGGTGAGAGGCACTATGACAAAGGCAATGATTTGTTTATGAACATGCTAGATAAAAGAATGAACTATAGCTGTGGTTACTGGAAAAATGCAAATAATTTAGATGAAGCACAAGAAGCTAAACTAGATCTCATATGCAGGAAGATAATGCTAGAGCCAGGCATGACAGTACTGGATATTGGTTGTGGCTGGGGAGGCTTTGCAAGGTTTGCAACAGAAAAGTATAAAGTTAAAGTAGTGGGTATTACTGTGTCTAAAGAGCAGGTAGAGCTTGCTAAAGAAATTTGCAAAGGATTAGATATTGATATAAGATTACAGGATTACAGGGATTTAAAAGAACAGTTTGACAGGGTTGTATCTGTAGGCATGATAGAGCATGTAGGCTATAAGAATTACAGGAAGTATATGAAAATAGTAAATAATTGTTTAAAAGAAGATGGAATATTCTTATTACACACAATAGCAGGCAATAACTCTGTAAAAACAGGAGACCCCTGGATTGATAAATACATCTTTCCAGGTGGAATGCTGCCCTCTGCAAAGCAATTAAGTTCAGCAACAGAAGGAATCTTTCAGATAGAAGACTGGCACAGCTTTGGAACAGACTATGACAAGACCCTGATGATATGGCATAAAAACTTCAATAAAAACTGGGATAAAATCAAAAAGAATTATGATGAAAGATTCTTCAGAATGTGGAATTATTTTTTATTAACCTGCGCAGGCTCATTCAGAGCAAACAAGAACCAGCTCTGGCAGATAGTCTACACAAAGAAAGGCACGCCTGGCGGGTATGAGAGTGTGCGGTAATAATTGGCTTCCACATTTGATTCTAAAGAGAAGAGGGTGGAAGCTGGGGAAATTGCGTCTGCAGAGTAATTTTTAGGGGCGTCACATAAATTTAAATAGTAGAGTTCATTTCCAGCATATATTAACTTCTGAGTAGTAAATAATTCGAAAGATTTATAAATTAAACATATATCTTAATATTATGACATTACAATATTTAGTTTACGGCGATGACTTACCTGATCCAACAGGTGAAAGAGATCCTTCAACAGAAGGAAGAAAAATCGAGTCAGTTTTAAGAAGTTTGACACCTGTGAAGATTCATGAAGATTTTACAGATAATCAATCAATAGATGAAACAATTTTGCTCAATCGTCAAAGAAAAGATTACCTCACAAAATTTTGTCGCTATTATGAAAAACCGAGTATTATTGTCATAACAGGTGTAGTTTCATATGACGAGCATGCCACTTATTACACTCAGACCATTCTTGGAACCAATGATGAACTTGAAAAGTTTAAAGCTTTAGTTGAAGCCAGAAAAGATAAAGAATAAATCTTTCGTTTTCTATCTTTTAGCCTGAATTAGACATAACCCTGATGTTAGTTTCAATTCTTCTATTTTCAGGTTTATCTTCTTCATTATCAGCTCTGCCATTGTTTTTGTCAAACCATCTAGGTGTTCGTAATTGTTCTTTATCAAACCCAACACCGCCTCATTTCTCCCTTATCTAGTCAATAATCAATAGAAACCTTTAAAAAGACTAGCTTTATCCTTAGATGGATTACCCTACTAATAAAAGAGGGAAATGTGTAATATTTAGCTTAAGACAAGTTATAATATACATAACTTGAAAGGAGGGAGATAAGATGGCAAAAGGAAAACCACATATTAACCTCGTGTTTATTGGACACGTGGACCATGGCAAGTCAACAACAGTTGGAAGAATGCTTTTTGATTCAGGCAATATTGAGGAGCAGGCCTTGAGAAAGCTTAAGGACAAGGCTAAGCAGCTGGGAAAAGCAGGCTTTGAATTTGCTTTTGTTATGGACAACCTGAAAGAAGAGCAGGAAAGAGGCTTAACCATTGACCTGGCTCATAAGAAGTTTGAAACAGACAAGTATTACTTCACAATAATTGATGCTCCTGGTCACAAAGACTTTATCAAGAACATGATTACAGGAACATCACAGGCAGATGCTGCAGTCTTAGTTGTAGCTGCTAATGATGGAGTAATGGCTCAGACCAAAGAGCATGTGTTCCTGGCAAGAACTCTTGGTGTGAACCAGTTAATAGTTGCTGTTAACAAGATGGACATGAAGGATTTTGATGAAAAAGTATTCAATAAGGTTAAAGATGATGTAACAGCCCTTCTAAAGACTGTTGGTTACAAGCCAGAAGAAATTGTTTTTGTGCCAGAAGCTGCTCTTGTAGGCGACAATGTCTTTAAAAAGACAGAGAAGATGAGCTGGTACAAAGGACCAACCTTGCTGGAGGCTATTGACCAGTTAAAAGAGCCTGAAAAACCAACAGAGCTGCCTCTAAGGCTTCCAATCCAGGATGTGTACAACATCACAGGCATTGGAGTTGTGCCTGTTGGAAGAGTTGAAACAGGAATCTTTAAGGTAGGACAAAAAGTCATTGCAGTGCCTGGAAGAGAAGGAAAAGGTGTTGAAGGAGAAGTTAAATCCATAGAAATGCACCATGAGCAGATGCAGGAAGCTGTTCCAGGAGACAATGTAGGCTTTAATGTCAGAGGCTTTGGAAAGAAAGATATTGCAAGAGGAGATGTTATTGGCCCTGCTGACAAGCCTCCAACTGTTGCTACTGAGTTCAGTGCACAAATTGTTGTGCTAAACCACCCAAGCGTTGTGACTGTTGGCTACACACCAGTGTTCCACATACACACAGCACAGGTGGCTTGCCAGATAACAGAGCTTACCAAGAAGATTAACCCTGCAACAGGTGAAACCATTCAGGAAAAGCCTGACATGCTAAAGAATGGCGATGCTGCTATTATTAAGGTAAAGCCAGTTCAAGCCGTTGTTATTGAGAAGCAAAAAGACATACCACAGCTAGCCAGATTCGCTGTTAGGGATTCAGGCCAGACAGTTGCTGCTGGCATGTGCGTTGACCTTGTGAAGAAATAAATTTTTTTTTAAGCTTCCCAATGCATGGTGAACTGGAGTTTTATCATGGGGTAAAAAAGGTATGGTTGAAGTAAGATGCAAAAAGCCAGAATAAAGATAACCAGTACTGAGATAAGCAAAATCAACCAGGTATGTGATTATATAAAAGGCATAACTGAGAAGACTGGTGTTGTTATGAGAGGACCCATACCCTTACCCACCAAGAAGCTCAAAGTTACCACTCGGAAAAGCCCTTGCGGTGATGGCGCTGCCACATGGGACCATTATGAGATGAGGATTCATAAGCGCCTGATTGATCTTGGCATTGATGAGAGAGCCCTGAGGCTTGTTATGAGGGTTCCCATACCAGAGGGCTTGAATATTGAGATTGAGATGATAGATGTATAGCTGTTTCTAACCCCCTAAAAAAGAAACTTTTATAATAGGATATTCTTTCCTCTTCAGTAAATACGGGGGGATAACATGAAAAAATATCTAATATTAGTATTAATATTGTTAATGACAGTTTCTTTTGCCAGTGCAGTGCCAAACTCACTTAAATACAACAATAAAATATACTATGTTGTGAGTTCAATGGATTCAACCATGGATACAGGAGATGAAGTGTGTGCACTGGTAGGTCAAAATTGTGTTGGATACACAGAAGAAACAACTGCTGTTTGTAAGTTGTTTCATCCAAACGTAGCAACCAGTTTAAGCATGTCAGGTGATAAAGCAGGTGTTTATTGTAATGGTCCACCACAAACAGGAGTGTGTGAATCTAAATCCAATACCTGCCATGAATGCCCTGCCTGTACAAACACTGTTGACTGCAGCACGCCAATAGGAAACCTTTACAGAGAGATGTATGTTGAATGCATAGGTGAACTTGAACCACCAGAAACACCAACAAGTGAGTGCCCTGTTAAAATAAAATCAAAGAACACAAAAGATTTTTTCCAGGAAATTCCTTCACTAGACAAAGACCTCTCTATCTGCCCACTTGAATTATCAGGTACCTTAAACCTGGCGTTAGGTGGTGGAGTGATAAGAATAGACATCAGGATGAATGATAATACATACAAAAGTTTTTACCTAAAAAAAGAAGGCAAAAAAATCACTTCAATATCTGTTAAGGCCCCAGGAAACCTTAATTACCAGGTTTCAACCAATGAAAAAGCTGTCGATGACATACTAACATCAAATAACAGGTTCAAAACCTACTCAAGGCTTTATGCAGATAAGGAGATAACAATAAAAGGAGTTAATCTGTGGCCAAAGATAAAACTGTTCTTTATAAAACCAATATTAAATATTATTGCAAAAAGGAACAGGCCTTCCTTAAATCAAACCCTGGGCCCTGGCCCTGGTGGTGCAGGAGGAGCTTCTGTGAGCACACCAGGCAACTGCTTTGAAACAGAGCCCAGAGCACACATAGGATACCAGGATAATCATGCATTATGGGACAGGTACACATCAGAAACAACAAATGTGTGCCAGACAATGTATGGAAGAGGCCCTCCAGCCGTGGGAAGAGACATACCAAGCCCATGCATATACACTGTTCAGCTAAGCAGAGGCGGAAATCCATACTACCTTTGCTGGTATGGAAGAAGAGCAGTGCCTACTCCGCTGCCTGCAGATATAGGCAGGCCAAGGAACTGCGAAGACACAACATACCAGGCACACATAGGATACCAGCAGAACAGGGAGCTATGGGACAGGTACATGGCAGACAGCAACGGAGTGTGCCAGTCAGTGCTTGGAAAAGGAGTGCCCAGCCCATGCAAGTACACAGTACAGCTAAGCACAGCAGGAACACCATACTATCTGTGCTGGTATGATTGATAAGAAATTTTTTTATTTTTTTAATTTATTTTTCGAAGAAAAATATTCAAAATTTCTAATTTTGTTTTATTTTTTTAATTAAAAGTAAGAAATATTCAATCTGATGGTTTCAAAACAAATATTTTTGTGTATGGTTCAAATCTTGAATTCGCTCCACCACCGCGAAGAGTAAGATTATCATTTTCATCATATTCAAATGTGGGCATAAAATAATTCTTTCTAATTTCCATCACACCTTCTTCAACTGCTTTTTCCCTGGGAGCTCTATAATCCACAGAAGTAATGGCTTCAAGATCACCAACTGCGCCATTGCCTCTGCCTTTAAGCCAAACCTTAATTTGCTTATGCTCTTCAGTGCCTGCTATTAAACAAATGTATTTTGAATCAGGATGCAAACCATAAAATTGAACCACTGTTCCCAGGGGTAACTCTTTTAATTCTACCCTGTCAGGTGTTTCAACTCCTTTAACCTCAATTCCATAAGGTGCATCAATTCTATCAGGAGATTTTTCAAATCCATCAATAACAACGAATGTAGGTCTCATTCTATGAGTGAATCAAAACTAATTTATAAAATTTTCCATCTTAGTAACTTCATAGTGGTATCTTTTATGATTCTAAACAAGGTTGGTATTCTTTTTAATTACACACAAAAATTCTCCTCACAGTTTGTATTAGATAACTTTAAAAAACACAGACTTTTCTGATATTCCTATTGCCACGGTCGCATAACCCGGTATTGCGCCAGCTTGGAGCATTCAACAAAAAGCTGGTTCCTTCGGGAATTATGGGTTCGAATCCCATCCGTGGCGTTCTTTCTCGTCTGATTTTTACAAAAAATATTTAAACTTCTAAATCAATTAACTAAGGTTGCTGGTTTACAAGCCTTGAAAAGAGGTTAATATGAAGAGACTAGGAAAATTATTTCTTGGAGTATCTATTCTAGGCTTTATTATATCATCTGCACACAATTATGCTCTTGCTCAAGACCACTCCAGGATTAGAGAGGATAATATTAAGCTGAAAAAAGTTAAGAAGCT
>JAHWIP010000060.1 GCA_019322375.1 Candidatus Woesearchaeota archaeon
TATGCGCAGGGTTTTGTATTTCCCATTCTGAAAACAAGGGCAGGTCATAATTTATTTCCTTGGCATGCCTGAACAAAGTGCCTCCTGTGCCGTCTATTATCACAACTGCCTGAGCTCCTGCTTTTTTTATTTTTAATAACTGGGTTTTGATGTCAAGATTTCCATAATCATAGGTTTCCTCGCTCACCAGTTTTCCATTGTGTTCTTCAAAATATGCTTCTAGCGAGTCTCTGTATGTTCTTCCCCAGTCATTCTCATAATAGATTATTCCTGCTTTTTCCAATCCTTGGTTAAAAATATATTCTGCCAGCAGGGTTGCTTCTTTTTTTAGCAGAAATCTTGTTGTCACCATGTATGTTCCTGCTTTTCCCAGGTTGTCTCCTGAGGATATTATGAACAAGTTGTTGTCTGTTGAGAACTGCCCTGCCACTGCTGACGGGCCTCCACAGTATGGTCCTAGCACTGCAGGCACTTCATCTATTTCTTTGAATTTCTTTAGTGCAGAAGTTGTTGCTTTTAAATCAATGCACTGGGTGTCTTCATAGAGCAGCTTTATCTTTTTGCCATTCACTCCGCCCTGGGCGTTTATATCATCCACTGCCATGTCAAAGCTTTGGCGCATGTACTCTCCAAACCTTGCCACAGCTCCTGTTAAGGGCGCTATCACCCCTATTTTGAGCTCTTCTTGCTCTTGTACAGCTTGTCCTGTTGGTGTTTGTGTGCACCCACAAACCAGGACTAAAGCCAGCATGGCTATAGCTATCGCTAGGTTGGTTGGTTTCATTTTTTACCCTCCTTTTTTTGTTTTAAAGTATTATCATTCCTTTTTTGTTTGCAGATTCTTGTTCTTTTTCTTTAAGGTACTTATCTCTTAATTCGTTCATATGATCAAAATAATCCTGGATGTTAGGATATTTTTCAGTGAACTGCATAAGTCTTAATTCAGGATTTCTTTCCTTTCTATGAAGACTATGCAGAAATGCTGTTTCCCTCATGTAAGGTAGCGATGTTGGGCAATCTTTTCCCTTTACATATCTGTTTCTATGCCATCCCTCGCAAGGCACATATCTCCAAACATTTATTTTGCATTTGTTCTTGCTTTTGAATTGAAGATATCTGTCGCCACAAAAATCTTTTCTTACTTTTTTTATCCTGTACTGTGTTTTTTCAGGTGCTTCTTCTACCCTTTCTTCAAGTTTTTTCATTATCAATCCCCCTTTTTTTGGTTTGAATTTTAAGCCCAAGGAGAGTTTCTCCTCGAGCATAAAGGTTGAGACAAACCTTTTTACCACTGACTAGTGCTACTTATATATAAATATTTGTTGTCATAACTTGTGATGATAAATAGAAAGTTTTATAAGAAACAACACATAACTCCTCTATATGGATTATGCAGAGCTGGAAAAAATAGGCTTGAACAAGAATGAAGCCAAAGTATACATAGAACTAGCAAGACTAGGACAAGCAACAGCAGGCGAACTCATCAAAAAAACAGAGTTCCACAGGAACATAGTATATGATAACCTGGAAAAGCTCATAGACAAAGGACTGGTATCATTCATAACAGAAGGACGAAGAAAAATATTCCAGATAAACCCTCCAGATATGCTCACAGATTTTCTGGACAAAGAACAAGAAGTATTAGATGATAAAAAGAAAATAGCAGAGAAGATAAAAAAAGAAGTAAAAAAGCAGTTTGATATAATAAAAGAAAAACAAGAATCAATAATTATGAGAGGAGTAAAAGGAGTAAAACTGGTGATGAAAGAAATAATTGACAAAAACTACGAATACATCTCCTTTGGAGCACCAGAAGAATCAAATGAAGTAATGGGAAAACACTTTTGGATAGGAGTAGCCAGGAAAATGAAAGAACAAAACCAGTCAGTAAAACTGCTTTTCAACGAATCCCTAAGATACTGGGGGGAAACCCTGCATGATGAACTAGACTATGGTTCAAAAGAAATAAAATACCTTGATTTTCCAACAGAACCCATAACCCAGACCTTAGTTTATGGCTCAAAAGTCGCAGTAGTAGTATGGACAGAAAAACCCATAGTCACCCTGATAGACAACCAAGCAGTAGCTGATTCATACAGAGAATTCTTCAAAGTGCTATGGAGCCAGGCAAAAGATTAAAATAATAGAAAAAATAAATTTAATTCTCAAAGCATCTCATCTATTGGCTTGTCAGGCTTTGCAGGGCGAGTGTCTCCCATGGCTTCTTTTGCTTCTTTTTCAAGGTCCACTCCCAGGTCTTTAAGAGCTGCCAGGTGCATCTGCATTAGCTGCTCAACTATTTGCAGGATTCTTGCAAGCTCCTGCCTTTCCTTGGCTAATGTGCTTAATGAGCCTTTATGAAAACCTACTTGTTCTTCTTTGCTGGCACCTGCGTCAGGTGCTTCTGCTTTTGCTTCTTTTTTTGCCATAGTATCACCTTTTTATGTTATTATGATACCCAAAGGGTTTTCTTGCTTGTTTTTAAACCTTTCGTGCAAAACCTTAATAAATCCTCTTAAACACCCTTTTTTAGCATGAAACCAGAGTTTTACATTAAGAATAATGAGCTTATTGGCAAGTATGAATGGGAGAAGATAATCTTTAATATGAAGAAGTCTATTAAAGCTGCTAATAAAGGATTAGATAATAAGAATAAAGCCTTGCAATTGCTCTCAAATGAATTGGTTAAGGCAATTGAAAACCGGTTGCCTGATGAAAAGTTTGGAATATTGTTTTCTGGTGGTGTTGACAGCTCACTTATTGCTTTGATTGCTAAAAAAGCAGGCAAAGACTTTATTTGTTACACTGTCGGGTTTCAGGAAGGAGAGTCCAAAGAGCCTGAGGATGTTGTTTATGCTAGGAAAGCTGCAAAAGAGTTAGGAGTTGAGGTAAGGGTTAAAATAATTAATTTAGAGCAGGCACATGAACTTTTTAAAAAAACAGTAAAGATTCTTGGAAAGCAATTAAACAATGTTATTAATGCTGGTGTTGGTGGTGTTGAACTTGCCTGTATTGAGATGGCTAAAAATGATAATATAAAAATTCTTTTTTCAGGGCTTGGCTCAGAAGAAATCTTTGCAGGCTACCAAAGGCATAAAGAAGCAAGGGACAAGCAGGAAGAGTGCTGGAGAGGCTTAATAGTTATGTCTGAGAGAGACTTACTAAGAGACTTTGCTGTTGCATCAAGCCAGAACATTACTTTCTCAACACCATTCCTAGACAAAGCATTAGTTGAGTTTGCAATGAAAATTCCTGACAAGTTCAAAATAGATAATGACAGAGTAAAAATAATACTGCGGGAAGCTGCAGAGAGTTTAGGCTTGAAAAAAGAAATTGCCTGGAGAAGAAAACTAGCAGCACAATACGGCAGCAGATTAGACAGTGCAATTGCTAAATTAGCAAAGAAAAAAGGTTTTGAGTATAAGATTGATTATTTGAGGGGTTTGCAGTGATTCAAATAAATCTCTAACGAGTGCGCTAGGTGAGGAGTCACATTCTTTTGCTTTGTTAATTCTTTTATTTCACTAACAGTAAAGAACTTTCCTCCTTTTATTTGTTCAGGATTAAAGTTCATACTCTTATCTGAGTATCCTATGTAAGTAGCACTAATCTCATTCTCAAATTCATCATGCACTCTTGCTTTTCCAATCATTTCTAAATCACACTTAATTCCAAGAGTGTTCTTTAAAGCATCTTGAGCTACTTGGTCATAAGTTTGACTTGAGAAAACATGTGCACCAACAGAAGTAGACCAGTAACCACTATACCTTTCTTTTTTAAGGCTTCTCTGTCTGCAAAACAATCTTCCTTGTGAATCAATTATAAAAATATGAATTGCTCTGTGCAAAAGTCCTTTTTCATGAACTTCATTAATATTTGATTTCCCTATTACTTCATCTTTTTCATTAATAATATCTATTAGTTCACTCATAAACACTGTTAATTAGGTTTAGTATATAAATTTCACCTCTTTCTTAGGAAAAACCTTTATAAACAAACATATACACCTTCTTCTTTATGGCAGACCCTGTTAATGATTCATTAGAAGCTATTAGTGGTGTTACTGATAAGCTTACTCCTATTTTATCCAGGATTGTTATTGCTGTGCTTATCTTATTAATTGGTCTTATACTTGGCAAATTATTAGGCAATCTTATTAGGAGAGCTCTTAATGAGGTTCAGCTTGACAAGCATTTAAGAACAAGAACAGGTTTTAAGTTCTCCTTTGAAAAACTGCTCAGCAACTTTGCTTCTTATATTATTTATTTTATTGCTGTTGTGATGTCTCTTAACAGCCTTGGATTAACAACAACCATTCTGTACATGATAGCAGCTGCAGTTATAATTGTTATTATAGCCTCTTTTATCCTTGCGGTTAAGGATTTCTTTCCTAACCTTATGGCTGGCATCCTGATTAAGACTAAGAAAGTTTTTAAGGAAGGAGATGTTGTCCAGATAAAAGAGGTTAGGGGAAGAATAATCTCTCTTGGTTTTTTAGAAACAAGGCTTATGACTTCTCAGAAAGAAGAAGTAATAATTCCTAATTCTATTTTTAATAAAAGGCAGATTTCTATTAAAAGAAAAGCTAGACCTATAAAAAAGAAGAAATAATTACTCCAGGGCTTCCAGCATGCTCACAACACTCCAGAGCTGGGTTCTGACAAAGGGCTGGAGGTTAACATCGCTTGAGATGTCGTCAAGCTCATGTATGCACTTGTCTGCTTTTAATCTCAAGTCTTTTTTATCAACTCCTTTAAGCTCAGAGGTGATTTCCTCAAGTTTGGTTTTTATATTCTTGGGAAGAGTAGGGTCTTCTACTATTTCATTAACAATTTCTACAACATCTCCTACTTTTACCATTATAATCACTCTTTCTCACTCTGCTTCATTTCGTCAAGCACTTCTTTCTGCAAATCCTCTGCTTTTTCCTTGAGCTTGGCTTCTTGCTTTTCAAATGACTCAATCCTGGTTTTCAGCACTTCTCTCTTTTCTGCCAGTTCCTTTTTAACTTTTTCCTTGTCACTTGCAATCATTATGTTTCCAATAATTTTGTAAGCTTCTTTAGAGTCCTTTAATTCTTTTTCTGCTGATTCAAGCTCCATTAGCTGTGCCTGGAACTGTTGCTTTTGCAATGCAAAGTTCTGCATGTTCTGCTCCATTAGTGAGAGCTGATTAATTTTGTTTTGCGTTTCCTTCTTCATTTTATTTTTTCACAACCTTTCTTGCTGATTCGTACACATTCAATAATTTTGTTATTGAACTTAGCACTGCTCTTAACGCAGCACTGTCATTTGCCTTTACCTTAAGAACAAGTTTGTCCTTGCTCTTTTTAAGCTCATAACCTGCTCTTTGGTTTTTAAAAGTTTTTTCCTCAGCAACAAATAATTTTTCTATTTGATTAATATCTTCTTTAACAATTATTTCAGCAGTTAAGTTCATCTGGCTTTTACCTTGGTATTAACACTCCTGGCTTTGAAAATAATCTTTGAACCGCAATAGATGCACCTGACTCTTCGCTTAATATTATCAGGGGATATAATCTTATTGCAAAAAAAGCATTTGTATTCGCTCATTTTCATCCCTTCCCTTTAACTTCCTTATTAGCTTCTTCCTTAACTTTATCTTCCTTTTCTTGCTTAACTTCTTTTTTTACAGCTTCAACATCCTTAACTTTTTCTTCAGCAAAAGATTTTTCATCTTTTGCTGCACCAAAGAGTTCCTCTTTGTTTGCTTCCTCAACAATCTGTTTTATAGGGCTAACCTTGCCCACAGTGTAAGCTTTGTTAGTAAAAGTAGCTTTGCACTTCTTGCAGTGCCAGATGCCAGCAGAAACCCTTCTAACCTTTGTATAATTACAATAAGGGCATTTATGCTTTTTCCTCTGCTCTGCTTCTATCTTGCCCAGCTTAAACCTCACAGTCCTGCCGTAACGAGAGCCAAGCCTTCTAACAGAGCCATAAGTTGCGCGTTTAACCATTTTCTTCTCGTATATTATCTTCTAATTATTGTGAATATATTATTAGAAAGTGAATTAATTGATTATTTATAAATATGTTGGTTTTTAGAATAGATTATAAAAAAGAAAACATGGGGCTACCCGCACAAGCTTTCGGAAAACCAAAGCTTCAACAAAATCTAAGATTTTGTGTGCCAAAAGCTCTGCTTTTGAGCAGACCAAAGACAATCAAGAAGCAGGCACATCGCTATTTCTGAGTAGTTAAAGATAAAAAGTTATTTAAAATGTATATATATTACCCTAACAAATGGATACGCAAAAACATTATAATAGAATAGCAGGAATATATGATGCACTTTTTGGAATGGTGAATAAATTATACGGATTTGATGAGATGAATTATAGACAACTTGCAATAAGTAAACTTAATCTCCAAGAAGGAGATTTTGTTATCGAAATTGGTTGTGGAACAGGACGAAATTTTGAGGCCCTTGAGGAATTAGTTGGTGAACAAGGAAAAATAATTGGTATAGACAATTCTTCAAACATGTTAAGAAAAGCTTGTGATAGAGTGAAGCAAAAAGGTTGGTCTAATGTTGAATTATACAATGTGGACGTAAGTGAAAAAGAACGAATAAGATCCATCCGTAATCCAGATGACGCTTTATTGTCAACTTTAGTATATTGTACTCTTTGGCATGACACTAAATTAAGAGAAAGTTTTCTAACATTACTAGCTGAAAGCAAAAGGTTTTCAGTAATGGATGCAAATTCCAGATGGACTTCTTCAAAGTTGGTAAGATGTGCTCTAAAAGCCACTTCATATTTATTTGGTATGCATCCGCAATATTGGGATAAGGATACAGTACAAGAATTTGAAAAAATAGAAGGTTGTAGTATAGAAGAAGCATTTCATAGAATGTTATTTATAGCTTACAAGTAATTTTGTGTACCTGCCTCCTCTAAAAAAAATGGGGCTACCCGGATTGTCGCAGGAACAGAGTTCTGAGACACCAGGAATCTCTGATTCCTCGTTCGAACCGGGGTCTTCTGGCCCCAAACCAGAGAGGATGAACCAAGCTACCCCATAGCCCCATGGATGTGTTTATGAATTAATTAGTTCTTTATAAAATTAACTTTTTTAATTAAATTCAGGAAGTATGAATTTTATTCCTTTTTCAATATATTTTTTTATTATCTTAAAGAACAAGTTTGTGGTATGTTCTTGGTCATGTATTAGGATTATATCTGTGGTTCCTTCATAATTCAGGCTTCTTCCTTCTTCTGGAAAATCTTCATCAATCCTGTTTAAGATTGCTTTTTCTTCTGATAATCCATAAGGAGCGTTTTTTCTTCCTAACCAATATTCCATTTGGTCAAAAGTAATGAAGACATCAACATCATCAAGTAGTTTTGCATTGTTAAACCATTTGAGTGTTATTACTTTGAATTTTGGCTGTGAATAACCATTTTCTCTCAAATAATCTTGTATTTTTTGTTTTTTCTCATGATTAGTGTAGTTTAACCAGTCTTTTTCATAGGCTTCTGCATTTTCATGGCCCCCTTTGTCCAGGTAAGGAAAGCGAAACAGCTTTACAGGCCTTTTTATCCCTGCTCGTTTGTACACTTCTTCAATTAGTTCATCTGTTTTTCTTATTTCTTCAAAACATTCTTTAAGTGTCAAATCTGAGAAATGTTTGTGATTATAAGCATGATTACCAAGAACAAAACCTTTTTTTACTGAGTATATCAAATCACCTTCAAATTGTTTTATATTTTTGCCTCTACAGAAGAATATTGCAGGGATATTATTTTCTAATAAAAAATCAACTTTTTTTCTGAAACCCTTTGTTGGTGCATCGTCTATTGTAAGATAAGCAGTTTTCTTAACCATGAGATGTGGAATGTCAGTTCTGTCTTTAATTTTTTTCGTTTTTTAATTTTTTTCCTAAAACTTTTCAGCATTCAACTTATTTTTTGAAAAAATTATTTTTTTCAATACTTTTCCTGCGAAAAAATAATAAACTTTATAAATAAGTAAATCAAAAACTTAATTAAAAGTTCATAAATGAGCTAAATCAGTTAAAAAAGAATAGGTGAAAGCCAATGGCAAAAAGAAAAAAGAAAGCTAAAAAGAAAAAGAAAACAACAAAGAAGAAGAAAACTAAAAGAAAGAAGAAGAGATAAGTAAGCTTCTTTAACTTTTTTTATTTTTTTATTTTATTTTTTCTTGTGTAATTATATTCGGTTCTTAATAAAAATCTGTTAACTAAGAATTAGTTCTGCTTATTTTTTCTTTTTATTAAGATTCTCTGTGTACCTGCACTTAGGATAACCAATGCATCCAATGAACTTTCCATAGACAGATGTTCTTAGAACCAGGTCTTTGCCGCATTTTGGGCACTTCTTTTTTATTACTTCCATTCCATTCTCTTTTTTCTCAACTTCATGCGAGTGCTCCTCAACTTTTTTTCCAGGGCACTCCTTGTTAAGACAAACTTCCTGGGGTTTTCTTTTTTTCATAAATATTTGCACTATGGGCTGGCTGCAGTGAGGACACCTCTTCTCAGTTCCTTTAATGCCTCCTCTTTGAGGAATAGAAAAGGTGGTTTTGCAATCAGGATAATTATCGCAAGCAATGAATCTGATTCTTGCTTTTCCTTTTCTTGAAAATTTTATTCTAAGGTTGCCATCGCACTTTGGGCACTTACACACATAGCTTTCCTTGTTCAGGGTTTCATGATGAGCTTGTTTTAGTGCTTCACCAATCTTTTTTTCTTTTTGCTTGAACTCCTTAAGAATCTTTTTTAAAACCTTTTTGGCTTCCTCAATGATTTCCTCTTTTTTCATCTTCTTGGTTCTTATCTTCTCCATTTCCTGCTCAAAATGCCTGGTTAACTGCTCATCAACAATATCAGGAGAATATTTTTGCAGAGTATCAACTATGCTCATGCCAATATCAGTCACCCTTATGGACTGGTCTGCAATATAGTTTCTTTGATAAAGAGAATCAACAATGTCTGCTCTTGTAGCCTTGGTGCCAAGCCCTCTTTTTTCCAGTTCATTAATAATGCTTGCAGGAGTGTATCTC
Organism: Candidatus Woesearchaeota archaeon; assembly: GCA_019322375.1. Lineage (GTDB taxonomy): Archaea > Nanobdellota > Nanobdellia > Woesearchaeales > SM23-78 > SM23-78. The sequence continues at coordinate 9,048 of JAHWIP010000060.1, forward strand.
TTGGGTGGCTGGGTCTCTTTTTGCAACAAGTCAAGCTTCTTGATGTTCAGGCTTTCTCCCTGCTTAAAATCAGGCCATTCCTCTTCTTTAAGCTTAACATAAGGCTCATATAGTTCAAACCAGTTTTTTTGCTTGGTTCTCATGCCCCTGGCAACAAAGGTTTCTCCATTAACATCAATCTTAAGATTCATTGACTCTCTGATAGCAGGTATTCCAAAAGTAGCAAAAAATCTCTTAACAACCAAGTCATAAATCTTTTTTTCTTTTTCACTAATCTTATCAGGCTTAACACCTGTTGGATAAACAGCAGGATGAGCAGGGTCTTTCTTTTTTCCTTCATTAGGCTTTAGTTCTTTAAAACCAAGCACTTTCTTGGCTTTCTTGTTGTACTCAGCATTGCTCTTTGCAAGAGCATTCAGTATTTTTTTATAATTAATCTTTGATGGCAGTTTCTGAGAACTGGTTCTAGGATAAGAAATAACTCCCATGGTATAAAGGTTCTGGCTAAGACTAAGGGTTTCTTTAGGATTAATACCAAATAACTTGTAAGCCTCTATTTGCAATGAGCCTAAATCAAAAGGAGTAGGAGGGTTTTGCTTAACCTCTTTCTTATCTATATTCTTAACACTGGCAGGCTTCCAAAGAGATTTTTCAAATTTGGTTTTTGCTTCATCATGATTAAAGAACTTGTCTTTTTCATGAAAAGCACTTATAAGTTTTCCTTGTTTTTCAATCTTAAGAAGTATCTGCCAGTAAGGCTCTGATTTAAAAGCAGCAATCTCTTTTTCTCTTTCATAAAGAATCTTAAGAGCAGGCCCTTGCACTCTGCCGCTGCTCAGGATTTTAAAAGCACCTGTGCTCTTAACAGCCAAGGTTAAAGCCCTGGAGATATTTATTCCATACATCCAGTCAAGAAAATGCCTTGCTTCACCAGCAGCACCCAGTCCTTTGTCAAGATGTTTAGACATGTTTTTGTAAGATTCAATTAAGTCATCCTTGGTAAGAGTAGAGAACTTCATCCTCCTGGCACTTCTTTGATTGCAAGCATACTTGATACAGTTAAGACCAATAACTTCTCCTTCAACATCATAATCACACGCAACAGTGAATACATTGGCTTTTTTAGCCAGCTTTTTTATTAAGTTAAGATATTTTTTAGAAAAAGCAGCATTCTTATTAACCTCAAAGCTAGGAACCCAGTGCAAATCAAAGCTAGGATAAGTAAAAGACTTTTTTTTCTCAGCAACAGTAAACAAGTGGCCAACAGCGCAAGCCACGACGATATTTTTGTTTTTATGCTTTAACTCATAATAAGGAACCTTGTTAACACTCTGCTTTTTAGGACGCTTATCAGCAAGTGCTTCAGCAATTCTTTTAGCAGCATTAGGCTTTTCACTAATGATTAATTCATAAGCCATGCCATAAATGAATTTAAGAAATCATATAAAAAGTTATGCTTTTGCGATTTTTATTGGAAAGTGGGGAATTTTTTTTGTTTTTTTACTTTTTTTATTTTTTCCTCCCCATTACCACAAATATCTCGTTAAACCCTCCTATTGCTTCTGATGCTTTTCCAACTCTGTGTTCAAGAATATTATAATCTTTGAAAACCTGGTTTATCCAGTGATCAGGCGTCCACATATTTCTGTAGATTCCGTCTAAGCAAATCCTTTTTTCATAATCTTTGTATTCATCTTTTACATCTTCTTTGGTTGCAATAGGTATACCCGCAATAACAAGAGGAGCGACATGCAGTTGTTTATCCATTATTTCTCTTATTTGTTCTTGTGGAAAATGTTCAAGAACTCCTCCTGAAATACATGCGTCAAATGAGTCTTTTCCAAACTTTTTGTCAATTTCAAAAATATCTCCATAAACCACATCCATTTTTCTGCCAAAATTCTTTGCATTCTCCTGTGCAGCCTCAACAACTTTTTTATCATTATCAATGCCAACCACTTCATAGCCGAGTGCTGATAATGGGACTGCTGTGCATCCTAAACCACATCCAATATCAAGAATTCTTGCTCCTGGCTTTAGATATTTTTGATAGAATGATAAATCCTGTTTTACCATTTCATTATATTTATTAAAATCTTCTTGCGTAAAAACCACGTTCATACATGATTCAAACCCTTCATACCAGGTTCTTTCATTTTGTTCCTGTCCCATTTCACACCCACCCACTATGCCCAAACTGAATTATTAAATCAACTTCTACTTTAGGAACATCACACGCTCCAAAACAGCTCCCTGCCCAGATTAATATTTTTGCATTTGTAATTTTTTTTAGTTCTTCTTGTATCTCTTTTGCTCCTGGCTTTAATCCGTCTGGCAATTGGATTAGAACTGTGTTTGCTTTTTCCTGCTTAATCTTTTCAGCTGCTTTGTCCAGCTCTAAGTTGTAATCAGTCATTTTATGTTTAAAGAATTAGAGTTAGTTTATAAAAATTTATTTTTTAGGCGCTTTTTCAGCTTTGCTGCTTGCTTCTGTTGCCTCAGGTGCTGGCTGGGCTTTTTCTTCTTGTTTAGGTTCTTCGGCTTTAGGCGCCTCCTTCTTCTCCACTTCTTCCTTAACCTCTTCTTTCTTCTCCTTAACAATCTCTTCCATCTTGCCAGGTTTCAGCACTCTTACCCCTTCTTTTTCTATCAGCTTAAAGCCTCTTATCTCAGAGCTTCTTATAGGCGCTATCTTTGCTGCTGTGCTTCCAAGATGTTTTTGCAGTTTAAAACTCATTATCTCTTCTACTAGTTGTTCATAGGTGAGCCTGCTAACAAGCCTTGCAAGAGCATTTCTTACTATCAATCTTACACTATTAACAATTGAGTTGTTCGCTGTTGTGTTGGTTATGAGCAAAGGCTTAATCCTTACCTTCTTATTATCACTTGTAGCTACTATCACTGAATCACCAACCTTGGTTTTTCCTCTTCTAACAATCCTTTTTACACTGCTGGGCATCATTTCAAAGCCAAGAACAGTTGTCAAGCCTTTACCATCCTTTACCTCATTAATTCTGAGCATAACATTGATGTGCTGGTTCCTTGGATTATTGGTCAGATTCATCATATTAATGCTTAGATTTCTGTTCATCATGGATTTTGACTCGTACAAAGGAATTTCTCCAACCACTTGTTCTCTGAACAGCTTTGGAGCTATGATTGGAAACCATTTCTTTCTCTTAACTCTTGGTTTTGCTACTTGTCTAGCCATACTTCTCCTCTGGAAATATGAGCGGTTTATAAATCTTTTGTGTGTTTTACAAAAGATTCTCAAAAATTATTTTTAATTTTTGTTGAAGATTACGTTGATTCACACATCAATATTCCCTGCTTCTCTTGCATGCTCTGCTATGAACCTTCTTCTGGGTTCTACTTCATCTCCCATTAGCACTGTGAACATCTTGTCAGCTGCTATTGCATCTTCTATGGTTACTTTTTTTAACAGTCTTTTATCAGGGTCCATGGTTGTCTCCCATAGCTGCTCAGGGTTCATTTCTCCTAGTCCTTTGTATCTCTGCACATTAGCTCCTGAACCTAGTTTTCTTATTAAATCATTCTTCTCTGCTTCTGTTAATGCATAATATCTCTCTTTACCTTTCTTTACAAGGTATAAAGGTGGCTGTGCTATGAATATGTGCCCGTCCTCTATAAGAGGTCTCATGTATCTAAAGAAAAAGGTTAAAAGCAAAGTTGTTATATGGTTTCCGTCTGTATCAGCATCTGTCATAATAATGATTTTATGATATCTTAGTTTTTCAATATTAAACTCTTCTGCTATGCCTGTGCCAAGAGCAGTAATGGTTGTAATTATTTCATTTGAGCTCATAACCTTGTTAATCCTTGCTTTTTCAACATTCAGGATTTTTCCTCGCAAAGGAAGAATTGCCTGGTGTTCCTTGTTCCTGGCTTGCTTTGCACTGCCACCAGCACTGTCACCTTCTACTAAGAATAATTCGCATAGAGCAGGGTTTTTTTCTGAGCAGTCAGCCAGCTTGCCTGGCAAAGAAGTGCTGTCAAGAGCTGTTTTTCTTCTAGCCAGTTCTCTTGCTTTTCTTGCTGCCTCTCTTGCCTTGGATGCATTAACTGCTTTTTCAATAATATTCCTTGCAACCTTTGGGTTCTCAGCTAGAAAAGTTGCTAAGCCTGTGCTTATCATTGAATCAACAATTCCTTTAACATGAAGATTGCCTAATTTTGTTTTTGTCTGTCCTTCAAACTGAGGATTAGGAATTTTTAAAGAGATAATGGCTGTTAATCCTTCTCTTACATCATCACTTGTAAGCCTGGCCTTGCCATTGCCAAAGTTTTTCTCAGCATAAGTATTCAGAGTCCTGGTAAGCGCAGTCTTAAAACCTGTTAAATGAGTTCCTCCTTCTACTGTGTGAATATTATTTACAAAAGAAAAAACACTTTCATTAAAACTGTCAGTGTACTGCATGGCTGCTTCAAGCTCAACATCATGTTTCTTGGTTTTTAAATGAATAATGCCGTGCAAAGGAGTTTTGTTCTTGTTAAGCAAATCAACAAAGCTCTTAAGGCCTCCTTCATAATGAAACTCTTTTTCCTTTTTGCTCCTTTCATCCCTGAACTTAATTCTTAAGCCTTTGTTAAGAAAAGCCAGTTCTCTAAACCTGTTCTCCAGGATTTCATCAGAATACTCTATTCCGTCAACAAAGATTTGTTTATCAGCAATAAACCTTATCTTAGTGCCTGTTTTTTCATCACACTTGCCAATCACATTGAGATGCCCAACAGGCTTTCCTCTTTTATACTTCTGATAATAAACTTTTTTATCCCTGTGAATCCAGACTTCAAGGTCTTCTGCCAAAGCATTAACAACACTAACACCTACTCCGTGCAAGCCGCCAGAAACCTTGTAAGCTTTTTTATCAAACTTACCGCCAGCATGCAGTTTGGTCATGACCAGTTCAACACCGCTAATCTTGAACTTAGAATGAATCCCAACAGGTATGCCTCTTCCATCATCCTCAACACTAACAGAATTATCTTTATGAACAACCACCAGGATGGTCTTGCAATAACCAGCCATTGCCTCATCAATAGAATTATCAACAACCTCATAAACCAGATGATGCAAACCCCTGGGCCCAGTGCTGCCTATGTACATGCTAGGCCTCTTTCTAACAGCCTCAATACCGCCTAGAACAATGATTTTGCTTGTGTCGTATCTGTCTTTTGATTCCATCTTTACCCTTTTAACATTAATCTGAGTTTAATTCTTACACTATTTTCTCGTCTAAAAAAACCTGTTTTTCACTCAGAAAAACATACTCTTAGTAAGCACTTTACACTTATAAAGCTTTTGATTTAAACAGGCTCTAGAAGCCGTAAAAACCGTGAATTTGGGGGTTTTAGCGCTCACTAACCCTTCCTCAACACTTCCTCCACTTCCTCTTTATACTCTTCAAATACATGGGCTGAGTGGCTTATTGTTGTTATGCTGCCTGGTTCCAGTCCTAATTTTTTAGCAACATATTGCTGTAGTAGATATACCTGATAGATATTTGCTGGCCAGCCTATGAACATGTCATTGCTTCTTATAACTATGCTTACTGTTAGTTTTTTGTCTGTTATTTTAAAGAAAACACTTATCAGGCTTGAGATTTCTTTCATGCCTATTTTTGAGTCAACAACAGGGTGGTAGAGTACAATTATTGCTCTTCTTGATGTAGGATTCTTTTTTAGCAGGGGAATTATGTAATCATCCACCTGGTTCTTGGTGTTTGCATAATTGAATATTCTTGCTCCGTATGTATAATAATAAACAGATGAGGCTTGTTTTTTAAAGAACACGTCTTCCAGTTCTTCAAGCTCTGGATAAACCCATTTTTTCAGTGCTCTCATCTCTTGTATTGGCTTTGTAATGTCTTTTTCTGGATGGTTAATCTTTAAGACAGTGTTTATTATTTCTTTTGACACTCTATTCTCTCTGTCAACCATTTCAACTCCTTTTTCCATTATCAGCTTAAGAGTTGTTTTCCATGCTTCAAGAGTTGTGTCTTTTATTATTTCCATTTTCACTCCATAAAGTCTGTTAACTTCCTTTCCCCTTTCCTCTCCCTGAAGTCATATGTTATCAAGGGCAGTTCATATGTGTTCATCAAAAAGGCCATTTCTCTTATTACTTCTTCTGGCTCTGGTTCTTCGCTTCTGAAAAACCTTATCCTGTCTCCTCCGTCAAATATTTTGAATAATTTCTCTCTTGTTTCTGTGAATTTAACTATCTCTGGTGTATGATAATCCCTGAGTTTCTTTATAGTGGTTTTTATGTACCTTCTGGTGGACAGGTTTTTTGTGTATTTCCTGAAAACACTTGAGAACACTATGTCAAAGTTAAAGGGTATGCCGCATGCCCTGTAAATGGTCTGCTGGGTTGAGCAAAACTTGTTTATCTCCTGCTTAGTGCTTTCAAGCAAGTCCAGCACATGCTCTTGTTTTTTCTCTCTCCAGTCATAGTTCCAGAAGCGCATATAATTTTTTGCATAGGCAAAGAATTTCTTTGTATAAGATTTGTTCAGCTCATTTAGTCTTTTAAAGTATTCATCTGCTTTTTTCTTTTGAGCAGTGTTTACTTTGAGCAGAGTCTTGGCTGTTTTTAATATTAGTCTTCTAAACTCCTTGTTATCGCTTGTGTGCCTGAAAAACCTGTTAACATCTATTGCAATGCTGGTATTGGCTATTACCAGGCCAATGGTTTTTCCTCTTATGTTCTCTTCATATTCTTCCCATTCTTCGTCCAGCAGGGTGTATGGTCCTGCTTTTCCTATTATTATGGGTGCTTTGTGTATTTTTCTGTTATGAATATTAATTTTTACTTCTTCATTTGAAAATTCTGAGATAAGGGTATTGAATAATTTTTTATGCGACCTTAATTCTTTGCTTTCTGTTTTAAACACCAGGGTTATGTTCCTTGGATTGGTTTTTGCAAATGCTTTTATGAACTCGCATATTTTTTTATCATCAGAAATATTTTTCACATTTATTATTAAGCTTACAAATCTTTCATGGTCTTTGGTGTCAACATCAAGTTTTTTCAGCACTTCATGCACATTCTCTGCACTACTTTTTTGTATTAGGTGTTCAAAATTGTTTAGTCCAAGCACGTCATTCACTTCTGAGAAACAATCATATACCAGGTTGTAGAAGTTGTTGAGTCCTTTATAATTAGTGCTTTCTAATAATATGCAGTTCAGCTTGTTTATCCACCCTTCCGGGTCAAATTTGTGCACAATGTTTTTTGCTTCATACTCCTCTATTAAACTGGTTGATATTGATGGTTTTGAGATTACAACTCTTTTGTGCTTTTTCTCTACTATCATCTCTCCTTCTTCTATTGCTAATGAAAAATATTTTTCTCCTTTTCCTTTTATAGAAGTTACTTTTAGGATTTCATCATTCACCAGCTTGTTCAGATGGTAAAGTATTTTCCTATGATACTGTCCTTTTTTCCTTTTGGCTTTTAAGGCCAGCTTTTTGTCTGAGAACTCATTGTTCATGTCCCTGATTATTTTTGCATATTCTTCAGGATATACTGCTCTTACTATCTCTGTTGTTGAGATTTCTCTTAATGGCTCTTTTTTAAACTTGTTTAAGATTCTTTGCTCAGTTAAATGCATTTTTTTAAACACCGTTCAAGCTTGTTTATAGACGAGAGGGAATGCGCTCAGATATATAAAGTTTGTTGTTTCAGACTTGTTTCAAGGGTTTTTTAGGTTTGTTTATTAAAATCATTGTCTGTTTCAGAAAAATCCGTTCTTTCTTATGGATATATTCATGTTTTATTCATAAAATCAGAAAAAAACATGGTTTGTTTCAGGAAATTTCTGAAATAGCTGGTTTTTATTCTTAAAAAAGGTTTATATCAAAACCAAGAATACTTAATTGAAAAAACAATTGGGGGTTAAAGCGTGGTAAAAAAATCAGATCTGTTGTTCTTAACCTTCTTAAGACAGGATTCAAGGCAAACCCTGACCAAGATAAGCAAAAAAACCAAGATACCCATAAGCACTCTCTACGACAAGCTAAGACAGCACGAGAAAAACTTAATCATAAAGCACACAACTCTGATAGACTTTAGCAAGCTGGGCTATAACTCAAGAGCAAAGATAATGCTCTCAACAAAAAAGGAAGACAGGGACAAGTTAAGAAGCTACTTAAAAGAACACCAAAGCATAAACAGTTTGTACAAGATAAACAATGGCTATGACTTCCTGGTAGAAGGAGTGTTTGAGAATGTAAAAGAGCTGGAGGACTTTCTGGAATTATTAGAAGAAAAATTTGGATTAAATGAGAAAAAAGTGTTCTATGTAATAGAAGATGTAAAAAGAGAGAGTTTTATGGCAAGACCAGAGTTGCTGCAAGTGAGTGGGTGAGAACAACACTACTGAAAAAAGAAAGATATTATTAGGGTTTATGTTACTGCTTTATCGCTTCTTCTTTTTCAAATTCTTAATATGCTTAACATATTTTTCTTCAATCTCATTAAAAGCTTTTTTAGAAAGAGGTTTTTCAAATCCAATAATGCATGATTCGCGATCCAACCACCACATATAGCTTATACCGTGATGAGCAGCCATGCCTAGATAGATACTTATTCCTTTAGTGTTTGTGAAAGGAGTGCCCATGTGATCCCCTATTTCTGTACGTTTCCATTCATCGTCAGTATTGTTGTTTAAGAAATATTCAAAATCAATCACAACTGGCTTATGAGAGTCCAAATATTTATAATCAGGCGTTTCAAAAACAATACCTGTTTTTCGTTTTTTAATTTTTATTGATATTTTTGGATGTGTCTCTTTTATACTTCTTACAGGAATTTTTTCCTTGTAAACATAAGCTCGTCTTTTCTTAAAATATATAGATAATATATCTCCAGTATGCACTCCTTCAAATAATGTATCGTCTTTGTAGCCTTCAAACCCTGCATAAGCAATGCCTCTTTCTCTTGCAACAGTCATGATATGAGAGCAAATTGAGCCAAAACGAGTTGTAATTACTGCTTTTTTATTAGGTGTAAGCCGGTCTAAGGTAGGATCATCTGGCACCTTTGAAGAGGAAAATATTCCCCAGCTTTTTATTACTGTTTTATCAAAGTGAGGTGTCAGAAGGATATATCCATCTTTATATTTTTCATTTAATTCCATAATATTGTCATAATGATTTTTAATTTCGTTTTCTGCTCTACTTCGAGATACCATGCTTAACAATGTTACTCTTTCTCCTAGATTATGCATATCTTCTATGGCTACAACAGGCAGAGTTACTTTACCTTTTCCCCTCATTACATCGGTAAAGCCTATGTATTGTTCTTTATCATACTTAGGAATCTTTACATCTTCTGGTTCTTCTAAATCAGTTATATCTCTTCTCTGGACAAGATATATTTTTTTGTTTTTTACCACAAACTCAATATCAGAAGGTCCTATAATTTTCTCTAATTTTATACCTATATCTCTTACTTTACTTATTATTTTATATTCTTCCCAATCATGACCTAATCCTTTGCAATCTTCACTTTCAAACACTAGTTGTCTTGTTCTTTTTTCAAAATCTTTGATAGTTGGCTGATATCCTTCTTCAATAACATCAAATCTTCCATCACAGTACTCTATGGTTAAATCAGATGGATAGCTAGAATTAGATGTATACATAATGCCTGCAATGTACGGCTCAATAAATCTTTGAATAATAATGCCCATTTTGTCATCAGGAATATTATGTTCTTGTCTGTATCTCTTGGCTTTTTCAGAATTAAGAGACGCATATACTTTTGTAACAGCATTTATGAGTTTTTTCTTTGAAGCTCTTTTAACAACAACTGAATCATATATGCCTGCGAATGAATGCATGCTGTCCTCTCTTAAAGAATCAGACCTTACAATAATGTCTCTGCCTTTATACTTCTTTGCAAGCTCATCAACTTTTTTTTTGAATATCATCAGGCAGTCTGGTAGGTGCAAAAGGAACAACCTCTTTATTATCCAGTCTGCGCGCATTAATCAACGAAGCCATCTTTGCCATAAGATATTGTCTCTCAACAGAATCACTTAAAGCAGTATCTATTTGCTCGTATTCAGGAACATCATAGCCTAGGGCTGTGTGTTGTAATAATTGCTCCAGTCCTCTGGATTTTCCACCATTAACCATTTTATGGTGTAAGAAAAAGGGCTTTATATATAAATTTTTACTTCTGAATAATGGTGGTAATAACAGGCTTATCCCTAACTATAACTGTGTGCTCTGCCTGGCTCACAAGACCATGGGCTTTATCTGGCAGAGGAGGATACTCTTTTAATATGCCAACATTCTTTAATTCTCTAAGAGCAAACCTGGTCTTGCCCTCCCCATGCTTTTTAA
>JAHWIP010000061.1 GCA_019322375.1 Candidatus Woesearchaeota archaeon
TGCACATGTTCTCCCTGCAGTTCCTCATGCTGATGAGAGCAAGAGAGTTGCTGAACTTGATGATGAAAAAGCCATTGACGCCTTTATAGCTCATACCTTGGCTTCAGGATTGGCTATTCCTGATGTGTTAAAAGCCATGGTGTTAAAGGGCTGGCACACTGAGACTGCTTATAGCAAGCTAGTGAACTTTGTTGTGAAGCAAGGAATTGATGAAGGCCTTTCTTTTGATGAGATAAAAAAGGATATGGTTAAAAAAGGCTGGGATGAGAAAAGAGTGGCTAATGCATTGGAAAAGCTCTAGGATTTTCCATAAACTTTTTATCTTACTTCTTTATCTCCTTTTCTATGAGTAAAAAAATCCTTATTAAAAAGCAGAAAAGCATAGATGTTGATGGCAAAGAAAGAGTTATTTCTGGGTTTGAAAAGCACTATGTTGACACTAGCAAGGATTATCATACAAAGCACGGTATTATTAGCAAAAAGGATTTGTTAAAAAAATCAGGCTCTAAAGTAAAAGTTGCTAATCATGAATTCATTATTCTAGACCCTGTTTTTCTTGACCATTACAAACGCATTAAGAGAATGGCACAGATAATAACCTTAAAAGATATAGGAGCTATTATTAGCAACACAGGCATAACCAAGGACTCTAATGTGTTGGATGCTGGAAGTGGCTCTGGAGCCCTGGCTTGTTTTCTTGGTGTGCTTGCTAAGAAAGTAGTAACTTATGATAATGATGAGAAGAGTGTTGAGGTAACTGCTGAAAATATTGATAGCCTTGGATTAAAGAATGTTGTTATTAAGCAAGGAGATATTTATGATGACAAAAAGATAAAAGAAAGAGATATTGATGTTTTTGTATTGGATTTGCCAGAGCCCTGGAAAGCATTGAGGACTGCTGAGAAAGTGCTTAAGATTGGGGGTTTCCTGGTTGTTTACCTGCCTAATATTACCCAGATTCAAAGGTTTGTAAAGGATTTGCCTGATGATTTTTTATTAGAAAAAACCATTGAAGTTATTGAGAGGGAATGGGCTGTTGATGCTAAGAGAGCAAGGCCTAGGACTAAGGATCATGGGCATACAGGATTTTTAACGTTTGCTAGGAGGTTGAAATGAAAAAAGAACTCCGTGTTGTTGGGATTGAGGATGCTCCTTTTGACAAGTTTGACCCTTTACAGAAGTATGTTCGTATTGTTGCAACGCTTTATCGTGGTGGAGATTTTATGGATGGCTTGTTATCCTGCTATGTTGAAAAGGATGGTGAGGATGCAACTTTGAAAATTATTGAGATGATTAATGATTGCAAATTTAAGCCCCAGATACAGGCAATCTTTCTTAAGGGCATTGCAGTGGCTGGTTTTAATGTTATTAATCCTCAGGTCTTGCACAAGGAGACCAAGATTCCTGTGATTATTGTGATAAGGGATTATCCTGATTATAAGAAGATTTATGCTGCTCTTGATAGTATTGGTATGCAAAAGAAAAAGGATATCATTAAGAAGATGCCTAAGCCTGTTAAGATTAAAGATATCTATGTCCAGCATGTTGGCATAAACTTAGAAGATACAAAAGAATTGCTAAGAATTACTTGTACTCGTTCTAATGTACCTGAAGCTATTCGCGTTGCTCATTTAATTGCGTCTGGTATTTCTGATGGCCAGAGCAGAGGAAGAGCCTAAGAATAATAAGATTAAGCTGAGTATGGCTGTGTGAAAAAGCATTTTTCTTGCGAAATCCCTGAAGATTTCCTGTGGAAAGAGTTTTATTAATAAGTAATGAGCAGGAAACATGTAGTTGCCTTGCGGGAACAGGATTTTATGAAACACATCAAAGAAAGAAGGAAAATTAAGGCTGAGCACAAATATGATAGCAAGAAATGCTAGAGTGGTTAGTCCTCCATAAACAAGGATTCTTTTATAGCTTTGTCTAGAGTCCTTAAAAGTGCCTAGTCGCATTATGAACACAAATAATAAGACAAGTGACGCAATACCAAGAGCCTTTATCCAGGAGATAATGTTTCTAACATCCTCTAGATGAGCTCTCTCTTCTGGTAAGAAAATAGATAAGTCCTTTATTTTATTAATTTCAGTATTTTCACTAGTTAAGTAATTAATTAAATAGTCAAATGTGTTCCTAACGCCAAGCACACCGAGTTCTTCATACACCCCATACTTCTCAAAAGCCTTGTTATAAAAGCCCCTGTCAATCAATACCATAAAGAAGCTGGCTGAGAACAGGATGAAGACTATCAAGATGATGGATAAGATTACCAGGGTTTTTTGTTCTCTAATATGTACCACCCTATATATTCGGGATGAATTATATATTTTAAAACTTCTCCTTATATTTTCACTACTTCTTGGTGGCTACAAAAACGAAAGATTTATAA
>JAHWIP010000062.1 GCA_019322375.1 Candidatus Woesearchaeota archaeon
AAAACCCTATAAATCAAGAGAAGAGGTGTTTTTATGCATGAACTAGGCTCTGGCTTTGCAGCAGGCATGATTATTGGTCTTATCATCGGGCTTTCTGGCGGCAAGACTCAGAAGCCCTGGAATTTGATGGATGACAAAGAAAAAAAACTCAGAGTGTCTGTTTCAATCATATTGGTTGCTCTCTTAATAGCCTGCTTTATCATGCTGGTGGTGGTTAAGTAAGAATTTAATAGTAAGCTTTAAATAAGCTCATTCTCCTCTAATAGATTGTCGGGGACGTAGTATAAACCTCTTGGAAGCTCCAAGAAGGGTACATCCTGGCTAGAGGGAAGGGAGTAAAACACCCTTTTTGTTTAAAATGGATGGCTCCAGGCTTTGGAGCGATGAGCTGCAGAAACCCTGTGGCTATGATTAAACCATTGGTCTGTTGAAGCCTTTCGCTTCAAGGAAGAGACCATCAGATCTGGGAGAGCGCAAGGGAGCAGCGCTTCAGAAATTCGAATCCCAGCGTCCCCACTCTTGCTCCCATTTTCTAATATTCCTTAAATTATTAGAACCTATCAACTCAAAGAAACGTGTTGTATTTTTGTGTCTAACAACAACATCGTATCCTGTGTTTCCAAATCTATCTCCCTTCTTGCATAAAAAAGCAGGGATTCCTAACAATATCAAAGAATCTCTTAAATCTTCTGCAAAAGACAAGAATTTAGTACATATTTTAACTAAGACATAATAATATTCACTATCTTTTTTTCTATCAATTTGATGGGTTACGCATCCATCCGTATCAAAAAGGCCTCTAATAAATGAAATAAGAAGTTGTTCATCCTCCTTAATATACTTTGGAATAGACAAATTGGTTTTAGGACTTAAAGGAATTAAAAGTACTCGATAAAAATAGTCAACCAGTTCCTTTGAATAAACATACAACTCCAAATAATCTTTTTTAGGATATTCTAATAACTTCGGAATAACATTAAAGTTCCTTATGAACAATTTTTTTACATAATATAAATAATTCCTATCTTTTGATAGACTGCCACAAACCTTAATAACATGAGTATAATTGTGCTTATTTTTCATATACCCATCTCCCATCATAATGCCAACTATTTCTGCGAGTTCTGGAGTTAATTTTGGTTTCATCCCACCTAGAGTTGATGAAAGCATAAATTAACGAAAGAACGAGCATATATAAGGTTCACGGGGAGATGTCCAGTGAAGCACGAAAAAAATACGAATTCTGAAAGTCTCTCCGTCCCCATCCTTGCTCTTATTTTAATAATAAAAATAAAATAGTTTTATTTAATATACACTGGCAGGGGTTCTACTAAAATTCTTACATGATCTCCTAAGTTACCAACCATTGCAGTTTCTCCGTGTCGGTCTTTGTTAATAAAATGTCCTCTTTTATTAATAAAAAAGGAGATGTAAAATAGGTCTTTTGGGTCAATCAAATTTCCTTCTTTATCTCTATGATTGTATTTCTGGTCATGGTAAAGGCCTCTTTCAATTCCGCTTTGACGTCTCTTTAATTCTTCCATTGTTTCTTCTAACGGGTCATATCTTTCTAAATCAGATATACGAAATCTTTTTCCCCCAACAGAAAAAGAAAGTTCAATTCTGCCAGGAGAAACTGACAATTCTCTGGGGTGGTCGTCAATGGATATCATTAGATAGTCATTTTCATGAAGCTGCTTATATTTTTGTGTTGCAGTGTAGTTTCCTAGAATAAATGCTCCAACAGTCAAAGCTGCAGTTGCAAAAACAGTAGGAATAATTTTTTCAATGTTTGCTGCAGCTAGTTTGTCTTTCAGTGTTTGGTATTTTGTTTTTTGTTTTTGTTCCATAATATCACCTTTATTTTTGCTACTGTAATGTAATAACATATATTTAAATACTTCCTCCCACCTAGTGGTAAGCAATATGTATGAACAGCTATTGGAATCAAGCGGGTTAACCAAAAACGAAAGCCTAGCCTACCTAAGCCTGCTAAAACTAGGAAAAGCCAAGAGCGGGGAAATAGTAAGGGATTCAAAGATATCAGGAGGAAAGATATATGAAACCTTATATAAATTAGTAGACAAAGGACTGGTCAAATACATAACAGAAAATAACATTAAGTTCTTTATAGCCAACCATCCAAAAACAATAATTGAGTATGTAAAAGAAAGAGAACGAAATCTTCAAAACATAGAAAAAGAACTAGGAAGTATAGTACCAAATCTGGAAAACATAAGAAAACTAGATTCAAGAGCAGAAACAGTAGCATTAATCAAAGGATTAAGAGGAGTTGCCACTATTGTCTATGATGCCCTGGAAAAAGCACAGAACATAAGCATAATGGGAGTGAGGTCAGGAAAAAACATCAAGTTCAACAACTTCTGGAAAAAATGGCACAGACACAGAGTTGCACTAAAGAAAAAAGCAAAAATAATTTTTTCAGATAAAAACACAGACTACTGGCGGCACTTTAAAAAACAAAAATACACACAAGTAAAGGAAATCCTGCATTTCAGCCCAGGCGCACTCATGATAATAGACAACAACAGCTTTATCTTCTCATATGACAAGGAATTAATATGCATACACATCATATCAGAATCAATAGCCAAATCATTCAAAGGCTTTTTTGACGAGCTTTGGAACTTTGCTGAAAATAGTTAATTTGTTCAGAAAAGTATATAAATAACCACATTTTAATTACAGATATAATATTCAAAGGTGATTAAAATAGCAAAAAAGGATTTTAATAAGGAACTGGGAAGTTATATTGACAAAAGAAGGGTTAAGGAGCGCTCTGGCAGAGGCTTTGGGTTTAAGATGTCTTTTGCCAGGAAGAAAACAACTGAAAAAATCCCTGATATTGAGCCTACAGAAGTGCATGTTGAGTACAAGCAGCCAGGGTTCTTGTCAAAACTGTTCTCTTTTAGAAGAGGCCTGATTAAAGAGGCTTCTACTTCAGAAGAATTATCTCCTGAGGATATGGCTAAGCTCAGAGCAATGGAGGATGATATAGAAGCCACTGAAAAAGAGATTGTTGAGAAAGAAGAAGAGATGAAAGAAATGAAAGAAGTTGAAGATGAACTCATAGAAAAAAGAGAGAATCTGTTAACCAAGTTCTTTGGCAAGATAAATATTTTTAAGAGAAGAAGAATGAAAACAGTGGATGTATCTGCAGAAGAACTAGGAGAAGGGCCTATGCTTGATGAAGACATAGTAGAGACTTTTAAGATAATACATAAATGGCTTGAGCAGTTGCCGCCAGCCAAGAAAAGAAGTTTTAAAGCCAGCAGTGACTTCCAAAAGTACAAAGAAGTGCTTGAGAAGTATGGGTTGGTGAGGAAGAGGTAATCATTTACTCGTCATCATCTCAATTACATCATTATTATTCAGAGGAGCATCCTTGGCTACTGGCTGTTTTGTCTTTAGGTTGATTGCTTTTACAAAATTATCTCCTATGTCTGTGTGTACTTTGTATGCAAATTCCAGGGCATTGGTTCCTTTGGGTATAAGAAAACAATCAGGAAGCACATTGCCGTCTTTGTCTGTTAATTTGCTATTAGCAACTGGATAAACAGCTATGTGTTTTAACAAGTCAAACACTGCTTTGTTCAGGACTTCCTGCACTCCTGTGCCTCCTTTTGCCAATACATTTGTTTTTAAGAATTCCAAGCCTTTTTTTTGCTTGTCATTTATCTTGCTCTCATCAACCACCTCAAAGCTTTTTTCTCCAGGAATATATTTTATCATGCCATGCTTATGAGCTTCTTTAAGTGCTAGTTCTGATTCAGAACTGCAGGCAACTATGATTTCATCTGGAAACTCTTTTACTAACTTATCATAATTTTCTTTTGCTCCAGGAACATCTATCTTATTAGCTGCTATTATCATTGGCTTTGTTTTTTTTCTTAAATAACCTGCTAGTTTAAACAAGTCTTCATCAACCCATTTAATCACATCATTATCCTTTAACTCTGTTGCTTTGAGTGCAGCATCCATTAACTCCTCATCAACTCCCATGCCTGATAACTGCTTTGCAAGCACTTTCTGCACTTGCAAATGCTCCTGCTGAATCTGCCTGGCCAGTTTATCCCAGCCTTTCTTAAGAACATCATGATACCAGTGGTCAAGTTCTACTTCTAAGAACTTGATATCTTCTGCAGGGTCACAGCTTCCTTTTTCAACAGGCTCTCCTTTCTCATTAGTACAACCAGCAGCATCAATAACATGAATCAAAGCATCTGCCTGGTTTAAATCATTTAAGAACTGGTTGCCCATGCCTTTGCCTTCATGAGCACCAGGAACCAAGCCAGCAACATCAATTAGTTCAACAGGCACAAAGCGATAATTATCAATGCAAAAACCAAGCCTGGGCTTGCACTTAACCTTGAAATCCTTAGAAACACAAGGCACTTTTACAAATCCCATGCCGTGGTTAGGCTTAATCGTGACAAAAGGATAATTAGCTATCTCTACCTCTGCCAAAGTCATAGCCTTGAAAAAAGTGCTTTTTCCAACATTAGCCTTGCCCACAACCCCTATAATCATGCTAAAAAGGGAATTCTAAGGGTTATAAAAAGTTTATTATCAAAAACTTTATATATCAATAATTAATATATGTATCCTAAGAGGAAAAAAGAGGATGGTTCATATTAAGAGAAGTACTGGTTATATTCAGATTACTCTGGGAATTGTTCTTATATTTGCTGTTCTGGTTGCTCATCCCTGGGTTATGGATAAGGTTAGGGAATTTCATTACAGCCAGGTATCTATGAGTTATGCAGTTGCTACAAAAAACAGCATTGTTCTTGATTCCAAGGATAAGCTGGACTTGATTACAAACACTTCTAATTCCATACTTAATTCCTTTTTCACAGTTACATGCACTGCAGCTATAGTCCTGGTGCTGGCTATCATGATGATATTCCAAGGCATAGCTAACACTCGTACAGGCACAGAAGATGATGTTCATCCTAAGGAACTTGGCAGCTTCCTCTTAACCCTTGTCCTGATAATATATGTCCTGGCAATTGCTTATGTTGTCTTCTTTATAAGCCCGCCACATGAAAGACTCCTTGATGCAACAATACTAATACTAATCTTTGTATTCATAGGCTGGGTTGCTCTGTTAATAAGACATTACCATCTGTTACACAAGGATAAGCCTGTCAAGAAAAAGCGTTCTAAGTAAAATTTATAATAAAGCTTGTTTTCTTGTTCTAATTGCACGGCTGTGGTCTAGTGGCAAGACTCGACCCTCCCAAGGTCGCGACTCGGGTTCAAATGTTAAACTGTGTTTAACGCCCAGAAAAACGCAGTTTTTCTGAATGTCCCGGCAGCCGTATGCTTCATAATTTTATTGTAACTTCAGAACCCGTCCTTATGTTTTCTTCTCGTTTCAGTAAATTTTTATACAGTTCTTCTGGAATTGAAATAATAACTTCCTGTAGATTATTTATATTTATTCCTTTCGGTATCTTGTCTGTTGCTCCTATACTATAAAAATTTAGAGTTGCCTGATATGAAATGTCTTGGGCTCCAGTAGGATACGTAGTCTCAATTTTTCTTAGTTCCAAGCTTGGCTTTAATTCAATTATGTGTTCAAGATTATCGTCCTCCATTTATATCACCCTTTATCAAACAGGAACAGATATCACTTTTAATATTTTACTATTATAAAATGAAAAAATGAATGTTTTGCTGGTAATGATTACATGCTGTTTTTTGTATATTTTATAATGAAGGTTTATAATCACAATAACCTTAATAAACCAATACATTTTCCTTCTTTATCATGCAATCAATCTCTTGGACTAAGAAATATCTGCCTAAGAAGCTCTCTGATATTGAGGGGCATGCAAAGGTTTTGGAGGATTTAAAAAGGTTTGTGACTCATTTTAAGAAGGGCAAGGCTCTCCTGCTTTATGGTGGTAGTGGTGGTGGCAAAACTTCTAGTGTTTATGCTTTAGCCCATGATTTAGGCTTTGAACTGGTTGAGATTAATGCTAGTGATAAAAGAAATGCTGAGCAAATCAACTCATTAGTTGGTAGTGCTTCTAAACAGGCCAGCTTGTTTTTTAAGAGCAAAATCATTCTGGTTGATGAGATTGACGGTATTACTGGCAGGGAGGACAGGGGAGGAGTCCAGGCTATTCTTAAGCTGATAAGCAGCAGTACTTTTCCTATCATCCTGGTTGCTAATGAGCCTTATGACAGGAAATTCTCTGGTTTAAGAAAAAAATCTGTGCTGTTAGAGTTCACCACCAGGCATTACACTTCTGTTCTCAAATTTTTGAAAAAAATTTGCAAAAAAGAAAAAATTAAGTTTGATGAACAAGCTCTTGCAATGATTGCCCGCAGGGCTGGCGGTGATTTAAGAGCTGCTATTAATGATTTGCAGAGCTTTGCAGCACAGGATAAGAAGCTCACTAAAAAAGAAGTGGAAGACTACAGTGAAAGAGATAAAACAGACAGTATAATCCAGGCTTTAATCAAGGTTTTCAAGACAACTGATGTTGATGTTGCTCTTAAAGCCTTTGATAATGTTGATGAAGATTTAGATAAAATCTTTTTATGGGTTGACCAGAACCTGCCCAAGGAATACACTAAGCCAGCTGATTTAGCAAGAGGATTTGATGAATTAAGCAGAGCAGATGTTTTTAAAGGCAGGATTATGAGATGGCAATATTATCGGTTTTATGTTTATTGCTATAACTTGTTAAGCGCTGGTGTTGCTCTTTCAAAAGACGAGAAATACAGGAATCTGGTTAATTACAAGCCAACAAGCAGGATTCTTAAGCTCTGGTTTGCAAAGCAAAGAAATGCTAAAAAGAGGGCAATAGCAGAAAAGATTGGTGACAAGACTCATACCAGCACTAAAAGGGCTTTGCAGGATACTCTGCCGTACATGAAGCCAATATATAAGAAGAACAAGAAACAAGCAGAACAAATAACACATTACCTAGACCTGGATAAAGAGCAGGTTGAGTGGATGAGGAAATAATTTATGTTCTGGCTTTTATTCTTACTTTATTAGTCATTGTTTGTTTAATCTTTACCTTGCTCTTTGCTATCTCTTGTTCTAAAAAACCTTTTAACACTAAATCATGTATTCCTGCTAATTGCTTTACAAAAGCATTCTGTTGGTTTAATTCATACATCTGTGCTCTTCCTATTCTTCTTGTTTTTTTTACTATTCCTTTTTTTACCCATTGCTTCCAGAATAAGTGTATGCTTGTGTATCCTATGCTTGAGTTCCTTGCTATCTCTGTTAATGAGTAATCATAGTTTTTATGTATTAATAAGAAGTCTAGTGCTTTTATTTCTGGGCTGCTTCCTAATAGTTCTGTGAATAAGGTTTTGTTTTTAGTTTTGCTTGCTTGTTTATTTTTTGTTACTTTTTTCTTTTTCATAATATACATAAATATTAACTTATTTATATATTTTTTGTTATTTAAATGTTCATAAAAAATAATTTATTGCAAATTTTCCGAGGATCATAAAGATTTAAGGGAAATTTGAGAATAGAACATATAAAGCAGATGTTTTGAAAGAAGGATAATGCTAGAAAAACAACTAGAAAAAGACTTGTTAAGAAAATTATTGCACCGTAAGTTCATTGGCGCAAAGCACACCAGCATAGATAACCTTCCAAAGAGTTTTCCAAAGCATATAAGAGGGGAAGTGAAAAAGGCAATTAAGGATTTAATTAAGAAAGGATATCTATTAATCAAGCCAACAAGTTATGGATTAGAAGTGAGTGTTAATCCTGGGAAGCTAGAGGAGATAAAGGAGATTATTCTTAAGTAGAATAACATAAAAACATTTATAAACAAAATTAGACTTCTCCACCACTATTAAGTAACTAATGGGGGTTGTTTAAGTTTAAAAATGAGGAAAATTGGGGATAATATCAAAAGCATGCAAAATGAGTTCATTAATAACTATGAAGAAAATATAAAAACTTTGCCTTTTATAATAACACCAGAGATAAACAATGGAGCAGTGGGAAGAATAAAAGAACTTTATCAAAAAAACAAGGATGAATTGAAAAGACTTAGCAACCAAATAAGTGAATTACAGAATCAGGAAATGAAAATATTCTACACTGGTTACCTTGAAGCCAGGGTAAAACCTGCTCTTGATACTCTAGAAAAACTTGTGGAAAGTATTGGCAAGAAAGAAGAACACACAATCAAACAAGAGGCTGTGACAGCACTATGCATTGTGGGAGGAGTTTTCAACGCCCTTGAGCAGAGCATGCTTTATCTACATAATTATCAATAACTTTATATAATCTTAATGGTTAATTCTCGTCTATGAGTAAGAATAAGAAGCCTAAGGATAATAAAAAAGAATTCCTGCAGGAACTAATCAGTTTTTTGCAGAGAAAAGGCTTTGTGTGGGGGCCTGAGCCAGAGATATACGGAGGAACAGCTGGTTTTTACACCTATGCGCCTCTTGGCAAGCTGTTAAAGAACAGAGTGGAAGAGGTTATTAGAAAAACCCTGCAAAAAGAAGAGTTCTTTGAAGTAGAATGCCCGATTGTGCTAGAGAAAAAGGTTTGGCAGGCTTCTGGGCATTTAAAAGGATTTACAGATGCAATGATTGCCTGTTCAAAATGCAAGGCTGTTTTCAGGCTTGACCAGTTACTAGAGGATTATCCTGAGACCAAGCATTTTAAAGAAGCAAAGCAGTTCTTAAAGTTCATAAAAGAAAAAAAGCTTAAGTGCCCTTCTTGTGAAGGGGGTTTTAAGCCTCAGATAAAAAAGCATGACTTAATGATGAAAACCACTGTTGGAATCAACCAGGAAGCATATAACCGCCCAGAAACAGCAACAGCAACTTACCTGCCTTTTCTAAGATTCACAGATTTTTTCAGAAGACAGCTAGTGTTTGGAGTGTTCCAGATAGGCAAAGCTTTTAGAAATGAAATAAGCCCAAGGCAGCATATAATTCGTATGAGGGAATTCACACAAGCAGAAGCACAATTATTCATAAAAAAAGAGCTAAAAAACAATTTTGAAAAATACAAACAAATAGAGAATAATGTTCTTCCATTATGGGATTATAAGAGCCAGGAAAAAAAGCAGCAGCCCCAGAGCATAAAGATAAGAGATGCATTAAAAAAAGGCTTTTTTAAAAGCCAGGCATATGCATGGACCATAGCAGTAACATACAAGTTATTCACAAACATAGGCATACCACCGGACAAGATAAGAATAAGACAGCACTTTCCAGATGAAAAAGCTTTTTATGCAGACGATGCCTGGGATGTGGAGATAAACACAAAAAGCTTTGGCTGGGTAGAGGTGTGCGGAGTGCATGACAGAACAGACTATGACTTAAAACAGCATGCAAAGTACAGCAAAACACCGCTTGAAGCTTTTGATGAAGCAACAGAAAAAAAATATATTCCTCATGTCCTGGAAATTGCTTTTGGAACAGACAGGCCAGTGTATGCATTGCTGGACTTGTTCTATGAGAAAAAAGAAAAAGAACAAGGAAAAACCATCTTTAAAATACCATATCACCTAAGCCCAGTACCAATAGCAATATTCCCATTAATGAAAAAACCAGAGCTAACAAGCAAAGCAAAGCAAATACATAACAATTTAAGCAAAGAATTCTTATGCATATATGATGAAGCAGGACAGATAGGCAGAAGATACTTAAGAGCAGCAGAGTCAGGAACAGCTTTCTGCATAACCATAGATTTTGAAACCCTGGAGCAAAAGCCAGAAACAGTCACCATTAGAGACAGGGACACAGAAAAGCAGGTAAGAATAGAAACAGGAAAACTAAGAGAAACAATAAGAGCGCTTATCAACCAGGAGAAGAAGTTTGAGGGGATGAAATAA
>JAHWIP010000007.1 GCA_019322375.1 Candidatus Woesearchaeota archaeon
AAGCTTTATAAGCTTTGTAAAGAAAGGCAATAACAAAATCAGATTCCTGATACAGGACTACATAACCAACCTTGGCCTTTGCAGAAAAAAAGGTTTGCATGTGAATGGCACTATATGTCCGATAAAATGGGCAAAGAAGTTCAGGGTAGACAACATAACCAGTAAAAGAAAGGACATCTCAGTAGAGATGACCAGATTTGATATAGAGCAAAAAAACACCTCTGCAGAAGCATACATACAGGGAAGAATAAAAGGAAACCTAACCAACCCGCTCCTGGAGGTAAGGGTTTACTCATATGCAGAAGGGAATCCAACCAGATTAAAAAAGCGCGAATTAATAGAGCTAACACCTAAAGGGGATTATTATGTATTTAACATAAAAGTAATTATGCTTACCCCGCGCCTCAGCATTGGCTATCTAAGCCCTGATGAAGAGGAAGAGTTTGTTGAGCAAACCAAGGAAAAGCAAGACAGCAATATAATCCTCCTATTGTTCCAGGACCAGAACTATTTCTATGCACAAGAAAGAATAATACAAGAAGGCGAGATTACAGAAAAAATATACAAATAATTAAAATATATCATAATTATAAATATCTATTTATTTGCTTTCTGAAAACAAAATTTAAAAGAAAAAATAAGAAAAAAAATTTATTAACAGCAATCCTTAGTTAGCACAGCATAATCCGCAGTTAGTGTTGTCTCTAACTGGCTTGCCGTACTCTTCACACGCACTCATAGCCCAGTTACAGCAACTCCAGTAGTTAGGCGCATCACATCCAAATCCGCCAGCATGGCAAGAAGCGCCATTAATTAGAGGGCAGATTGGACAGCCTCCACTAGGCGTAAGCACACATGCACCAGGTGCTGCCACAGCTCCAATCTGAGTAAACACTAACACTAAGGTCACTGCCAAAGCAATCAAGATTAAGTTTCTCTTTCTCATTCATTTCACCTCCTTCCTGTTGTAAAGATATCAGGCTACTAAGACCTTAGGATACCAGATGATTGAAGCATTTTTAAAGGTTTTGGCGAAATTTCGCTGTTTTGGGATAAAAATCTTAGAATATTATCCTGATAAACAAAGTGTTCATTAGTAATGAAAACATTTATATATTAGTAATGCACACTTCTATAATATGATTTTAAAAGACACCTTAAAGGAGATTGTAAAACTACAAAGAAAGGAGATGGAAAAACAAGATCCAGGAATACCTAGAAAGCTGGCTGACAATCTTGACTTCAAATCAGACCACGCAATAATAATATCTGGCATTAGAAGATGTGGAAAAAGTACCTTGCTGAAACAGTTTATGAGGAAGCTAAGCAAGTTCTATTATTTCAACTTTGAGGATCAGAGACTGGTTGGTTTTGACATTGCTGACTTTGAAAAGCTTAATGATGTGTTAAAAGAACTATATGGTGAAAGTAATTATTATTTTTTTGATGAGATTCAGAACATTCCAGGCTGGGAAAGATTTGTGAGGAAGATGCAGGATGCAGGCAAGAAATTCTTTATAACAGGCTCAAACGCCTCTTTGCTGAGCAGGGAACTTGGCACAAAGCTTACAGGCAGGCACCTCACATATGAATTATTTCCCTTCTCATATTTGGAAATGCTGGAATTAAAAAAAACAAAACCCTCGCTGCGCTCCTTCCAGGAGTATTTTACCAAAGGTGGCTTCCCCGAATACCTCAAATACAATAATGAAGCAATACTACAGCAGATTTTTAAGGATATAATTGCAAGAGATATTGTGGTCAGGCATGGCTTGAGGAACACCAAAGTAGTAGAGCAACTCGCACTCCACCTAATAGCCAATTCAGGAAAAGAATTTTCATACAACCAGTTAAAAAAAATGTTCGATGCAGGGTCTACGAACAGCATAATAACCTATGTATCCTGTTATGAGGAAAGCTATATTTTATTCACCATTCCAAAATTTGAATACTCTTATAAGAAACAACTTGTTAATCCTAAAAAGATTTATGCCATAGACTCAGGGTTTGCAAGGACCAACTCAGTATCCTTTTCAGAGGATAAGGGAAGAGTGCTGGAAAACATTGCCTTTCTGCATTTGAGGCGAAAATACAAGGATATTTATTATTTCCGGGAAAAAAATGAGTGTGACTTCTTAATTAAGGAAAAAGAAAAGATAACCCAAGCCTTCCAGGTATGTTATGAATTAAGCGAGGATAACAAGGAGCGGGAAATAAACGGGTTAAAAGAGGCAATGGCAAAATTCAAACTAGAGAAAGGCATAATATTGACTTTTAAACAAAAAGATGACTTAGGCAAGATTAAGGTGGTTCCTATTTTGGAATGGGTAAGCAGCAATTAAACTAGTTTATTTAGTTAACAAAAAGTCATAGATAGCGAAATTTCGCTATTTCATCACAACAATATTTAAAAAGTTGTTCAGAATTCATCTTTTAGGATAAAAACGGGGTGTGTTCTATGTTAAGAGAGCTTGGGAAATATGCTAAACTGGCAGTTCTTGCAAGCCTTGTAGAGCCTAAGAGCCTGTCAGAGCTTGGCTTGTTCTGGTATAATGAGAATGGCAGGTTTTACAAGCAAAAAGCAAGGCAAGAGATAAGCCAGGCAGTTAATAAGGAGTTATTAATAAAGAATAGAACCAAGTACAGGGCTAACAAGGATAAAATATTAAGTTTGGTTTATAATAATGTCAAGGAGAAAGAGTTAAAAAACCTGCTCTGCCAGTTCTGGTGCCATCCTTTTTCCCTGCAAACCTATCTGTGCTGCAAAGCAATAAAAGAGATGTTCAATAAAAATCCTGAAAAAGCTGCTGAAGCCAAACTTGGCTTTATACTTAACCTTCCCTTAATCCTGCACCAGCTCCAGGAAAAAGACACAGAGACTTACTCCTTGTTTGTGTCATCCCATAATCTTGAGAACTACACCAACATAATTAATATTAATGCTGAAAAGAACATGGCAAAAGCCTTTAGGAACCTAAAAGAGAAAACTGACTGGCTTGCTAACCTTAACAAAATGGTTAAAAACAACGGCTACTTCATAACCCAGACAAACCACGGAATAAACATAAAACAAATAGTGATAAAAAAATAAAATGGCAGAACTAAAAATCAAGGAAAGAATTGAAAAAGAAGAAACCAGGAAAGTCAAATACATAATAATCGGAATCATTATTATCTTTTTTGCATGGATAATTATAAATCTTGTATTAAAAATCTCTTATCTTGGAAAATTAGTCTCAGGCATAGTGCTGCTGATTGTAGTGCTTTACCTGGGATTCGAGTGGTACAGGGCTTATCATAAATAAGAAGGAGAATTAACAAACAAGAAAAAAACCTACTTCTTCCCCTTCTTCCTAACATAATGCCCTTTCTCATGGATAGCCAGCTCTTTTAAGCTGTGCTTATGCTCTGCTTCTATATGGCTCATGCTCACAACACTGGAAATAAACAAGAGCACAAACACAAGGGCAAAAGTAAAACCCCAGGTTGCACTAATATCCATCACAAAAAACACAGATATAAAAAAGCCCAGAATACTGGTCAGCATAAAACCACTTGAAAAAGGAACATGTTTTGCCATCTTATCCTCACCCCTTTGTTGTTTTAATTAAGGTTATAACCAACACATTTGATTTTGTTTTATTTAAATTTATTGGAAATATGAGTTTTTTAAAACCTGATTCTGCTTTCTTTTAGCAGTGATAATAAGAGCTCTATGAAAGGCCTGAGCTTGCCTTTGTTCTGTGCCTGGTGCAGGGCTTCATAGTATTTTAATTTTTTCTTGTTAGGAATGTTTATCATCGGGTACTTGTTCTTGTGCAGTATGAAATTCATTAATAATCTTCCGACTCTTCCATTCCCGTCTACAAACGGGTGTATCAGTTCAAAACCAGTATGAAAATAAGCTGCAACAACTAAGGGATGGATTGTGTTCTTGTTCCTGGAGTACCATGAAAGCAGGTTTCTCATTTCTTTAGGAACTTCTCCAGGCTTGGGCGGAATGTCTTCAACACCTCTTATGTATACCTGCACTGTTCTGTACCTGCCTACCTGGCTGGTTAAATCAGGCTTTAAGGTGTCTTTTATTACTAATTCATGCAGTTTGCAAATAAAATTCCTTGTAATGTCCTCTTTGTATTCCAGTATGTGCTCAAATGCTTTTTTATGGTTAAGGGCTTCATTGATTTCTCTTAATGATTTTTGTGCAGGAACCCTTTGGTCAAAGAGCAGAGCTGCTGTTTCCTGCAGGGTTAAGGTGTTTCCTTCTATAGCATTAGAGTTATAAGTGAAAAGAGCACAAAAAGCCTCTTGCCTGTTCTCAAATGTTGCTCTGGGCTCTTTAAGAAAATCTTGTTTTATTTTTTTTAGGAAAAGAATTTCTTGCTTTGTTAAAATGTTTTTTAGGAACATTAGTTCCTGATCTGCTTCTTGCTCTAATTTTCCAAGTTTTTGTTTGCTTAGGTTCTTGCCCAGATATTTTCTTTGTTTCCTAACTCTGGCTCCTTCTCTCACAGATTTAACCCTGTAATAATACTTATTGCCATTCTTAATCTTTACTTCTGTATATGTCATAAGAATATGTACGTCTACATCATTTATAAATTTTTCGTATTTGTAGACGTATAAGTTAGAAAATCAAATAAACCCTTTAGAAAATCACTTAAATTTCACAAAATTAAGCTTATCAACAATCTTTTTGTACTTCTTAAGCTTTGCATTGAAATCATTCATAAACTCAGTTATTTTTTTGCATGCAATCTCCTTGAGCTCACCACTGGTCATTTTGCCAGCCTTATAATCATTGTATATCTTGTCAAGCTCTGCATCATCCT
>JAHWIP010000063.1 GCA_019322375.1 Candidatus Woesearchaeota archaeon
TATAAACCCAAGAACCTTTTGGCTCCTGGGTTTAAGGTTGAGACAAGCAAATCTCTGATTTGCGGTCCCAGAAAACTTTGTTTTCTGAGACTATATATCTATCTCTCTCCATTCTCCTTCTATTGCTTGGATGTAGATTGGCGGCCTTCTTGCTATTCCGTCTTTGTTAAACTTAATCAGGTCTCCGTTTATGCTTTCTATTTCCATTGAGAGTATTTCTTTGCTTAAGCAGTCCCTGTCTGTTGTTTTTCCTTGTGAATCACATGCTCTCAGGGCTTTTGCTAAGATCATTATATCGTCATAGGAGTAAAGCGCGTCTGGCAGTGGTGGTTCTCTATATCTTTTTTCATATTCTTGTACAAACTTGTTTTCTTTTGGGCTTGCACTTGGTGCAAACCCATACCAGGCACTTACTGCTTTGTTGTGTGAGAATATCTGCGTCATTTCTGGTGTTCTTGCTGCTTCTAATGTAATTGCTGATGACTGAAAGGTTTGCATTTCTATTAATCCTAGCTCTTGCAGCTGCTTCATAAAATAATGGTTCTGCCTCCATGTGCATGTTACTAATGCATCTATTTCATCCAAGGGTGTTTTTAGTATTATTGTCCTGAAATCTGTTTCATCTGCAGGATACAGTTCTGAACTAATTATTTCAATATCTTTTTTCTCTGCTTCTTGTTCAAATGCTTCTTTGTGTTTTAAGCACTGGTCGCTTATTTCTCCGATGTATGCTATTTTTTTCTTTTCAAAATAAATTAATGCATCTACTATGATTTTTCCTGACTCTGCTTTATCCCAATAATCCTTAACTACATATGGTGATGATTCTGCTATTGGATTATGGGTTGACTGGTAAAACAAAAACTTCCCATTATCAACAACCACGTCTTTTACTGCCATGGTTATGTGTGTGAATGCTGAGAAAATTACATCTGCTGAGTCTATTGTCATTAGTTTATGCACTCCTGTTACTGCTTCTTTTGGCTCTCCTTTGTTGTCTTCTATTATCACTTTTAGCTCTCTTCCATTTATGCCTCCTTCTGAATTTATTTTTTCCAGTGCCATTAGCATTCCATTATATTGGTGTATTGCATAGCTGGCGTATTTGCCTGTCATTGCCATGGTTGCTCCTATCTTTACCGGCTCTTTTGTTACCTGCCCTGTGGGTGTTGTGGCACAGGCTGTTAGCAGGATTAATAGAGCTATAGCTAGGTAAATTATTTGTTTCATTATATTATCCCCCGTTGAAGCTTAGTAATACTTGGGAAGAGCACAAAATATTTAAAGGTTGTTTGTCTAAAAATAGACAAATGAAAGAGATACAAGAAAAATTAATAGGAATAGGATTATCAAAAGCACAAGCAGTCATATACACAGCCCTGCTTAAGCTAAACAGAGCAACAGTAAAACAAATAGCAGAAGAAAGCGGGTTTCACAGAACAAACATCTATGACATAATGGATGAACTAAAAGAAAAAGGCCTGGTCACATACTATAAAGAAGGAAAAAGCACATACTACACAGCAGTTGACCCAAAACGCCTGTTCACAGTTCTGGAGGAAAAAAAAGAAGTGCTAAAAAAAGCAATGCCAGAACTAGAAAAGGTGTTTCACCACACAAAAGAAAAAATAGAAGTGCAAATATACAAAGGCCAGCAGGGAATGAAATCAGCATGGAACAACCTAGTTAAACACAAGAACATTACATATTATGGAATCATGGTAAGAGGGCAACTCAGAAGAGAACTGCCTGTGTTTGCAAAACAGCTCATAAGAAAAATCAATGAACAAAACATAAAATATAAAGGATTATATACAGAAGATTTTGGAAAAACAAGAATGAACAAAGAAGTAAGATATGTTCATCCAAAATACTCAACACCAGTATCAACCCATGTTTATAAAGACATGGTGCTAATCCAAATCTGGAGCCCGGAAATGATGGCAATAGAAATAAAATCCCAGAGAATAGCAGATGCATACAAAGACCAGTTCAACATGCTCTGGAAAGATGCAAGTAAAAAGCCATTGGAATGATTTAATTAAAACCCATATTCTAATTCTTACGTAAATTCTACGATTTTTTACTTATACATTTTATTAAGCAGTTCTCACAATATCCGTCCGGGCGGCAAAAACAAAATATTTATATATTATAAAACATTATATTTTATTATAAAACATTATAAGGTGATATTTATGCCGCAGGCAATTATAAAGTTAGGAGAACATGAAGACAGGATACTAACCATTGTGAAAGGCAAGTATGGATTAAAAAACAAATCAGAGGCAATGAACATGGTAATAAACCAATATGAGGAAGCTCTTCTGGAACCAGAATTAAGGCCAGAGTACAAAAAAGAACTGCTTAAAATAGATAAAGGCAGATTCAAGAAGTTCTCCAGCATTGAAGAACTAAGAAAGGAAATAGAA
The DNA here is from genome assembly GCA_019322375.1 of Candidatus Woesearchaeota archaeon. Classification (GTDB taxonomy): domain Archaea; phylum Nanobdellota; class Nanobdellia; order Woesearchaeales; family SM23-78; genus SM23-78. The sequence goes on from JAHWIP010000063.1 coordinate 2,433, forward strand.
AGTGCTTGATAAAAAATGTATGAGTATAAAAGAAGTGATAAACTAAAGAGAATACTAAAAAAGCTTTACAAGAAAGATAAAAAACTATACCAGGCAATACTAAAAAAGATTAATGAAATCCTGCACAGTGATAACCCAGACCACTACAAGAACCTAAGCTATGACATGAAAGAATTCAAAAGAGTACATATAGGAAGCTTTATACTAGTATTTAAAATAGAGGAAAAAAAGAAAGCAATAAAATTCGAAGACTTTGGGCATCATGATGATGTGTATAGGAAGTAAGGGGTAAGGGTTGAATTCAAACGTATAAATTTATAAAGTTCATATTTCTTCTTTATACATATGGAAAAATATATTATTGCAATCGCAGGCGGTTCTGGTTGTGGCAAATCAACTTTAGCTTACAGTCTTAAAGACAGGTTTCCTGACCTAATTGAAGTTGTGCATTTTGATGATTATCATAAAAAGAAAGAGGACTTGCCTTTGCTTAATGGTATGAGAAATTGGGATCATCCAGATGCAATTAATTTTTCTCAATTATATGATGACCTGAAAAAATTAATCTCAGGAAAAGATGTTGAAATAATGACTAAAAGCAGTATTTTAAATCCAGAATATGAAGAAAAAGGAAGGATACATCATCTCATGCAATCAAAGAAAATTATTATTATCGAGGGATACATGGTTCTATTAGAAGAGAAAATAAGAAAACTTTGCAATTTAAAGATATACCTTGATATACCTCTGAAACTTGGCTTATCAAGAAGAGACAAAGTTACTTATTATGATGAAGATGAATACAACAAGATAATTCTAAGCCCAATGCAAAAAAAATATGTTGAGCCAACAAAAGAATTTGCTGATATTGTGATTGACGTAGAAAAAAACAGTAAAGAAGATGTGCAAAAAATAGTTATTAATAAATTAAAAGAAGAAAAAGTTATTTAACCAACTCCATCACCTCCCTTGCTATCTGCAGCTCCTCGTTGGTTGGGATTACGTATATCTTTATTCTTGCTCCTGGTTTTGAGATTATTATTTCATTGCTTTTGTTGAGTTTCTTGTTTACTTCTATGCCCAGGTGCTCAAGGTATTTGCATACGTCTCTTCTTACAAATGAGGCTCCTTGTCCTATGCCTCCTGTGAATACCAGTGCATCCAGTCCTCCCAGCACTGCCATGTATCCTCCGATATAAAAGGCTGTTCTGTAAGCAAACATTTGCAAGGCCAGCTTTGCTCTTTTATTTCCTTTTAAGCTTGCTTTGTGCAAATCCCTTACATCTCTTGTTAAGCCTGATATTCCTAGCAAACCTGATTTCTTATTTAGATATAATTCCAGCTCCTGCACTTTGAATATCTTGTTAACAGCTAAAAACAATGGTATTGCAGGGTCTAGTGAGCCTGTTCTTGTGCCCATTATAAGCCCTTCTAATGGTGTTAATCCCATTGAGGTTTCTATTGACTTGCCGTTTCTTACTGCTGCTAATGATGCTCCATTGCCCAGGTGGCAGGTTATTATCCTGCTCTCTCTTCTTCCTAATAATTTCATTGCCTGGTGAGCAACATATTTATGGCTGGTTCCATGAAAACCATACTTTCTTATTTTATAAGTCTTATATAACTCATAAGGCAGGCCATACAGATATGCTTCTTCTGGCAAACTTTGATGAAAAGCTGTGTCAAAAACAGCTACTTGAGAAGTCTTTGGAAGCATTTTTTTGCATGCAAGTATTCCTGCTAGATTAGGAGGGTTGTGCAATGGTGCTAATTCAAACAATTGTTTTATTGTCTTTATAACCTTTTCATTGATAAGAGTTGGTTTTGAATAATGCTCTCCTCCATGCACCACTCTGTGCCCTATTGCTCCTATCTCATGATAATCTTTTATAACTTGTTTTTCTTTTAATGATTTCAGGGCTATCATAACAGCATCCACATGGTCTTTCACTAAGTTCTTTTTTTCATCAGTCAGTCCGCCATGCTTTATCTTTACATCACACCTGTCAAGCCCTATGCCATCAACATGCCCTGAGATTACTGCTCTTTCTGTTTCCATGTCAAATAATTTATATTTTAAAGAACTGCTGCCTGAGTTTAGTACTAGTATTTTCATAAAAACACCTTTACACAATTTCTTTTAAACTGGCTCTTCCTGGGCTTCAACAACTGTTATCACTGTAACATCCACTATGTCATCAACATTGCATCCTCTTGACAAGTCATTAACAGGTTTTCTTAGTCCCTGAATTATTGGGCCAACAGCATGCGCTCCTGCCAGCCTCTGAACCAGTTTGTAAGCAATGTTGCCTGAGTTTAAATCAGGGAATATAAGTATATTTGCATCTCCTTGCAGTTTTGAACCAGGAAACTTTTTCTCGCACACTCCAGGGACAAGGGCTGCGTCTACCTGCATTTCTCCTTCCACAATCAAGTCTGGTGCTTTGTCTTTTACAATAGCTGTTGCTTCCTTAACCTTATCCACCAACGGGTGCTTTGCAGAGCCATGGGTTGAGAATGAGAGCATTGCTACTTTTGGCTCTATTCCAAATCTTTTTGCTGTTTTTTCTGTGTCAATTGCAATCACTGCTAGGTCTTTTGCATCAGGGTTTATCATAACTGCGCAGTCTGCAAAAAAGATTAACCTGTTCTCAAGCATCATTAAGAAAACACTTGATACTTTATGGAATTTCTCATGGGTCTTTATTATCTGGAGCGCAGGCCTCAGGGTGTGGGCTGTTGGGTGTGCTGCCCCTGATATCAGGCCGTCTGCTTCTCCAAGGTGCACAAGCATGGTTCCAAAATAAACACAGTCCTGAAGAGTCTCTTTTGCTTTATCAAAAGTCATGCCCTTATTTTTTCTTAATTCAAAAAAAGCATTAGCATACCTGTCATATTCAGGGCAGTTAGCAGGATTCATTATTCTAACTCCTTCCAGGCTCACCCCTATGCTCTGTGCTCTGCTGTTTATCTCATTATCATCTCCTATCAGAATTATTTTTGCAATTCTCTCCTTACTCACTTGCTCTGCAGCCCTGATAACTCTTTCATCACTCCCTTCTGCATAAACAATGGTTTTAGGGTTTTGCTTTGCTTTTTCCCTTAGACTGTCTAACAGGTTTCTCATACTAGACATATAGCACTTAAGAGCTTATATAAAGTTTTATTGTCACTTGATAAAAGCAAAATGTTTAAAAAAGAACTGCCCTTTCTCTCTGGCATGAAAAAAGAGTTGAGTGTGTTAAGGAAAATGGTAATTGAACTGCTTTCACGCAAAAAAGTTGAACTCGCAGAAAAGCTTGTTGATAACTGGTTTTACAGAGAAGGAAAACTTGATTCTATTGAAAGCTTTCTGGCTGACAGCATTGACATGAGGTACCAGCGCGATGTAAAGAATGAAGAAGAAAAGCAGATAAGAACATCCCAAAACCAGTTCATACAGTTCCTGTTAAAATATGTTGATTCACACCCTCTTTCAGTGAGAGACGGGCACACCTCCAAGCTAAGGACTTTGGTGTGGAAATACTCTGGCATTAACTGCGATGATTTCAGCAAGTTGGACATCAGGGGAGGCGTCAGGTTTGACAATCCTGAGGGAGGAGACCTGGCAAATTTTAACCCTGGCAACATCACTATTTTGACAGGAGGAAAAAAGGTTTTTATAACAGGCCTTAGAGGCGACACTTACCTTGATGGAAGCGGAAAAATAATTATTTATGGTGCATTTAACTGTGCTTCTGGTGTGAGCATCTTTACACATGACCATGAGTTCAAGGCTCCTGATAAAACTTTATGGGCTCAGGGCAGGAGCTACAGCAACACAATAATTTACCCTGAATGCTTTATCGGAGAAGGAGTGTATGTATTTGGAAACCTTAACTTTAGGAATATCATTGCGCCTAAAACAGTCACTCGTTTAAAAAAACCTCAGCAGCCCTATGCGCTTATCGGAGGCAGCGGCCGAGAATACAGGGTTATAAGAAACTTAGAGCTTCCAAAAACCTTTCCTCCAGAGTTTTTAAAAGATACCATTGCTAACATAAAAAAATATTCTGAAACATACAGCACACACTTGGAGAGTTATGTTGATATTGTTAGTGATTTCTTAAAGACAGACAGGACAGACTGGGAGTCTTGTCAAGAAAAAATCAGGGAGTTAGAAGCAAAGCTTTTCAAACAAATAAAATAAACCTATTTCTTAACCCATTTCACTTTTAAGAAATGTGCACTGCATGAAAAACAAGGATCATAAGCTCTTATTAGTTTTTCTACTTCTAATATTATTTTTTCCTTGTTCTTTTTTTGCTTTAGCATCTGCTCTATTAGTTTTCTTACATCGTCTTCCATTGCTCTAAGGTTCTGAGCTGTTGGTGTTATTATGTTGCATTTCTCAACAAAGCCTTTGTTATTAATTATATAATCATGGAACAATATTCCTCTTGGCGCTTCAACAGCACTAACCCCTCTGCCAGCTTTTACTGTTATTTTTGGCAGCCCTTCAAATTTGAAATCATAATTCAGTAATGCATATCCTCTCTCAACCCAGTGCACAAGCTCTATTGCCTGCATTAAATTATTATAATAAGGATTATGCACTGGCAGTTTTAGTTTTGACTGTTTAAACAATTTTTTTGCTGTTGGACTTAACTTGTTAAAATTAGTGTTAATCCTTGCAAGAGCACCTACAGAGAATAGTTTATCATTTAGTTTTGAGAACTTGGCTGTTGAGTAAGGCATTACTTCCTCGTCAATGAATTTTTCATATTCCTCTGGCTTAATATTCAGTCCGCTCAGAGAGCAAACAGTTCCTGATATTAAAGGAGCATCTTTTTCAGGGTTTAAAGCCAAGTAATCTTTCTCAGCAATGAATTTTGGCTGTTTTAATTTTAAGAATAATTTTGCAGTTGCTATTGCTTCTGGCAAAGCTTTTTTTAACTCAGCTCGTAAATATTTAACAGTTGCTTTATCAGGAACATGAGTAAACCCTCCAACAACACTTGTAAAAGGATGCATTTCTTTGCCACCAATCATCTGAACCATGTTATTGCCCAGTTTTATCATGTGCAAAGCCCTGAGAACCTCTTTTTTGTATTTCTTAACCATTGCCAAGGCTGACTCATAGCCAAGGTAGTCAGGCAGAGCAAGAAAGTATAGATGGGTTGCATGGCTCCTTATTCTTTCAGCAACAGAAAGCAGTTCTCTAAGCCTGCGAGTCTGCTCAGAAACCTTAACTCCCATGGCATTTTCCAAAGCCTGCAAACAAGCAACAGTATGAGCACAAGAACAAATACCGCAAATACGAGAAGTAATCTCCTGAACATCATCAAATCTTTTGCCCTTGACAATGCCTTCAAAAAAGCGAGCTCCTTCAACAGTACCCAGCTTGCACTTGGTTAATTTACTGCCTTTTACCTCAACATGCAGACTGCCGTGTCCTTCAACTTTGCAGATGTGGTGTAGGTTTATTGATGTCATTTTATTTTTTTTCTTCTTTAGGCTTGTTCTCAATCTCAAGGAACTGCAATGCATTGTATTTTGTCATTCTCTTGATTATCATGTCAGGGTCAAAGCCTTTGTCTTTAAGCATTTCCTTGCCAGAGCCAAGGTTGGCATCATCTAACAAGCCTCTGCATCCTGTGCATGGGTGATTAAAATCAGGGCATAAGGATTTGCAGCTTCCATTGGTTAATGGCCCAAGGCACTCAATATCTTGGTCTAATAAGCAATAGTTTTCTTTTAAGCTGCACTCATGGCAAACTGCTTTGTCATAAACCAAGGGTTTTCTTCCTTGCAACAGCCATTTAATTGTTTTTGCAATCTCTTTTTTATAAGGAGGACAGCCAGGAATATAAAAATCAACTTGAACATGCTTGTGCAAAGGAACAGCTGTTATTGGTTTTAATCTTATATCAGAAGGAAACTTGTTATAAACATTTTTTTCAACTTCCTGCTCATTCATCATGTGCTTTATTGACTGCATGCACCCATGAGAAGCACAAGTGCCAAGGGCAATCAAGAATTTTGCTTGTTTTCTCCATTTCAATAAATTATCCAGGTCTTGTTTTGAACTAACACTTCCTTCAACAAATAATATATCATAATCTCCTTCCTGATTTTTTCCTTTAATCATAGGAGCAGCCACTAAGTCAATTTTATCAAGCAATTCTAACAAAGTATCTGCTAAAAAGTAAATGCTTAACTGGCACCCAGCACACCCAGTAATGCTCTGGATGCCTATTCTAGGCTTGATTGCTTTTTTTATCCTCTTCGCTTTCTTTGCTTTGGTTTTCGCTTTCTTAACCATTTTTATCTATTCATGCATCCCCTTAACCTTGTCATACCTGAAAACAGGCCCGTCCTTGCAAACATACAAGCCTGATATCATGCAGTGCCCGCACATGCCAACCCCGCACTTCATTCTTCTTTCAAAGCTAACAAAGATCTGGTCGTGGTGAAAACCCAGTTTTTCAAGGGTTAGGATTGTGAACTTTATCATGATTGGAGGACCGCAAACCATAACTATTTTTTTCTTGTTATCAAGCCCTGACTCCTCAACAACTTTGGTTACCAAACCAACCCTGCCTTTATAACTCTTAGGAGCTTTATCAACTGTTAAGTTTAAGTCAAAAATCCTGTCCCAAGCCTTGATATCATTCTTAAAAATTATTTCATCAGGGTCTCTAAACCCAAAGAATAAGTGAACTCTTTCATACTCTGCCCTGTGTTTTTCAATAAACTTTAATACTCCTCTAAGAGGAGCAACCCCTGTTCCTCCTCCAATAACCACAATATTATTTCCTTTTAACTGCTCCATTGGGTAGCTTGTGCCATAAGGACCTCTAAGCCACATCTTATCTCCTTTCTCAAGCTTTATTAGTTTATTAGTAACATCCCCTAATCCCCTTATATTGAACTCAATAAAATCATCAGAATAAGAGCACACAGAAAGAGGACACTCTCCAATCCCAGGAACAGAAACCTGAAAGAACTGTCCTGGTTCATAAGCAAGTTTTATTTTTTTCTTACTAACAGGCTCTAATCTGAACAAGCAATCATCACTTGTTTGCTTTTCTTTTTTTACAATTTTAAAAGGTGTTGGAGTGAATAACATTTTTTCCTATTATTTAAACTTATTAATAACCTCTGTAAAATCAATCAGTCTAGGGCAAGACTCTATGCATCTGCCGCAGCCAGTGCACATGTCAAATCCAAACTTTTCCCTGAAATACATTAATTTATGATGAATCCTGTGCTTGAATCTGGTAAGCCTGTCTTTTCTAAAAACAGCTCCTCCAGCAACAAGAGTAAAGTTAATGAACTGGCATGAATCCCATTCTTTAGAGCGTTTGCCTTTATTCAAATCTATTTCTACTTCATCCATTACATCAAAGCAAAGGCAGGTAGTGCAGTGAGCAGTGCATTTGCCGCAGTTAAGGCATTTCTTGCTTTCAAGCTTCCAGGCAGGGTCATTATAATACTTAGCAACATCTTTTTTATCTAGTTTTTTATCACACTTAATAGCAGGAATAACAAAATCATGATTTGGTAAATCTTTTATCAAGGCTTTTCCTTTCTCACTTCCAGCCTCAACATAATATTTATCCCCTTTGTCATGAAAAAACAAGTCATAGTATCTTTCCAGTTCCATTGACTCGCAAAAACAATACTCACTAGGAGCAGGAACACAATTAATACCCAGTAACAAAGTATTTTCTCTTGCTGCTTTGTAATAATCATCCTGGAATTCCTCTGATAAAAAAAGTTTGTCAAGCCGCAAAAGCCCGTTAAAATCACATAGCCTTCCGCCAAAAATAACCCTTGGCTTGATTTTAGCCTTAACCTCTTCAAAAGGCATATCTTTAACAAGGTTAAGCTTGAACAAATCCTGTTTTGCAGGAGAAAAAAACTTCTTAACAGGAAACAAAGGCCTTCCTTCTAAACAGATATCATCAAAATTCTTAATAATCTCAAACCTAAGAGTGTCTGATTTAACAGGAGCAATAAGGACTTTGCCCTTAGAAACCCTGCTTAAAAACTCATACAACCCCTTTTTAACTAAAACCTTACCCATGAAATAAAAGAAAGAGAAAACAGGTATTTAAAGGTTGTTGTTAGATAAACCCCTTAACCAGCTCCTTAACCTCCCCCACTGCCTTTTCCTCATCATACCCCTGGGGAACACCGATTATGTTGATATCTTTTACTTTGCCTGTTTCTTTTAATATTTTTAAGAAATAACTTAGGTCAAAGTCATGCAAAGAAAAAATCACACTGAATTCAAGGCTGTCAATGTCATTAAACACATCAACTTTTTCTATGCCTTTGGCAACATCCAGGATTATGCTATTGTTTAAATCATGGTTCAGGAGATCGTCTGGGTTTGTGCAGTGCTTAACTTCAAAGCCAGGAACATCCAGTTTTTTACTTATCTTAACAGCAAGATTATCCTCTTTTAAGTAAGGGTTGCCGAACACAAGGATTTTTTTCATCTCACTCACACCAAAACATATAAATACAACCCCTTATTTAAAGATTGCTATGAAGAGGCAAGGGTTATTTTTTGTTCTTGGAACTGCAATGATATCAGGCATATCTATATTTATTAATAAATTCGGTGTTAAAGGTATTGATGCTTATCTATTCACAGGTGCAAAAAACATTATTGTAGCCATCTTCTTGTTCTCATTAATCCTTTTAGCAATGGATTTTAAGAAATTAAGAGCACTGTCAAAAAAAGATTATGCAAAACTCTTTTTAATAGGGCTCTTTGGAGGCAGTATTCCTTTTTTACTCTTCTTTAAAGGCTTGCAATTAACAAGTGCTGCTCAAGGAGCTTTTATTCACAAAACCATGTTTCTTTGGGTTGGAATACTAGCACTCATCTTTTTGAAAGAAAAGCTGAATAAAGGCATATTAATTGGTGCTGTTCTTCTTTTAGCAGGCAATTTCCTTTTGCTTAAGCTAAACAACTTTGTGTTTGCAACAGGAGACATATTAATTCTTGCAGCCACTTTGTTCTGGAGCATAGAAACAATTATTTCAAAGCATGCATTAAAAACTTTGGACAGCAAGGTGGTTGCTTTTGGAAGAATGTTCTTTGGCTCATTATTAATAATTGTTTTCTTAGGAGTAACTGGAAAACTTGTTTTGATAACAACCTTAACAAGCACTCACTTCTTATGGATACTTATAACCTCAATCTTCCTGCTAGGCTATGTATTCACATGGTACTCTGGATTAAAACACATAAAAGCAAGTGTTGCAACCAGCATCTTGTTGTTTGGCTCTGTAATCACAACTGTTCTTAACCTAGTTTTTGCAGATGTTGTTATTGTTCCTTCTCAGATAATAGGAATGATTCTTTTGATTGCAGGAATAACTTGTGTTGTTTGGTTCTCAGAAATAATAAAAAAGCTTCAAAAATTATACTTAGTTAAGACTAAAAATTATTGATGGGCTTTTGAACTACTTGTTGGTACTTAGATTCTCTAGAACTATTTTTTGATATCTTGGTAAGTCCTTTAAATCTTGTATTTCCGGAGGATTATTAATTAAATATTCAATACCTTCTTGTCCATGCTTATCTATTATTGGTTTAACTAAGTGATAACTTCCATTATAGTATATTGAATCACTAATCTTTTCAAATTCCTCAACTGTTTTTGGCCATTGAGAATCCTTAAAAGTGTCTTCCTCATTATGTGATTTTCTTTTAAAATATTCTGCAATTCCTTCTGCAACTAATCCATATCTTACATAGTCAATATTTTTTTCTACTTTAGGAGGCCAACTCTCATTTTCAAGACCCTCACTTAATTTATCAGCATAGATATGTCCTAATCCATGTCTAATTAAATCTTCTGTTGTTCTAGGACTAAAATGAACATATGCGCGAGGAAGATATAATGTGAGTGTGTCAGTGTCCGGATTGTAAAATTCTCTCTCTCCTCTGAATCCACAACCTTTAAATTCAATATTTGGCAATCCAAAATGTTGAACTCCTAGAGATTTTTCTTGTGAACTTATAATGCTTCCAAGGTTCTTCGTTACATAATTTATGGCTTCTGGATGTGGTTCATCTTTTTTAAGTTTAGATACATCCTTATTAGATGGATTACAAGACATCATAAGTGCAACTACCAGTGATACTAAGCCTACCCCTACATTGCGTTTTAATCTAGATATCTTCATAATAGAATTATATTGTTTTAATCATTTATAAATCTTTCGATTTTGTAACCACTGGAAAGTAATAAATAATTCTACTCTTCAACCCTTTCTATTGCAAAAGCCCAGTGAACAGTCACTTTGTCTCCGACTTTAGCATCTGGAACAAGGGTTGCAAACACATTCCTTGCAATTCCTTCATACTTTACTGTTAAAACATTATCTCTTTTTTCAGTAACCTCTGCTTTATGAACCTTGCACAGCTCTCTGATTGTTGGGCTAACCTCTGCATACATGCCGTCTTGTTTGTCAATAAAATCATTGTGTTTTTCTTCAAAAAAATATTCTTTGATTACTTCTAAGTCCCAGTAATCCTTTTTCATTTGCTTTGCAATCTCTTTCAGTCTCTTAAAAGCAGCTTTGAAAATATTCTCCAGCTCTGCTCTGCTAACTGGCTCATTTTTCAAGAGCTTTTGCTCTAACTCTTTTCTTTTCTCCTCTGTTATCTTGCCTAAATCAACAAGTACAAAAGAACAAGGATAAGCATACTTTAAAAAATACTTTTCAGGAGTCATTTTTTACCTCGTAAAAAATGGCTCAAAAATGGTTTTTTCATTTTTGTTGTTATTTTTTGTCCTGCCATACTTTTATCGCCTCTATGGCTTCTTTTTCAGGAATCTTTTGTATTATGAATTGGGCTTGTACAATAACATAGTCACCTGCATCAACATCAACCAACTCTGTGCTTGCTTTTCTTTGCTCTCCAGAATAATCAATTGTTGCAAATCCTTTCTCAACTTTTACTACTTTGCCAGGTATTGCTAAGCACAAAATAAACACCTCATAAAAAATAAAAAGATAGTAAAAAAATAATTTAGCAGCTGCCCTGAGCAGGAGCCTCTACATCTCCTTCAAGCACAGTATCACACTCGCTTGGTGCATCATCAAAAGCAGCGCATAAAGATTGCTTGTAAGCCTCTGGTGTTCTTCCGCCATTATAAGATTCTCCGTCAATAAACACAGTTGGGCTTCCTCTTACTCCCAGTGTATCGCCAAGCTCTTTATCAGCAGCCATAAGTGCTTCTCCTTCCTCTTCAAAGCATGTTTTAATTACATCAACATCCAAGCCCAGGCTCTCAGCCACTCCTTCCCATTTTTCATCAGCATTCTTGGAAGTGGCTTTTTCATTCATCTCAAGAGCAAACTCAAACCATTCATCCATACCAATATGCTTGCCAACACAGGCTTCTCTTATGTTCTGGTTAAGCTCAACTATGCCATGCATTGAGCAGAGCTGGTCTTCATCATCAAGGCAAAAAGTAGGCCCTCCTCCTCCATAATTACTATAGATAACATATTTTGGGTTAAAGATTGCTTTGTCTTTTAAAAGCTCATAAACAGGGGCTATGCCTTCTTCTGCCTGGTTGCCAAAAGGACAGTAACTCATAACAAAGAAATCTATCTGGGGCTTGTTGTCTCCAAGCACAACACCTATGGCATCATAATGAGCTGTTCTTGCTTCCTCGCTGA
>JAHWIP010000064.1 GCA_019322375.1 Candidatus Woesearchaeota archaeon
CCAGTTGGGTTTCCAGCCAAGCAGGCTAATATCTCCCAGGGGATAAATCTTTTTATTGCCCACAACTATTTTTTTAAGTTTTGAATCAGAAATCCTTTCTTCAGGCTGCTTGTATTTTCTTTCAGAGCTTATCAGCAATTCTTTTTCATACTCCTCATTATTATAATTAATAGTTAATTTGTATTCTCCTGCTTCTCCTTTTAACTCCCACACTGCTTTGTTATCAGTTATCTGCTGGGTGGAATTGCCTATAACTTCCAGCTCTGGAATGCTGGCTATGCTTACTGTTGGCGCGTGTCCGTCTGCAAAAGACGTGCTTACCTCAAAAGTTTGGTTTGGCTCTATAGGATAATAAGCCATGTGGGCATTAAGCCAGCCAAAAATAATAATTATAGGGATAAAAGTGTAAATCATTGATTTAAAACTGCTTTTCATGTACTCCATGTTTTTTTTCATGGCTTGCTGCTGCATTGCCATTGCTTTCTGAGGGTCTGTTTTGCTAAGCTCCCTCATCTTTTTCTGCTGCTCTTACATCTCTGTCTTTATTGTCTTCATCTTTTTCTGGTCGGTTGTGAACTTATAGATAAGAGTGATAAAAAGAGTTATAAGAAAAGCTATCAAAAGAATAGCCAGAACAGGCGGCATCCTAAGAAGAGGATTAAAGATCGGGTCTAATAAGTTTTCAAACACCATAATAGCTCACCTCAAATAAGTATTCATCCCCCAGCTATAAACTTTCTCATCATGGGGTTCATGTCCATCATGTGCTGCTGGGCTATCTCCTCGTATAGTCTATAGACTATCATCACAGTAAGTAATATGCCTGTTCCGCTTGCTAAGGCTCCTGATACATCTGCCAGTGCTGCAAGCAAGCCAACTGCTAACCCACCTACTATTGTGAGCGGCCATATGTATCTGTTAAGCATTCTTTCAAGCACTCGAATATCTTTTCTAAAACCCGGTATCTGGAGTCCTGAGCTCAGCATCTGCTTGGCCTGGCTCCTGGCATCTAAGCCAGAGGTTTGCACCCAGAAAATACTGAAAATCATTGCTCCAAGCATCATGAATAATATATAAACAAGGGCATGCCATATATCTGCCCATTGAAGAGAGTGTGTTATTATATTTCTCACAATCTGCGGTCCATAGAGCCATGATGCCAACCCTGATATAGGTGTGTTGCCTGAGAAAGTGCCTAATATATTGATGCCTGCATTTGACAGTAAACGCGCAAATAACTGAACATTCGCTATTAGTGCTGCTGCCAGAATTACAGGTATGTTGCTGGTGTAAAAAAAGTGCAAAGGCCATCTAACACCATACCCTCTCACTCTTCCAAAGCTCAGAGGCACTTCTACTCTCATTGCCTGGGCATACACTACAAGCAGGAAAACAACTATGGTTGCTACTATTGCTGCAAACATCAGGCCTGCAGTTACAGGGTCGCCTGCACTTAAGGACTGAACCAATGCAGGAACTGCTCCGCTTGCAACTCCTGGGTTGTTTGGGCTGGGCAAAGGATTAAAGGCTCTTATGAATATTGTCTGGGAAACACCTGCTGCTATGAACAAGCTGATTCCAGAGCCAAAGCCCCATTTGCTAACAACCTCGTCCATAAACATAATCATTAATCCTCCTAGGAATAACTGGAATATAAGTATTAATGGAGATATGCCTGCTGATGGTGTCAAGCCTCCCATCTGGATATATATGAATGCCTCTAGGATTATAAAAAATACTGACAGCAGTTTCTGTATCCCCTGGAATCTTCTTTTTCCATCATGGGTTGTTAAATCAAACTTCACCAGGCCAGAGCCGTTAAGCAGCTGCAACACAATAGAGGCTGTTACTATTGGGCCTATACCCAGGCTTATAATGCTTCCAAAGCTGGCTCCCAAAATTACTGATAAGAACTCGAACTGCTGGAGAGCATTGCCTCCAAGCCCATAGAGCGGGACTAGCCCAAGAATAAAAAACAACACAAGAGTGATAAGGGTCCATTTGAGTTTTTGCTTAAAAGAAAGTTTTTTCTGCGTAGGTGCTTTTACTTCAGGAAGATTGTATAGTATTTTGTCAAAGGCTCCCATTTTATTTTTTCTCTCCCTTTTTGGATTCTGCTTTAACTTCTTCTTTTACATCTTTTGCTCTTTCTGCTTTAACTTCTTCTGCTCCTTCCTGCACTTCTTCTTCCTTAACTTTCTTTTTAACAGGTGCTTTCTTAACCTTTTTCTTTTTTACCTGCAAACTCTTTACTTCCCCGCCTGCCTTTTTTACTTTCTCAAGGGCTTTTTTTGAAGCAAAATCTGTGATTATGAAAAGCTTTTCTTTTACTCCTCCTTTGCCTAGTAATTTATTATAACCAAGTTTTTTCAGTTCAATCTCATAGCCAACAGGTTTTTTAACCACAAGCCCTTGTTTAAGCCAGAGATTAAGTTTGTTATGAACCTCTTCAAGGTTCAGGGCTTTTATCTTTTTCCTGCTCATAGAAGCAAAACCTTTTCTGCCTGTTTTTTCTTTCCAATAGCTGGGCTTTTTAGCATCCCCTCTTTTACCACTGCCAGCTCTTCCTCTGCCTCCGCGATGACCTGCTCCGCGCCTTTTTTTCATGGCTCCGCCTCCATGAGTCTTGCTTCCCCTGTACTTCTTGACTTTCTTTTTTTTGTATTTCATTTTTTTGTGAAATGCTCAAAAATTCTTTTTGAATTTTTGTTAAACTTCAAAACAATCACCGTATTAAATAATCATATAAATAATCATAAATCAATCAAAGCATCTTCTTAATCAAATCATTAATCTTTGCTCCTCTGTAGCCAAGAGCCCCGCCTTTTTTAAAAGGAGTCTTTACGCCTTTTCTCTCAAACCCTCCCCTTGGAGGATGAAGTAAAAAGAATTTTTTCAAATAGCCTTTTTTCCTGGCATCTTTTCTTCCTCTTTTATCCAAGAGCAGCTTAAGAGTGTCCTCGGTAATCTCACCATAGGTGACATAATCCTTGCACTTCATAACACTTGCTCTATTGCTTGGGATATCTTCAATAACAACGCAGGCATGCTTTTTTCTTAGCCTTAATGAGTAAAGAGCTGCCTTTATATCCTTTCTTACCTTAACCAAGCCGCGCACAAGTATTAAAGCAAGTTTGCCTTTTGCTTTTGTTTCTTTTTTTGTTTTCAAAAAATTTTTTTGATTTTTTGAATCAGCAGCTTTGCTGCTTGTTTCTTCCTTTGTCCCTGTTTTTGTTTTTTGTGGTGAACTCATCTTTTTAAGCCTCTCCCTTTGCTTTCTTTTCCCGGGCTTGTTCTTCTGCGCCTTGTTCTGGTTTTTGCTCTTGCTCTTTTTCCTGCTCTTCTGCAAGGCTGCCCTCTGCTATTGCAAATGCCTCGTAATGCTCTGGCTGCACCTTGGTCTTAACCAGTTTTCTAAGAGCATCCTCGCATGCATAAATAAAATTAATCTTGTTCTTGGTCTGGCCCCTGGTTTTTGCCCACACATCCTTGACACCTGCCAGTTCCAGTATCTTTGCAATCTCTTTTTCAGAGCAAAGCCCTTTTCCCTTAGGAGCAGGCATTAGCTCTATTTGAACAGAACCGCACTTGCCCTTAACTGCAAAAGGAATTGAATGAGGGGTTTTGCATCCGCACTGCCAGGAACCGCATCCGCGCCTAATCTTGAATAGGTTTAACTTGGCTTTTCTGATGGCTTTTTCTCGTGCAGGCACAGTCTCTTTTGCTTTTCCAAAACCAATTCCTATATGCCCGTTTTTATCACCAACAACAGCCATGGTTGAGAACCTGGGCTTGTTGCCCTCTCTTGTCTTTTTCTGGGTTTGCCTGAAAACCCTTCTTGAACCGCCTCCAAACTTGCCTTTTGACTGCCCTATCAACAGCAAGTCTTGTTCTAATTCCAGCAAAGAGTCAACTATTTCCGGCTCAAGGATTTTTAAGGATTTATCCAGGATTTCATCTACATTAGTTATTTCTCTGTCCTTGGTTTTTCTTCCTAGCTCTGTTTTTGGCTTCCACCCAGAGATTTCTGCTGTCTTTGCAGGCTTTTTTTCTTCCCTAGCCTTCCTCTTCTGAGCAGGCCTCTGTGTCTGCTTTGTTTGCTTTAATTCTTTTTTTCCTTGTGCCTTTTTCTCTTGTGTTTTCTTTCCTTTTTTTCCTTTTTTTCCTTCTGTTTTTTTTCTTTTTGCCATAAACATCAACCATATTACTTGCTTATTATTTTCTTTTTATAAACCTCAAAGTCTTGTTGTAATTTTGCAGGGTCTGCTTTTCTTTTTTTATAATCTGAAAATTGTGCTGGGTTCTTGTTAGCTGAAAAAAAACTGGTTATGTGCTTGCCTGATAATCTTTCCTGCAAAGGAAACGCCTTTTCTGAACAAGGTATTTTGACTCCGGCATCAACCACTCCTTTAAGAGCAGCATAAATCCTTGAGCCAGGAACCATGGTTTGCAAGCCAGAGTCAAGGATTGCCTCGCCCACTTTTTTAGCAAGGGCTTTTTTGCCCAGGAACAACCCTGCTAAGTAACAGGCAGACAGATTGTTGCATGAGTATTTCCAGCCTGCTTTTTTCAAAATATTTGAGTTCACTCCGCAAAGCATCTTATCTCCGGCAGGAGTGTATTCTGCGATTTGTATGATTATTTGTTTGTTGGTTTTTCTAATAATAAGCCTGGGCTTCTTGCTTTTAAGGAGCGCGAGCCGCTTCTTATAATTAGTTTTCCCTGTTCTTTTCCTGTAGTAAAGCACTGTCTTCTTTCTTTTCATTTCCTTCACGTTTTCTTAATTTTCCCAATTTTCTTTGCATTCTTTGCTTTCTTTGCTTTCTTTGCATCCTTTACATTCCCAACAGCATTTTCTTTTTCTGATTTTAGGATTAGTTTGTTTTCCTGGATGTAGAGCTTAATGTGCTTTATATTTCTGAAAAAGCCTCCTTTGGATTTGGCATAAAGCTTCTTGTACATCCTTGGTTTTATCAACGCGCCTTTCTTCAGTTGTTTTAAGAACTTTCTCTGAGCCCGGATTTTTTTCATCCATGCCTGTTTTTTTGATTCACGAGCATTTACTTTGCCTTTTCTGCTTCCCTCTCCTTTCCTTAAGCCCTTTCTCCTCTGGATTCTTCTTTTATTAGCTCTAACCCTTGAAACTCCTTGCTTGGGTTTCTCTTTAATAACCCCTTCACCTATGAGCAGCCTCACATCTGTTTTGGTAATGGCTTCTTTTACATCCTCTAATCTTGCAGGTTCAAACACCACTCTTTTCTCAGAGCATTTCAGGATTTTGGCTGCAAGCCTTTTCTGAAGGGTTAATTTCATTTTTTGTTTTTTAAATTAAGCCTCAAAAATTCTTTTTTATGAATTTTTGTAGGGTTAATCTCATTGTTAATCATTCCTCTTTAACTAGGTTTACCTCAGGTTCTCTTGGTCAGGAGTTTGTCTTTTTCTTGTTTTTCAAGTTTTTTCTTCTCCTCGTCTGATAATTCAGCTTCTTTCTTCTCTGCTGCTTTCTTTTTCACTTCCTCTTGCTTCTCTGTCTCCTCCTTCTTTTTCACTTCCTCCTCCTTTTTTATTTCTTCTTTCTTCTTCAATTCCTCTTTCTTTACTTTTTCCTCTATGCCTTTTTTCTTTGCTTTTCTTTTCTCTGCTTTCTTTCTCTTTTCTTCCTTTCTTTCTCTTAACTTGTTTTCAATTCCAGCAAGAGTTTTGTCAGCATCAAGATTAAGCAGGGTTAACCCCTGTTTTTTTATCTCTTCCACAAGGCTCTTTCTCTTATTATCCCCCAGCTTAGACGACAGGATTATCCCATGTTCTTTTGTTAAACCAGCCAGCTGCCTTGTGTTTGAAACCAGCACAGGAATTAAGCCTGTTCTGTGGGCTCCTCTTATCTTAGCCGGCGCCTTATAGCCTGTGCCCGGGCTCCTAAGATATCCTCTTCTCTTAAGCCTTTGCTTGTTATGCAGTCCTCTTGGCCTTCTCCAGGAAGACCCTATTCTCTTCTTTTTATGAATCGCTCTTCTAACAAAAACAGGCTTCTTCTTTTTTGCCCTGGTTCTCTTGTCCAGTAATTCTTTTGAATCCATCATTTTATTGTTTAATTATATGTTTGTTTGGTTTATTTGATTTGGTTTCCTTGTTTGATTTGTTTGATTTATTTATGTACTGGCTTGCCGTCTTTTTCTATTATGAATATGCCGTCCTGAAAGATTCTTTTATCATACCCTGGTCTTTTGGTGAGCTTCTCTATTAAGGCTGCTGTTTGCCCAGCCAGTTCCTTGCCAATCCCTTCCACAAGTATGAACTGTCCTTCAATCTTTACGCTTATCCCTTCAGGTATTGTCATGGTTCTCGGGACTGTTTCTCCAATAAAGTTTTTTATCTCAAACATGTTTCCCTTCACACCAACACTCATAGGAAAATGCCCTGAGCAAATCTTTAGCTTATATGAATGGCCCTGCGCCACGCCTCGAATCATGTTTCTCAGATGAGCAAGGTAAGCCTTGACCAGTTTTTTCTGTCTTTGGGTTGCTTTTTTTGCTTCAAAAACAATTTTGTTGCCTATGACTCTTGAAACTATGCTGGGATTATCCAGTTTTTTTTGTAACTCTCCTTTTTCCCCCTTAACTACAAACACACCTCCTTCTATCTTGATGCTTGCTCCTTCAGGGATTTCCAGTTCTTCTCTTAAGTCTGTTTTCATTTTTGATTTGGTTATTCCAATAATACTTAATAGCAATAACTTATCAGCCTGCCCCCTATTTCTTTCTTTTTTGCCTCTGTGTGGGTCATCATTCCCTGCGACGTGCTTATAATCAAGATTCCAAAATCCTTTGCAGGCAGGAATCTTTTCTCAAACTTTTCAAAAGAATCTTTCTTCACACTAAACCTGGGCTTGACAACTCCTGTCTTGTTAATGCTGCCTATCAAATGAATTTTTAGGAAGCTGCCTTTTGAATCCTTTATTTCTTCAAACCCTCCAAGGTATTTATGGTCCTGCATTATGCTAAGCACCTTTCTTATGGTCTTTGAATTATTCCTTGTAATCACTTCTTTCTTGCCTGCCCTTTCATAGGCGTCAATATATGACAGCACATTTGACAGGGGATCATTTAAACTCATTTTGCTTTACCTCTTTAAAACCTCAACTGTATTTTTTAAAACCGATTTTGTGAGCAATCTCTCTAAAGCACTGCCTGCAGAAATGCAAACCATACTTGTTTATGTGCGCTGCTGTTCTTCCGCACCGCCTGCACTTCTTTGTGGTTCTTCCAAACTTTCTTTTTCTGGGGACATTGTGTTTAAGGAATTTCTCATATTTTGCAGGCTTATCCTTTATTTGTTTCAACACTTTTGCATGGTGGCTGGTGGTCATTTTTTTGCTCCTTTTTATCTTGCTTCTTTTTTCTTTTTGCCTTATCTTGTTCTTGCCTTGTTCCTGTTTTATTTTATTCCTGCCTTTCCCTGTTTATTCTACTCCTCTGCTCTTTCCTCTTCTATCTCAACCAAATACTTCTCTTTCATGAACTTAATAGCTTGTTCTTTGAATATTCTGTGTTTTCTTGGAATTTTTCTCTTCATAATCTTTCTTTTCTTAATCCTGAATCCAGGCCTCTCAAGGGTAAATGAAACCTGCAGCCCTGTGATGCCTATTTTATGGTCATACTTAACACCAGGGATATCAATGTATTCGTGAATTCCAAAAGATACATTGCCGTAATTATCAAAATTAGATTCAGAGAGCATGTTGTTGCGGGCTGCCAGCAGTCTTGGAATGAGTTCCTTGGCTTTTATTTTTCTAAGAGTTATTTTGCACCCTATTGGAAGCCCTGGTCTTAAACCCCAGCCAGCAATCCTCTTCTGAGTGATGGTCTTAACAGGCGCTGTGCCTGTAATGTTCTTTAATAAAGTTGTTCCTTTATCCAGCACTGCCTGTTCTTTGCCAGCCCCTATGTTAAGGGTGAGCTTCTCTATCCTTATATCCCTCATTTTTGAATTCATTTTTTATGTTATTTCTTGCCAAGGGTTATTACTGGCTTTTCCTTGCCTACCACAAAGGCGTATGCTTTTTTTGTTTCAAAAATGTCTTTGCCAAGCTTAAAAACAATGTTGTCTCTGTCAAATTCATCAACAACAACCAGGAGCCCGGTGTGTTTGCCTTTGTAAAGATAAACCAAGGCTCCTTTCTCCAGTTTAAGCACCTGCTTTGCCTTTTGGCCAGGGACTGTGTACAGCACGCAGTCATTGGTCCGGGCCTGTTTTAGAATCTCGCTGTCCTTTCCAACAGTAATGTTCCTGCCGTCTGTAAAATTAATCTGGGTTCTGCCTTTTTGCAGCTGCTTTTTATTAAGAATCTTTGAAAGCTTTAACTTGGATTCTTCATCACTGATTTCTAACATAAAGAGTTTGTTTTTCTCATTAACCATGAGCCTGTAATGCTCCTTGATGCCAGGGAAACTAACAATGTCAAGAAAGCCCACAGGAAATTTGTAATCATAGCGCCTCTTTCCATTAACAAAAACCCCCTGCTTCTTTATCAGATGTTTGGACTCCTTGGTGGTTTTTGTTTTGTTAAGCAGTTCTTTCAGAACCGTGTTAAGAGAAACACTTAAAGACAGGTCTCTGCCTGGGTTGGGTCTTGTTATAAAGGCATGCCTCTTTCTAAAGATGTTCCAATTTCGCGGCGCATTTATTCTTTTAATATGATTCTTAACCATTTTTCAAAACCTTTGTTTTTTTATCCTTGTCCTTATCCTTATCCTTGCCTTTTTTCTTTATTCTCTTCTTATCATCCAAATTGATTTCAATGATTAAAAGATTGGAAGCATGTACTGGCGGCTTGCTCTTTGAGCCGTCTTTTTTTGAAACCTCAATACCTGTTATCACAACCCTGCTCTTCTTTGAATTCAGGGCTTCTATCTTGCCTTCTTTTCCTTTAAACTTCCCCCTCATAACCTTAACTTTGTCTCCGGCTCTTGCCCTAATCCTTTTCAAACCATGCTTTTTGGCAAGGTCTTTGCTTATGTGAATGTTAAGGAATTTCCCTCTTATATGAAGAGGAGCATTATGCCTGTATTTTCTCTGTTTTCTTGGCTGCCTGCTCTCCTTCCATTTGGTTGAAAACTTTTTCTTCATGTTTATCAGTCTTGGTAAGTCTTAATCAATTATGATCACACCACCAGGTTTGCTATCTTTGCTATTCCAGGCCACTTCTCATTAACTTCTTTTGCCACAGGTCCTTTGAAAATGGTTCCCTTAGGATTTCCTTTATCATCTTTAAGCACAACAGCAGCATTATCCTCGAACTTGACTCTGACGCCGTTTGCCCTTCTATACTCTTTTTTCTGGCGCACAATAACTGCGAAAACCACTTGTTTTCTCATGTCAGGCCTTCCTTTAACAACAGATGCCTGAATCATGTCTGCAACCCCTGCTGACGGGTTTCGTCCCTTCACAGTCTTTGCCCTTTTAACAGAGATTAACCTGAGCACCTTGGCTCCAGAGTTATCACAGGTTTCAACTAATGAGCCTTTCTGAAGTCCTTTTGTGATGCGCGCTTTAGTGGCTTTCATTTTTGCTTATTTCATCTCATCTATTTTTTTCAGGCGTTGTTTTCTTTTTTTCAGCTTCCCCTGCTTCTCCTACTCCCTTTGTTTCTTGTTCTT
The DNA here is from genome assembly GCA_019322375.1 of Candidatus Woesearchaeota archaeon. Classification (GTDB taxonomy): domain Archaea; phylum Nanobdellota; class Nanobdellia; order Woesearchaeales; family SM23-78; genus SM23-78. Next base: position 9,657 of record JAHWIP010000064.1, read on the forward strand.
GTATAGCCTCTTCTTTCAAAGCTTCTTTTTTTGTTTCCTTGCCAAGCACCTCTACAACAACAAAATTCTTGGTCTTGGATAAGGGCCTGGTTTCAGCAATCATAACAACATCTCCTTTTTTAGCATTAATACATTCAGGATTATGAGCTTTAAGCCTGCTCCTTCTTTTCTCGTACCGCTCATACTTGGGGAGATACGCCCTTCTAACCCAGGCAACAGTCACGGTTCTTGCCATTTTATCACTGGTAATAAGGCCTGTAAAGGTGTTTTTTCTTACACCAACATTTCCATGAAAAGGGCACTTCTTATCAGAGCACTTCTTGTTTCTGGGTGTTACTTTCAAGCCGATTCCTTTTTTTTTCATTTTATCCTGACTCTCCAAAGTCTTTTTCTTTTATTTTTGTTTTTCTTTGCTTTTCCTTTCTTTCTTTTTTCTTTTCGTTTTCGTTTTCTTTTTTGAATTATTTTCTAGGCTTAATTCTCTCCTCTGGCCTTTGGAGAAGGTCCTTGCCCTGAACTTTCTCCTTGTTATCAACAAGGAATACGCATCCTTGTTTTAGCAAAATCTTTTCTTCTTGCTTATCATTTATTATTTTGAAAGTGTTTTTTGTATCATCAATGATTGTGCCTTCTGTGCCTTTAAGGCTGTTATTGCTGGCTTGAATCACTTTTATTCTCCTGCCTATAAATTCCTCTGGATAACTCTTGCTCATGTTCTCCTCGCCTTATCAATTAAGCATCTACTTTGCTTCGATTGTGTCTGGGCTGAAACCGAGCTTTACAAGCTCTGCCTTAATTTTTTTTAAATGGTCCCCTTGAAGCTCAATCACTCCGTCCTTGGCTGTGCCTCCGCAGGCAAACCTGGTCTTAAGCTTCTTAGCCAATTCTTTGAGGTTGATTTCATGCTGATTAATCCCTTTAATCACTGTGTTTCTCTTCCCAAACTTCTTCTTAACAATCCCAACCTCTATCTTCTGACTTTCCTTTGCAATTGTTTCACAAATGCAAAGCTCTTTTGGCAGCCCACACGTACTGCATGTCTTGCTCATTTTTTTTTATTTTCGTGTTTTTTCAATGGTTCCTTATTTATCTGGTTTGGTTTTGTGCTTGGTTTTGTATCTGCACTTGTATTTGTTTTTGTTTTCATGCTTGTTTTTTGAACTAATGATTGTCCTGGTTGTGATTTTGCTCCTGATTCTGGCATTGCAAGTCTTTTCCTGGGCAAGCCCTTTTCATCAGAGCTTTTTAAAAGCATAAGCCTGGCAATATCTTTTTTTACCCTTCTCAGCTGTCCTGCATTCTTTGGAGGGGTGCCTGTTGCAACTTGAGCATTAAGCTTGATTAATTCCAGCTCTAATTCTTTCAGCTTTTCATCCTGCTCAGTCTTGCTCATCTGAAGGAGTTCCTTGAACTTCATTTTTTTACCTCCTGATTTTTTTCGTCTTCCTTTTCACCTTTCTTCTTCTGCTCAACTTTCTCTTGCTGCTTCTTTTTTTTTGTTCCTAAACCTGTTCTTTTTTTTGCGCCTGCCCTTGGTTTTTTCCTGTGTTCATCTTGCTTTTCCAGTTTCTCCTTACCTGCTTCTGGAGCTTTATCTGCTTCTGGAGAGCTCAGCTCCTGAATTTTTTCCTCCATCTCTTGCTGCACTGCCTTATCCTCTACCTCTTCAACCTTTTCAACAATCTCTTCCTGCTTCTTCACAACCCCTATCTTATCAGGCAGTTCAATATCAGGAGTCATAATGCTTACCTTTACTCCAAGGGTTCCGCTTTTAAGCTTGGCCACTGTATAAGCAACCTTAACCTCTGAAACAGCAACATCCCCGCATTTCTTTAAGTAGCCCTGGTAAAACCTCCAGGTCTTGGCCCTGTCACTAGGCACTTTGCCAGAGATAAGGATTTCAACTCCAAGAGCTCCTGCACCCATAACATCTGCCATTGCTTTGTGACCAACTCCTTTAAACCTGGTTGTGCCAAACTTTTCAAGTGAATTAGCTATCATCTCAGCAATTATGTTAGCATCAAGGCCAATGCTGGTGACTTCATCTATTTCTATCTGGGGATTCTCAAGCTTGAAAACCTTTTTCAAGTCCTGGGTTAGTTTTGTGATGTTGGTGCCTGACCTTCCAACAACAAGGCCTGGCCTGCTGGTGCTTATAATAATCTTCTCACCAAGAGGAGTTCTCTGAAGCTTAACATCACTAAGCCCGACCCTGCTGAGGTTGTTTCTAATATACTCCTTAATTTCAAATTCCTTTATGTTCTGGTTGATAAACTTCCTCTCGATCATTTTTCTTTTTTCTCCTTGGTTTTTGCCTTGGGTTTGGTTGCTTTTTTCTCTTTAGTTTTTTCTTTTTTTTTAGTTTCTTTACTTTCTTTCCTCTTCTCAGTTTTCTTTTTTATTTCAGGTTTAGGCTTAACTGTCCTTTCCTTGGCTTTTTTCTCTTCCCCCTTTTTCTCTTCCTTCTTTTCCTCTTGCTTCTCTTCTTGCTTTTCTTCTCTTTTCTCCTCCTTCTTTGTCTTTGCTTTCTCCTCTTTCTTCACATACTCCATCTCCTCTGCTACAAGCTCAACATGAGTCCTTTTCATCACTATGCTTCTCTTTCTGCCGTAATGCAGAGGGGTTGCTGCTCTCTGAGCGCATGCATGAATAATCTTAAGGTTAGAGCTCAAGCCTTTGTTCTGTGCATTGGCTTCCAGGGCTTTCAACAGTTTAAGGAATTGCTTTGACGCCTTATAAGGGTATTTGCCAGCGCATATTCCTTTTCCTTGTTTATGCCCTGCTCCGTCTGTGAATCTCTTAAAGGGAACTGCCAATTGCTTGTTTCTTACTTTTTCCAGTATGGCCCGTGCTTTTGCCAGAGGCATCTTCTTAATAAACGAGCATAACTCTACTGCCTGCTTGGTTGAAATACTTAAGTCCCTGCCAACTGCTTTGACAAGGTTTTCTTTGTCTGATTTGAATGCATATCTGTATCTCATTTTTCCTTAGCCATTAATCCTTACTTAACTGATAAACTTGCACTTGACCTTGTGGCTCCTATTCCAGGAGCGCTGTGAGCAACTCTTGTTCTGGTAAACACAAACTCTCCTAGTCTGTGCCCAATCATCTCCTCAATAATGTTAACTGACTGAAAGCCTTTGCCATTATGAACCATCACAGTCCTGCCAACCATGGAGGGAAGCACCATCATGCTTCTAAGATGGGTCTTGACCGGTTTCTTGCTTGTGTGCACTTTTTTAATGAATTTTTTCTCTTGTTCGCCAAGCCTCTGAATTTTTCTCCTTGCATTGCTGGGCAGCAAAGCAGCTAGTTCTGTAAGGCTCATCTTTCTTAACTCTTCCAGGTTATTGCCTTTATAGCTAAAAGCTTTTTTCATCATTTTATCATCTCCTCATCAGCATAGCATCATTAAGATTATTATTTTTTCTTGCCTCTTTTTCTTCCTGTTTGTCTGGGCCTTAGCATGCCGACCTTTCTTCCAGGAGAGGCTCTTCTTGGGGCAATCGTGGGCCTTCCCTTGTGGCTGCTCTTGGTGCCTCCAAAAGGATGAGCAATAGCATTCATGCTTGTGCCTGAAACACTTGGCCAGTACTTGTTCTTAGCCTTCATCTTGTAAAATTTTCTTCCTGCCTTGAAAAGAGGCTTTTCAAGTCTTCCTCCGCCAGCAACCACTCCGATTCCTGCCTTGCATTTTGGATTAAAATGCTTGTACTTTTTTGAAGGAAGCTGAACAGTAACCTTGGACTGGGTTCTTGCCACCACTCTTGCACTCATGCCTGCGGCTTTTACAAACTTGCCTCCGTCTCCTGGCTTGCTCTCAATATTGAAAACACTGGTGCCCTCAGGGATGTTCCTTAATTCCAAGATATTTCCAAGCTTTACCTCTTTGCCGCCAATGGTTATTTTTTGTCCTGCTCTTATTCCTTCAGGAGCAATTATTAGTGAAGTGGTGTTATCATCATACCTTATTTTTGCAAGAGGCGCAGTGTGCGCCCTGCATCTCAAAAGCCCTGCAACAACAACTGTCCCATCCGCGCCTGTCTTGGTCTGCCCTTTAAAACAAAAACTAGGTCTTGTATAAGTCGGGCTTCCTTTTCCTCGCTTTTGTTGAGTTAATCTTTTTCCCATTGGCATTCACCTTGCATAAATCATATATCTTACATCAACCCCAGCCTTGTTGCCATATCAATAGCAGGTGTCTCTGGTGAAAACTTGACATATGCTTTTTTTCTTCCTTTTGAATCATTAATGGTTCTGACCTGCACAACCTTTGCATTGAATCTTTCTTCAACAGCTTTTTTTATTTCCTGCTTGTTGGCTTTGTTATCGACCACAAAAACCAGTTTATTCTCTGATTCCATCAGACGAATTGCTTTTTCTGTTGATAAAGGATACTTGATAATCATTTTTTAGCCTCAGCCTTAACTTCAACTTTCTTAACTGCTCCTTGCTTGGGTTTCTCTTTCTTTTTCTTAACCTTCTTTACTTTCTTCATTTTCTTTGGCTTTTTGTCCTTAACCTTTTTCTTACTCTCACCTTTATAATCCTTTAAGAACAAACCGCTCTTTAAAATTTCAAGAGCTCTGGTTGTAAAAATAGCTGCTCTGCCAGGCATTGCGCCAGGAGCAAGCACCTCTGTATTTAATCTTTTAATATTAACAACATCCACGCCAGGAATATTATCACCTGCTTTTCTTATCTGCTTTGCATCAGACACAACCAGCAAAACACTTTTCTTAATCTTTTTTTTCCTGCCTCTTAGCTTGCCTTTGCCAGAGCGAATCTTGGCTGTTCCTGCTCTTCTTAACTCGTCTTTAAAACCCAGCTTTCGTAATGCTCCAAGCAGGTCCTTGGTCTTGCTGATGGTTTCCAGCTTTTCTTCAAGCACAAAAGGATAACTCTTAGGAACCAGGTGCCCTCTCTGAACAACCAGTTCTTTGTTCATGCTTGCATTCATTGCAGAACGGATGGCTTTTCTTTTTTCCTTAATATTAATCTTCCACTCCCAAACCTTTTTTGCCTTAGGAGGGTGTGCCTTTCTTCCGCCAACAGTGCCAGGAGCAAAAGCCCCAACCCAGTACATCTGGGTTCCTCTTCTTGAAAGAACCTTTCTAGGCACCCTGCTAATGCCCCTTCCATAACTGCCGCGATAATCTCTTCTTTTTTTTGAAATCCTAACAGAAGATCTTTTGCCTGCTTTTTCAAAAGCACCATAAGCCTGCCTCTTATTGTTCTGGATGGCTAAAACTGCTTTTTTAATAAGGTCCTCTCTTACTGGCTCTAAAAACTGGACTGGTAATTCTATGTTTCCTATTTCAGTTCCTCCTATGCTAAGCACTTTGAGTTTCATTTTATCATTGCCTTGTCTTTTTTATTTCCTTTTTCCTCTTTATCCTTCCTTATGTCTTATTCTCACTTTATCTTCCTTGCTTTGATTGCAAACTAATATGAGTAATGGTTGGAACAGGCTCCTCTTTCTTAGCTGGCCGTAAAGGCTGGGTTAATAGCACAAGCCTTTTCTTGGTTCCAGGCACAGAGCCTTTAACAAGCAAATGCTTTGTTTTTATCCTGCCATAATGAGGAAACCCGTCCTTAGGATTAACTTCTTCTGGCTTATCCCCTATCTTGATTATTTGAAGACTGTGCTGCATTCTTTGGTGAAAACCAGTCTGGCCAGAGTAGGCAGTTCTGTACATGATGTGCTGCTGGGCTTTCCAAGGGCCTCTGCTTCCAGGCTGTCTTCTGCCTTTTTCTGATTTGTGATGTTTTAAGCCTATGCCAAACCTTCTGACAGGCCCTTGTATTCCTTTGCCTTTGGTAATTGCATGAGCATCAATTGTCTGGGCTTCTTTAAACACTTCATCAACAGATATTTCCTTGTCAGCACGGGTTTTTACGAACTCAAGCTTGTCCTTGTTAGTTCCACTAAGCTTTAATTCAAAAACCTCAGGTCTTCTTTTTCCAATGCCTGCAAGGACTGGCTGGGTGTAGGCAAGCACAGAGATGTCTGCATAATCATCAGGGTTAAGTTTGTCAAGCTCTTTTATATCAGGGAATTTTTTTGGAAGAGAAAGCTTGCGTTGAAGGTCTTTGGAAGGTTTAAAGAAAAAGTCTTTGGCAGCAAACAAGCCATAAGCATTTTTTTTGTAGAACCGAGCACAAAAGATTTTAATGGGCGGGCACTCAATCACTGTCACTGGCAGGCGTATCTCCTCGCCCTTGGAAGGTGATGTTTTTTTGTTATCAACCCCGATAATGTGGGTCATGCCAGCCTTGTAACCAGCAAAGCCCAGCAAAGAGCAGGTATCAAAAGCCTGCTTAGACCACCCTCTAATTCGAGGGTAAATCTTTTTAGCCCTTTTTCTAGGCCAATAACCCATGCTTCCTTTTCTTGGCTTCTTTGTGTCGGGCATGATATCACTTCATGTATTGTATATTGATTTATGTTTCCTAGATAACTAGGAGTAATGATTTACATGTATGATAAAAAGCCTTTTATGGAAAACCCTATAGAAGACACTCAGAATAGATAGATATTCGTCCTTGCGTACTGAAAAGGGCTTTCTTTTCAGGCTTTTCCTGATTTAGGTTCATTACCACCCAAATACAGGAGAAAAAGCAGGGGGGTATTTATAAATGTTTGTGTTAATATGGCTTTGTGTATCAAGTACCTTCTATTTATAAAGTAAGGATCCCGTGTTAAAAATCTATTTATTCTCATTAGTAACTTGTTTATTAAGAAGTAAATTAATTTCGTTTAATATATCTCCAATTTTATTTTCATATTTTTCGATTGTTCTGAATTTATTAACAATATTTATAATTTCAACACCATATTTAATAAAATCTATACTTACATTTTTTATTGCCTCTGTTAATGGAAAAACCGAAAGATCAGCGCTTGAAGAATAATTTTTAAAAAAAGGATACAAATAAATCTCTAAAAACTTCAAATAAATTTCTTCTTCTTTTAGATTGTTTATACCAAGTTCATCTTTCTTAGATTCTTTTATAACTAACAACATAGAATTTGTATTAGTTGCATAAATGCCTTTAGGAAGAAATCTTAGTTGTCCTGCGTTTCCTCTAGTAACTACTTGTAAACAAGACCTATTTTCTACTACATGTAAAGATTTATCAAAAGGGGCATATCCATAAAAACCATCAATAGAACCAGAAATCACCGTAATTTTTTTCTTTGATTTTTCAATACTTTGGCTTCGTTTATATAACCCCTCTTCGGATAGACTATCATTTCTACTAACATAATCTAATGTTTCTGATAATATTATCTCCTTATTTAATTTATCATCAAAAAGGATGTTTTGTTGTTTTATTTTATTTATTAAAGTTTTAATATTTTCTAACTCTAATTTTAAATTTTTTAATTCATTGTAGTACTTTAGCTCATTAAGTTGAATTTCTTTTTTTGGAATCGCTATATCATATTCCTCAATAATTTCTTTATTTAAATAGCTTACCCCTCCTTTACTAGTTTGAATTTGTAAAAAAATTGATGGAAGTTTAAATGACAACCACTCTAAATTTATTTCATCACGCCATTCTGAATAAGGTATCAATACAGCAGTGTTATTTGCATCAAAAACAGTTTCCTGTACATAAGCTTCTCCTGAATTTGCTTTGGTTGGATAAGTTATACAAGGTAAATCTTCTTCCCCCACTATTTGGTTGCCCCAATATCCTTTTATATTGTTTTTACCAGTAAGCACTCTTATATCTCCTGTGTGTTTATACAATTCTTCATCTGTAATTTGATGTCCTTGAATGATTTTAGCTATTGATTTAATTTTCATTTTGTCTTCAGTTCATCTAAAGCAGAATTTATTTTTTTTATTTCTGAATCTAATTCTTTAATTGAAATATACTTTGGTTCGTATGGTCTAAGATAATATTCAGGCAGTAAAGTAATGTATTTATCCCTTATAATTTTATTAGCTAAAATAAAAGCACCTTTCCTTAATTTCCTTTTAATGCCTTTTTCATCAATCCATTCTGTTCCATTTGTACTTGAATCATCGTATTTTAACCATCTCTCTTCTAATAACCCTTGCATCTCTTCGCCGTCGGTACTAACCCAGCCCGATATTTCATCATGTAACCAACCGTTTCTATTGTTTCGTAACTTTGTTGGAAATCTTTTATCAGAATTAGCTAAACCGTCATTATCAATAATATACATCCATATAGATTCTTTTTGAATTTTAGTTATTTTTGAACTTCTCTTTGTGAAGAAAAAAGCATAAGTTTTTTCTTTAGTATATGGTGCAAATGCAAACTTTGGTAATGAAACGATTGCATTAATGTTACATTTTTCCAAAAGTTCTTTTCTAAAAAGCGAATAGGTAGGATTTTCAAGAACTCCGTCGGGGGTAATCATACAAGCCTTACCACCTATTTTAAGTAACTTAATAATTTTACATAAAAATGCAATTTCTGTTCTTGTTGTTGAAATGTTAGGAGTTTCTGCTTTTATAGTTCCATTTCCATATGGCGGATTAGTAATTATATAATCAAATTCTTGGTCCTTAAAATTATGTCGAAGTGTATTGTATGGGAACATGTTTGTATGTCCATCACCGACAAGGAACATATTTAGTTTAGTTCTTGAAATATTATCTTCTCTTACATCTATACCATAAAAACAATCTTTTTCTAAAAATTTTTTAGCATTTTTATCATAAGTTTTTGTAGATTCATAATGATTAATTAAAATTTTATAACTTTCTGTCAGAAACCCCCCCGTTCCACAAGCAAGGTCTAATATCTTAAACTTTTTATCTCTATTGAAATATTTTTCATCCTTAAGTAAAAGTTTTGCTAAAATGTGTGCATAATGTCTTCTGGTAAAATATTCACCAAACTCTTTTTTCTCTTTACTTGAAGCAAACATTTCATATACTGCTCCAAATAAATCAAAACCACATCCATGTAAGGGACGCATCGAATTAATAATATCATAAATCTTCTTAACGTCTTCTTTTTCTACAAGGGATTTTTTACCACCTTCCCCCGTAATAGAAACTCTTACAGATTCCATCAATTTTTTAAATTCACTAAATTGAGTTTCAGATTCTAACCTATTAATATACTTTGATAAGTTTGCTACGACTTTTTCTGATTTTTTATCATCGCAGTCAGACCAGTATATTTCGGTTTCATCTTTTTTATTTTCAATTTGTGTTTTCTCTTCAAAAAATTCAAGAGAAATAAAACCAATTGTAAAATCTATTTTTTCTTGGTTATCTTTAAAGTTTATTCCTCTATAAATATTTGCTAGTTCCCATAATTTTTTATTAAAAATAGCTTCTGAGATAGTAGAGATAGAATCTACATTTGTTTGGATATTATTTAAAGTTGGTTGTTTTTTTAATTTGTTTTTTATTAATCTAAGAATATCAATTGTCTGAAATTCTCTTATTGGGTTTTTGTTTAATGTTATTTCTTTTCCCGTTTCTCGGTTATAAAATATAGAAGTTTTACAATTTGTAACTATAAAAAAAGGTAAATTTAATTTTTTAGATTTTATCTTTCCTTGTTTAATGGCATCTTTCCAATCAGAATCATCAATAGAACATTCATCTTTCACTTCTGCATAAGCTACTAAATTATTGATATATTGTTCTTCATTCTCTCCATCAAACTCAAATTCTGAAATTAATAAATCAGGTCTTTTTGAACCGGTATACTTTTCAAAAGAAGTATCATTAACAATTTGTCTTAAGGATATGCTTAGTTGATTAACTAAAACTTCGTTTATTAATCGAGTGACTGTGAGTGCTTCTCTCTTCTTTTTTTTAATCATTTTAATGCTCCTTTACCTAAGGTTTTATAAGTTTTACGTAGACATTTGTCCTGTGCCTTCTTGATATTTTCCGATTTTTTCGAAAATTTTTTGTTTTTTTTTGGCCTGTCCCAATAAGGATTCTTACATTTAGGGCATACTTTTGGTTCGTTATTTTTGTTTCTTGGTAGCCATTCATGACCACATCTTAAACACCCGTACCCCATTAGAGAAACTTTCTTAGCCATAGTATTATTATGGGATGCAATAATATTTAAACCTTTCGGTATTATACTATTAATAATATACTTTTGATATAATATGAAAGTAAAAAGATTATGAACAATAAACACATAGAAAACTTTATAAACACTCTTGTTATCTCCTCTTGTAAAAGACTTAGTAGAAGTCGGCTTTTTCTGAAAGCTGTCTTCTATTAAGCCCTTTATATTCAAATATATTCAATAAAAAAATATTGTGAGGTGATACAAAGATTAGAAGATAATAAAAGGGCTTAATAGGAGGTGGTAGGTTAGCAGAGGGGATAACCTTCTCATCTTTAAATACTGTAGAAATTAAAATAATCATGTGAGTATTATATTGCCGAGGTAGCCTAATCAGGTAGGGCAGGAGGCTGCAACTGGGTTTGTTTCATTTTTAAAAAGGAGAAATAAGCCGAGTGCAGAAAACCTCCCAAACCAGACGAACGCAAATGAAGTCTCGGTGTGTGGGTTCGAATCCCACCCTCGGCGTTATGTAAACCAAATAAAAATCCTATTTTTAATTAAGTAAATTCTTGATCGAAAGATTTATAAACTTTTCTAAAAAAACCCCCGTCGGAAGTGATAGAAAAGCATAGCTAATATAAATAGTTTACTAAGAATAAATCACTCTCTCGTAAGCTTGCTGTATTTGGTCAGGAGAGAACCAGCTATTTCTTCTTTGTTTTTCTTTTCACAGATCGGGCGCCCCGCTCCCTTTTCTTTGCATACTGCAAAGGATTCTTTATCTGATTGCATATTTCTTCTGGTTTGCACACTCTAAAGCCTTTGTAATAGCCAAGGTTGTCGCAGTTAGGAGGAGGCTTTACTTCTTTGCCTTGTTTTGCATATCTTAACTGTCCAAGAATATATTGCTGTCTTAGGGGTTCATGATTCTTCTTATTCCATTCAAATAATCTTTTTTCTA
>JAHWIP010000065.1 GCA_019322375.1 Candidatus Woesearchaeota archaeon
TAAAAACCCAAAATATATAAAATAAGCAAGATTGCTGTTTTCTATGACTGAAAAAAGATTCAAAGCAGTATTCATAGCGCATGTTCCTGATGCAGACCCAGCCAAGCACAGAAGCGTCATGAAAACATCTCTTTACGAGTTTACAACAGTATTTGTAAGAACAGATGATGAAGCAGTAAAAATAGCCAAAGAACTCGCAGAAAAACAAGGAGTACACTCATTCTTATTATGCCCAGGCTTCACACACAAAGCAATAGCAAGAATAGTTGATGCAGTAGGTGAAGGCATATCAGTGAATGTAGCCAGAGGCGACCCGCCAAGCAACAAAGCAGCACATAAGATAATGGAAGAAGTAGGGTGGTTTGGGGGGAAGTAGAAAAATGGGTAAACTCACTCAACAAATGATTAAGAAAGCAATTTCTGAGACAATTATAGAAGAACTTTTTAGAGATTTAGGTTTTTTCGTCTTGAAATTAGGACAAGAGAACACAGTAAATCCGCTGACACAACTACAGAGCTTTATCACTTCTTGTGGCGGAAAATTTAAACTTAATTATAATGATGCGCCGATAACATTTGTACGTAGATTACCAGATTTTGTTATTATTGATAAAAATGGTGTTGTTCAATTTCTTGAAGTGAAATTCCGTGCGAATGGTTACCTTTCTCCAGACCAAAGAGAATCTTGTTTATTGTACCCAAATTATATTTTGGTGGTTAATAACTTTGTTGATGAAGAATTCTTCAAAACTCATTCAAAAAGAGATATTTTTAATGAGCCCATGCCTCAAGAACTCAAAATGTCGAGATTCCATGTTTGGACTCCTATAGAAACGGAAAGTGAGAAGATGAATGAAGAAACTCATACGCTTGCAATCGAAACTCTAGAAATGTGGTTAAAAGAGAAATATGACTTGGATGCAAAGGAACCCATAGAAAAATATGAGCAATATGTGGCTGAATGGTTATCACAAAAAAAACCTAAGAAATAATCACTACTTCCCACACCACCTCTTCAACTCTTCCCAGCGGGTGTCAACGTTCTTTTGCAACTCTTCTACTATGTGCGCATTCTCTGGCTTCATTAAATGCCTGAATCTTTTTTGCATTTTAAGCCATTCGATTATTGGCTTTTTATTATCGCCTGGGTCATAATTGAGGGTCCATTTGCCGTTGTCTATTTCATACAAGGGCCAGAAGCATGTGTCTACTGCCATCTTTGCTAGTTTAAGGGTTAATTGCATTGGGTATTTCCAGCCAGGAACACAAGGGCTTAGAACATTGATAAAAGCAGGTCCTTTGACTGCAAAGGCTTTTTCTGCTTTTCTTACTAAATCCATATAATTATGTGGGCTGGCTTGTGCAACATAGGGTATATGATGCCCTGCAACAACTGCTGTTAAGTCTTTTTTAAATTGTTCTTTGCCTTTATGCACTTTTCCTACCTGGGATGTATTGGTCCATGCACCATAAGGAGTACTTGAACTTCTTTGTATTCCTGTGTTATGCACTACTATTCCGTCTGCTACAAAGTTATGCTCTCCTTCAACTCTTAAATCCAGGGTTGGTTCTTCCTTAACAAACTTTATAGAAATTATTTTTTCAGAGCTAAAACATTCATTGTCTGCTAAGAAGTCTCTTTGTTTTGTCTGGGATAGATATTTTTTAACGTCAGAGCCTTTTTTCTTGCTAAAACAAACATATCCGTAAGTAGAATCTTCTAATAATTCTCTATAAACAACATAAGTTCCTTTTTTCTTTTTTTGCTGGTGAATCTTACCAACTCTATAATTCATTGTTTGCAATAATAATTTAAGAGTTTTTAACAATTCAATGCTTGCAGACACATATCTATGGCTTTTTCTTATCTTATACCCGTCTGATAGCATTAACCCTTTGATAAAAGCCTCTTTTTCTTTTTGTGGCAGTGTAAAAACCCAGCTTGGAACAAGCTTATTTCTGGCCCCTTTGCCAAAGCCTAATGAATCAATGAATTTGGCAAGATTTACTGAATAGATGTATGCATAACTCTTATCATTATCCTTAAGCTCTTTCCTAAATATTTTTTTGTAAAGCTCTTTTAATCTCCTCCTTGCTTTTGTATTGCTTGGTAGGGCAAAGCCAGTCTCTGCTTTGTGCACTCTAATCCAGCCGTCACCAACAAACAATCCTAAGAATTCCATTAGTTCAGGAGTACTCTTCTTTGGAAGTTTAATTTCATTAATCTTGTTAACCTTATAATCTCCTTTCATAGATAATTTAATAGCAGGAAAAACATAACTCTTGCCTTCTAATGACTTCTTTAACACAACCACTTCATCTCCTTTTTTTAGTTCAGCTATGGTTTTCCAGACAAGCTTATTCTCTTTCTTCTTTCTGCTTCTGTTAACAACAAGGAAAGGATGATTAGAAGTTGCTTTTATTGAATGATGCAATGTATTTAACTCATAAATTTTCTTTATGCCATTATCAAAGATTCCTGTGCACCTCTTTAAAACCAAATTCCCGTTTTTCTGGTTAAAAGCATAAACCTTTTCTCCTTTTTTTATCTCAGTTATTCTTTTCAAGCCTTTCTCAGCCATAATAAGAGTATCAATGCTCAAACAATTCATGTAGCCTTCATTATCAACACATACATAAACAAAGTTATGCCCTCTTTCAAGAGCACCAGATAATGATTGCAATCCTATGTCATAGGTTCCTCCGTCTCCTCCAAAAGCAAGGAACTTAATCTCTTTTGTAACTTTGCCTTTTTTCTTTAAAACTTCATAAGCTGCTTCTGCTCCTGAAATAGTTGCAGCAGCATTTTCAAAAGCATTGTGTATCCAAGGAATATTCCAGGCAGTGTAAGGATAAATGGTTGTGCTTACCTCTAAGCAGCCAGTTGCATTGCTAGCAACAATAGGGTCTTTAGTACCTCTCATAACAGCCCTTGCAATAATGGATAAACCACACCCAGGGCAAAGCCTGTGCCCAGGTGCTAATCGTTCTCCTTCCAGTGCTAGTTCTCTAATATTAGCCATTATTCCCTCACTCCCAAATACCTTACTCTCTTACTCACATTTCCTTTTTTTACTTCTTCTAATTCATTAAACACTTTTTTTATCTGGGCAATATCCAGCTCTCTTCCTCCTAAGCCGTAAATATAATCAATTATGTGAGGCTTTTCATTTTCTTCATGAAAACTGCTTCTTATCTCGCTAAAGATTGGCCCTCCAAATGCTCCAAAGCTATCACTCCTATCTAATACAGCAACTGCTTTTACATGGCAGAGCTTTTCAACAACCATTTCATTAAGAAATGGCCTGAAAACTCTCATCTTTAACAAGCCAACTTTCTCTCCTTTTTCTCTTAGCTCATCAACAACCACTCGTACTGTTCCTGCACTGCTGTTAGCGCAAACAATAACTTTTTCAGCACCTGCTAATCTATAGCCTTCAAAAAAATCATATTTTTTTCCTGTAATTTGTCCAAACTCATTAAATATTTCCCTTATAACTCTTTTAGCATTCTCCATGGCTAGCACTTGCTGTCTTTTATGCTCAAAATAATAATCAAATAAATCTAATGGACCATAAGTTACTGGCTTGTCAACATCAAGCAATGGATAATGACCAGCATACTCTCTTACAAAGTTCTTAACAGTCTCATCATCAAGCAATTCAACTGTTTCAACTCCATGGCTGGTTATAAATCCATCCTGGCAAATCATTACAGGCAACAACACATCTTTATGCTCACCAATCCTTACTCCCATGATAGTGTTTTCATATGCTTCTTCTCCATTCTCAGAATACAATTGTATCCAGCAAGTATCCCTGCATCCCATGCTGTCAGAATGATCACAATGAATATTAATTGGTGCACTCAAGGCTCTGTTAACAACATTCATAACAATAGGCAATCTAGTGCTAGAAGCAATATACACGATTTCCCACATCAAAGCCAGGCCATTAGCACTAGTAGCAGTCATAGCACGAGCACCAGCAGCACTAGCACCAACACAAGCACTCATAGCACTGTGCTCAGACTCAACAGTCACCAAGTCAGTGTCAACTTCTCCATCAGCAACAAACTGGGAAAAAGAATGCATAATTGGAGTCTGCGGAGTGATTGGATAAGCAGCAACAACATCAGGATTAATCTGCTTCATAGCTTCAGCTGTGCACTGGGCACCTGTGAATGCTTTACGGGTTTTTTTTGCCATTCTAATCAATTAAACAAAGGTTTTCCTTCCAATTTTTTCTTTTTAATATAATCAACAACAGCCCACCATACAAAGATATAAACAGCAAGAACTATAATTGAAGGCGGTGCAACCAGTGCTGTTCCTAAAGGCCCTGTTGTAGCAAAAAAGATTATATAACTTATTATTATAAGCCCTGTTACTGTACCAAAACTAATATGAGCCCATAACTTGGCTTTTTTCTTTAATGTAAAGAAATTCACCAGCAAAATTATCCAAGGCACCACAATGATTAAAGTTAGTATTCCAATGATGGTCGAGACAGCATTAAGAGTTCCAAGAACAAATAACTGGCTGATTCCATTCCACAGATTAAAATATATTCCTATCAGCATCAGAACACTAAAAACCCATACAACACCTGGTCTTTTCATTTTTATTACCTCTTAATCCTTAAACTCCTTCTCCTCTTTCATCTCAATTGCTTTGAATGGGCATTCTTCTGCACACACACCACAGCCTTTGCAATAATCCAGGTCAAATCCACCAAAGTTGCCTAAATTCTCTTTATCACTCACTCCTTTGTGTCCTTTGTTAGGGTCATCAACTTTTCCAACTTTTACACATGAATCAGGGCATATCATCCAGCAAATCATGCAGTTAGTGCAAAGCTCTGGAATATGGATTGGGCGGAAAGTCCTCCAGTCACCTGTTTTATACTCTTTGCTATTGCCTGCTTCAATGATTTTACCTCCAATAGGTATTTCTTTCCAGTTCTTTAGTTTACCAGTCATGCATTAACCTCATTAAAAGCTCTTTCAAAAGCCTTAACATTCTTTTCAGCCAGGTCCTTGCCTAAGTGATACTCAAAGTGCTTGAACATATGGTTTTTTAGGAATTCATAATCAACACAATTAGTTAGTTTTTCAACTGCTCCTAGCATTGCAGTGTTAGTAACAGGCCTTCCAAGCTCTTCAAGAGCAATCTTAACAGCATCTATAACAATTATTTTGCCATTAAAACCTATCATGCTTTTAACTTCATCAACAGACTGATTAGTATTAACAATTAACAAACCGTCATCACCCAAGCCTTCTGTCACAGGAATGCTTTTCAACAAAGTCTGGTCAACCACTACAACAACATTAGGATGAGTAACACCAGAATGAAGATAGATAGGCTTGTCACTGATACGAGTATAAGCTTTTACAGGAGCTCCCTGCCTTTCAGCACCAAACTCAGGAAAGCTCTGAACATACTTGCCCTGCTCAATAGCAGCCTCTGCAAGCAAAGCAGCAGCAGTCTTAGCACCCTGCCCTCCTCTGCCATGAAACCTTATCTCAAAGATATCCTTAGACATTATTCACCCACTCTTTTTTAATTCTTATATATCCTGCTTAATAAAGATTTGTTTATATGTTTTTCGAAAGATAGTTCTGGGTTTTTAAATTAATAGAAATAATCTTTTTTTATTTGTTTATATATTTTTCATAGATGTTATCCAGATATATTGCGTTTTCCTTAGCTCTTTCTAAATCATTGGTAATAGTTGCTCCTGGAAGAATACCTATTAACCCACCTATCCCTGCTCCAAATCCAGCAAACGTTTTAATAAATTGTCTTCTATTTATTTTTTTTGAACTTTTAGATGAAGGTATCAAAAGTAAATAACCACCACCATATGCGGCTGCAGTAGCAGCTCCAAGCCCCAAAGGATTGCCTATCTTACTAAATATTCCTCTTGTTAAAGAAGAACTGCCAATACATGCATTTAAATCACTTGTTTTTTCCTTGAAATCCTGGTCTAAAGAGTATGGCAGCATAGTCCTGTAATTATCATATTTGCCATAAACACTTTCATATTTTTCCAGAAAGGTCTTGCCTTTTGAACGCTCACTTACAACCTTATTTTTATATTCCCATTTATCCCATACATTCTTAATTAGTTTAGCTTTATCTGCCTTAATATCAGGTGAAAGATTTTCAATACTCCTAATTATTTTAACAAGAGTGTCTGTTGAAGGATTTAGAATCTTTGACATGCACGCGAGGAATATGTTTTTACTTATAAACATTTCTATCAAAACATTTATATAATCTTATCTCATATTTACATTTTATATAGAGTTAACAATAAAAAAGAGGTGAACTTTACTTGGACAAAGAGAATGCTTTTATTCTGTGGTTTGACCAGATACGTATTGAGGACACTCCATTAGTAGGAGGCAAGAATTCTTCTCTTGGAGAGATGTACACCCAGCTCACAAGCAAAGGAGTTAATGTTCCTAATGGGTTTGCAATAACTGCAAAAGCTTATTTTTATCTTTTAGAAAAAGCTGGCATTAAGGAGGAGATGGAGAAGTTATTAACAGGGCTTAATCCTAGGAATATTCATGATTTACAAGATAGAGGGCATAAAATCAGGGTTTTGATTAGAACTGCTGAGATTCCTGATGATTTAAAAACAGAAATAGTTGAGGCTTACAAGAGCCTGTGCGCAACTTATAATCCTGAAAAAAATGATATTGATGTGGCAGTGCGAAGCAGTGCAACAGCAGAAGACCTGCCAGATGCCAGCTTTGCAGGACAGCAAGAAACTTATCTTAATGTTAAAGGAGAACACCAGTTATTAGAGGCTTGTAAGAAGTGCTTTGCAAGCTTGTTCACTAACAGAGCAATCAGCTATCGAGAAGACAAAGGCTTTGACCATTTTAAAATAGGCTTGAGCATTGGTGTGCAGAAAATGGTTCGCTCTGACAAAGCCTGCTCAGGAGTGATGTTCAGCATTGACACAGAATCAGGTTTTAGAGATGTAGTCTTAATTAATGCTTCTTATGGCTTAGGAGAGAACATTGTGCAGGGAGTTGTTAATCCTGATGAGTTCATAGTTTTCAAGCCAACCCTTAAAAAAAATTTTAAGCCAATTATTGGCAAAAGGCTTGGTTCTAAAGAGATAAAAATGATTTATGACACTCATGGCAATAAGAGCACCAGGAATGTACAGGTTTCTTCTGAGGACAGAAAAAGGTTTGTGCTTAGTAATAATGAAATCCTGACCCTTGCAAAATGGGCTTGTATTGTGGAAGAGCATTACTCTGAAAAAGCAGGGCATCACAAGCCAATGGATTTGGAATGGGCAAAGGACGGCATTACCAGGCAGTTGTTCGTAGTGCAGGCAAGGCCAGAGACTGTTCATTCTCTTAAGGACATGACCAAATTGGTGCAGTATGTTCTTAAAGAGCAGGGAAATCTATTAGTAAAAGGAGAGTCTGTTGGGGAAAAGATAGGGCAAGGAAAAGTAAGAGTGATAGAGGATGTTCATAACATTCACCAGTTCAGAGAAGGAGAAGTGCTGGTAACAGACATGACAGACCCTGACTGGGAGCCAATCATGAAAATAGCAGGAGCAATAGTGACTAATCGCGGAGGCAGGACATGCCATGCAGCTATTGTATCCAGAGAACTAGGAATACCATGCATAGTAGGAACAGAGCATGCAACAGAGAACCTGCATGATGGCCAGGAAGTGACTATTGATTGTAGCCAAGGAGCACAAGGCCTGGTTTACCAGGGATTATTAAAATATGAGAAAGTAGAGCATGACCTTGGCTCAATGCCCAAGACCAAGACCAAGATAATGATGAATGTTGCTAATCCAAGCAAGGCATTTGAAGAAAGCTTTATACCAAATGAAGGAGTAGGCCTGGCAAGAGAAGAATTTATTATTAACTCTGAGATAAAGATACACCCTCTTGCATTAATCAAGTTTAATGAGATTGAAGATAAAAAACTAAGAGTAAAGATTAATGCTTTAACAGGAGGCTATGATGATAAAGAAGAATTCTTTATTAACAAGCTGGCAAGAGGCATAGGCAGGATAGCAGCTGCTTTTTATCCAAAACCAGTCATTGTAAGGATGAGTGATTTTAAGAGCAATGAATATGCCAATCTAATAGGAGGGCACTTGTTTGAGCCAGAAGAAGACAATCCAATGATAGGATGGAGAGGAGCCTCAAGATACTACAGCGAGAAGTACAAGGAAGGCTTTGCTCTTGAATGCAAAGCAATGCTAAAAGCAAGGAATGAATTTGGACTAACCAATATAAAATTAATGATACCTTTCTGCAGGACAGTAGAAGAAGCAAGAAAAGTAATACAAGTAATGAAAGAGAACAGCTTGGTGCAGGGAGAGAATGGCTTGGAAGTTTATGGCATGTGCGAGATACCCAGTAATGTGATACTGGCAGAGGAATTTTTAGATATATTTGACGGCTTTTCAATCGGCAGCAATGACTTAACCCAGCTAACCCTTGGGTTGGACAGGGATTCAGAGCTGGTAAACGAGATATATGATGAAAGAAATGAGGCAGTGAAGAAACTTCTAAAGGAAGTAATATCAGTAGCAAACAAAAAAGGCAAGTACATCGGATTCTGTGGCCAAGCAATTTCGGATTTTGTTGAAATGGCTGAATTTGTTGTAGAAGCAGGAATACACAGCCTGAGTTTAAACCCAGACACTGTTATTAAAACAACATTAGCAGTAGCTGAAGTAGAGAAAAAATTAGGGATAAATCCCGAATAATATTCGTATTCCACTGGACATCTTGACGTAGAGTATTTAAATACCAATATTATTTTTGTTTTCGTTCTTTATTTTAAATCCCAAAAGAGCGGAGGATTTAAAATGAACTCAACAAAAATAATAACCTTTGATTACTTAAAAAATAATTGTCTTGTCCATGCGAAAGTAAGCAAGATATTTAAACAAAGGATTAAGAATAAAATTTTAGAGAAATATGGTTCTCTTAATAAATATGCTAACAAACACTTAAAAATATGTCCGAATACGATAGGATTAGAGTTTAGACACAACAAATACTTTAAGTTTAAGCGCTTGTTGAGAGTAATTAAGGATGTTAATGTTCTTGAAGAAGAGCTTTACAATGATATATCTGCTTTTTTTGCTAGAGGATCACACTCGTTTAGAGAATTAATCTTGAATAAAGAAATCCTTGTAGATGAATTTTTTGTAGAAGGATATGCCTTATACCTTGCTGAAGGAGACACTGGTTTTAGCGGGAAAACCAAACCAAGAAAATTTAGGTTTACAAATTCAGAAATTAATGTTATTAATCATATGATTCGCTGGATAAAAACTTATTTTCCTAACAATGATTTTTATGTTAATGTAATAACTCCCAATGGCAAGCACATAAATTTTGATGGGATAAGAAAAAGTTTAGAAATAGATAAAGTAAATTTGAAAGAAGGCTATTATAATAAGGTTATTAAATACATAATAAACCTTAACCAGACTATACTCATTGATTTAATTCTGGCAATTGAACCCAAAATCAAAGAACTTTGCAGACATGACAAGAAACTAGCAGCAGCTTATATTCGAGGCATGATGATAGGTGAAGGAACTGCTTATTTTAACAGAAGCAGATATGTTCGAATTGAGATGAGAAATGAAAAAGAAATAAAATATCTTCATGAATTATTCAAATTATTAGGTTATGATTGTAAGCCTTCTTTAAGGTCAGAAAGACACAATATGTGGAGCATATATATAGGAGCAAAACAATTAGCGAAATTCCACAGAGAAATAGGTTTTGGAGTTCATAAGAAAAGACAGAAAACATTAGAGAAAGGGGTTAATAAGAGGCTGAGAGTTAATCAGTATTGTTAAAAACAACCCTTAAAATAGCAGAGAAAGAAAAGCAGTTAGGGATAAGTTAAAAATTCCACCTGAGCTGTAAACCAACATCTTTCTTTTTTGGAATATTATTGCTTGATATACTCATATCACCTACAAGTTCAATATGTACAGCTCTTGAGAAAGTGTACCTTAAAACAGACCTTAAATTTAACAAATAGTCAGAATTATCTTTTCTTAAAACAGTAACTCCTGCAACTCCTCTTATTTTACTTGTGAGTTTTCCTCCGCTTACCATACCAACATATAATTCATTTGGCGGGTTAATTCCTTGATTGTTTTTTCCTGTGAATGCATATTGTAGTGCAAGGTCTACTTCAAATTTCTTGTTATCATTCAGATATGTTGCCAGCACACCAATCTTTTCATCAAATCTTTGATTACTTAATTCTCCTGTTGGAAGAGTGATGGCAGCATAAGGAAGAAAATAAAAGTTTCCTGAAGTAAATTGAGGGCCTCCGCCTAGCGTGATATCTGTGGTTCCTTTGCCAGAAGAACCCCATTTATACGAAGCAATTGCAAATCCCCACTTTGTATTATCCCAGCATTTAAAGAAAAGAGTGTTTGTCAGTGATTCAAGACCTTGTTGGTTTTTTAGATAAAAAACTCTTTCATCAATCTGCCAGTTAGTAGGGCCTCTCATTCCTTTAGAGATGTCATCTGCATTGACAACACTTGGTGTAAATGCTTTTAATAAAGCACAGGCTGCTGCTATTGCAGAGTATTTCTTTATTCTATTGCTTATCTTATGAATAATCATTTTTTATATCAGAGAATTCAACTCCTTTTGGAATTATTTTGAACATTTCTTCTCTTGCATCTATTAATTCGCTGTAAGATGGTCTTTCTTCGTACTTTCCTCCTTTTGGCATCAGATGAGCTACTTCTTGGAACAAAGGCATTAACAGATTCATTTCAAAAATATCATTAACTTTCAATTCATCAGCTAAAGCAGGATTTACTTGGCTTAATGCTTGTATGAATTCCTTAAAATAAGGAGAACCAGGCAGCGGATAAACAGGTTGAGACAATAAGGATTTTATATTCCCTATTTGAGAGAGCTGCCTGGTGAATTGAATGGTTTCTTCCAGGGTTTTTCTTGTTTCTCCTGGGGTTCCAAGAACAAATGTTGCTGAAATAATCTCAATTCCCTTTTCAGCAAGATTATATGTTGCTTTTAGCATGTCTTTTTTTGTCTCATGCTTTCTCATTAACTTTAAGATTTTATCACTCCCGCTTTCATACCCTAAAAGCACAGAAATGTTTCCTAATTCATCCAACAAATCAACATTCTTTTTTTCCAGAAGCCTGTCTGCTCTTGAAAAAAGATACCATGCTGCCGGATCTTTGCCTGTTTTTTCTTTTACATCTTTAACAATCTTAACAACATTATTTACATGCTCATATGAAGTGAAAAGATTTGGGTCTGTTAGCCATATATGGTCTGCGTTTGTTTGTGTCAAAAGGTTTTCTAGTGATTTTTCAAACACATTATCAGGGATTTTTACTATTCCCTTTGGAATGCAGCAGAACTTGCATGCCTGGTCGCATCCTATCTGCGTCATTATAGGCATGGATATTGATGCTTGGCTTAGTTTTCCTATTTTCTTTAGTTTTACACCGTATTTGCTTGGAGCATTAGCTTCTCTTAATATTGAGTAGTCAAATGCCTGTTTATCATCATATACCCTCTCAAAATGATAGTTGCCTCTTTTTTCTACATTCTTTAGTATCTCTTCTATTCTTGTTTCCTTTTGTAATATATTTCCAATAAAATCTCTTGTACGATAGCTTATACCTCCAAAACGTTCATAGTCATTTACTAATCCCAGGAAACCATACTCTCCAAATCCATAAATCAGGTGGTCAAAAGGCCTTTGTGAAAGGAGCATTTTATTATAAATCTGCAAAGTCGCATTTGTTGCATGTGTCCCCCCTAACACTACAATTGCATTGTTCTCCTTTGCTGTTTTACCTATTTCTATTGCGCTTTTGTACCCATATGTCAAGGCGCTAATGCCTACTATGTCTGGCTTTTCTTTTTTTATCCATTCCTTCACATTTTCTGTTGAGAGTATGTTTGCATCAAGGAAATGTGTTTTTTCTTTTACTTTTTCAGGAAGCACTGAGACTAGTGAAATAACTCCTATCGGCGGCACCATTTCAAAATTATAGTATCCTATATCTGAGGCTGAATATGTGAGTAATATTTTCATTTCACCACTGCGAAATGTCCGGCCTCTTTTAAAGCTATGTGGTATTGTTACAATACCATAATATTTAAATAAGCCTTGTGCTTAACTTTATGCATGTCCATAGAAGTACTAAGAAAAGTAGGATTATCAGAAGGAGAAATCAGGATATACAATGCCTTATTAGAGCTTGGCTCATCAACCACAAATAAAATCCATGAGAAAACAGGCATTGAAAGAAGAAACATATATGATATTCTTAATAAACTAATAGAAAGAGGTTTAGTATCCTACACTACAGAAAACCGAAGACGCTTTTTTCAGACAACCCACCCCAAGAAAATAGCTGGATACATAGACGAACAAAAACATGATTTAGAAAGAATCAAAGAGGAAGTAGAAAAAGAAATTCCTGTTCTAACAAAAAAATATGAATTTAAACATATAGAAATAAGAGCAGAAGTATATAGAGGATTGGAGGGAATAAAAGCAGTTTTTGAAGACATACTCAACTATAAAAAAGCTCATTTTATAGGCGGAGGAGGATACATAGCTGATAAACTGCCTTTTTTCTGGAGTGGCTATAACAAGAGAAGAATAAAAGCAAAATCAGAATGGTATAACCTTGCGCTAAAAGAGTTAAGAAAACACCTAATCACAAAAGAAAAAATAATGCACACAAAGTATCTTCCAAAAGAATTCAGCGGAAACCCCACAGTTGTTTTTATATACGGAAACAAGATTGCAAATGTACTCTGGGGAAAAGAATTCTTTGCATTTGTGATAGAAAGCAAAGAGATAGCAGACAGCTATAGAAGATATCATAAGTATCTGTGGGAGAATGTTGCTAAGAGTTAATTGATTTGTTATTTTTATATTCTTTTCACAAAGTTAACAAAAGAATTGCAATAGCAGCAAACCCTATGCCAATTGCTTTTGCCACACTTATTTTCTCAGCTAAAAACAGGATTGCTATAAGAGCTGTTACTAAAAAGCTTAAGCCTCTTAATGTGGTGGCAATGCTTACTTTACCCAGCTGAATAGAAGTAATGAATGCAATAAATGCAAACCCAGCAATAATGCCTGCAACACCTGCATATTGAAAGCCTTTCAGAGTAATATGTTTTTGTTTTGTAAACAGCCAGAAAACAAAGATAGTAAGAGTCATTAAGATAGATGTAAACAATGTAAGAGAAACAGGGTCAATGCTTTTGCTGGCAAGCTTATAGATGATAGCGGTTATGCCATAAAGAAACATGGCTACAAATGCCAGTATAAGGTAAAGGTCCATGCAGGCAGGAAATATAAAGAGCTATAAAAAGCTTGCGGGCTTGTTCATAACTTCAATTCTTTTCAAACCCATATAAACCTTTAAATACTCATAAAACCTCCTCATATTCAACATGCCAGAAGACCCTTTTTTGCTTGTATCACTTGAAGAATCAGAGTCAAGAGAGTTAGCAAAGGTTATTAGCAATAAGACTTCCAGAAGAATTCTTGATTTGCTTAGTAAAAAGGATGGTACAGAAACCCAGATTGCTAAGGACTTAAAACTGCCTTTGTCAACTGTTCATTACAACCTACAGCACCTTCTAAAATCAAACCTGGTCAAGGTTGATGAGTTTCATTATTCTGAAAAAGGCAAAGAAGTAAACCATTATTCCTTAGCTAACAAGCTCATAATCATTGCTCCTAAGAAAACTACCAGAGAATCTTTTATGCAAAAACTAAAAGGCATACTTCCTGTTGGATTAATAGCATTAGCAACTGCTGGTGTTCTTAAGCTTATGAGTGTGTTTAAGTATGATGCTGCAAAAACCCTTGCTGCTGCTCCAAGCATTACAAGAGAGCTTGTTGACAGAACTGTAGAAACAATAGAAGAAGAAGCAGCTATTGCAGGAGCAGGCATGGGTGCAGAAATAGCAAGAGAAGGTGCTGACATGGTAGCTGCTGAATTGCCCAAAGCAGCAGACGCATTTGCAGCCAATGTTTCTAATGTAACCCAGAACATCACTCAAAACTTAACTCAAACCACAAAAATAACTGAAACAGTAGTTGAAACCATCAAAGAGACAGTGTTTGTTCCTCAACCATCAGAGCCAAACATAGCCTTATGGTTCCTAATAGGAGCAGCCTTCACAATAATTCTTTTAACAATATGGTACTGGTTTGTTACAAGGAAGAAGAAAAAATGATTTTTTCTAAGTCCTCAGCGTTGCATAAAACGTCTCAAAGATTGGCCTGTCTGTTGTGATGCTTATAAAGTCATGCCCTAGGTGCTCGCACACATCCTTTATTGCGTGTATATGGTGCTCTATCTTGTCCCTGTAATTCCTGATAAGCCTGTTGCTAATGAATGTTCTTAGCTTTGTGTGCAGCTCACTATCCTCCAGCACAACATCGCCATAAAGAGCCAGTCTTCTCTCTTCAGGGTCAAGCACCTGCACAACAATTACTTCGTGCTTGGTAAATCTTGAAAGAACAGTTTTTATCTCATTAATATCATAAAGAAAGTCTGAGATTATAACCATAAAGCTCTTTGACCTTAAATACTTTTTATATTCATCAAAAGTTTTTCTTAGCTCTGTCTTGCCTTTTATCTTAAGTTTCTCAAGTATGTCAAGGATTGCCAGCAGCTGGTTCATGCCTTTTCTTGCTCTTAAATAATTCAGGCCTTCTGCAAACGTGGAAAAATTAAATTTCTCATTATTACTAAGAGCCATGTAAGCAAAGCCCAGCCCAATCATGCCTGCATAGTCAAACTTGGTTATTTTCCTGCCATAATCCATGCTTGCACTTGCATCAATAACTATGTGCACAATCATGTTTCTTTCTTCTTCAAACTTCTTTACAAAGAACTTGTTTGTCCTGGCATACACTTTCCAGTCAATAGTCCTGAAATCATCACCAGGAGTGTAATCCTTGTAATCAGCAAATATTAATCCCTGGCCTTCTGCATGGCTCTGCCTTTCCCCTTGATACCTGGATAAAACTCTTTTCTTTAGAACAAGGTTAAAGCGGTCGAGCTCCTTTAAGAAGCTTATGTCTATCATACCCATCCTCTTTATTTCATTATCTCCCTTATCACATCATCAGGGGTTTTGCCTTCTCTCTCAGCTTTGAAGTTAAGGATAATCCTGTGCCTTAATACTGGGTAAGCCATTTCCTCAACATCCTTTGCACTAACATATTTTCTGCCATTAACAAGGGCTTTGGCTTTTGCAGCCAGGATTAAGCCAATGCTTGCTCTTGGGCTTGCGCCATACTCTATAAGGGTTTTCTCTGTTCTTGTCTTGGTAACAATCTCAAGAGCTCTTTTCTTAATATCATCTGCTATAGGCACCTGCTTTGTAAGGTTCTGAAGCAGTTTTAATGAGTCCTTGCTCAGCAGAGTTCTGGCTTTTCCCATGTCTTTTGACTTGGTAAACCTGTTAATGATTTCCATTTCATCATCAAAGTTAGGATAATCAACAAGTATTTTTAACAAGAACCTGTCAACCTGTGCTTCTGGCAAAGGGTAAGTTCCTTCCATGTCAATAGGATTCTGGGTTGCCAGCACAAAAAAAGGCTTGTCCAAAGCAAAAGTCTGGTTGCCCACAGTAACCTGCTTTTCCTGCATTGCTTCCAGCAGTGCTGACTGTGTCTTAGGTGTTGCCCTGTTAATCTCATCTGCAAGAACAATATTAGAAAACACAGGCCCTTTCTGAAACCTGAAAACCTTTTTGCCTTTATCCTCCTCAATAACATAGGTGCCTGTGATATCACTGGGCATAAGGTCTGGTGTGCTTTGAATCCTGCTGAACTTCAAGTCAAGCACATCACCAATGGTTTTTACCATGGTGGTCTTTCCAAGCCCAGGATAGCTCTCAAGCAGAGCATTGCTGTCGCACAGAATAGCTACCAGGATTTGCTCCACCACCTCTTCCTGCCCGACAATAACCTTGCTTATCTCTTTTGCAACATTACTAAAAGTGTCTTTTAACTTCTCAATATTACGAACACTCTCAATTGTTTTTGCCATTTTAACCCTCTCCCACGCTTTTTTTGCGTGCACTTAATTTTTATTTTAAATTTAATTTTATTTATTATCTCATATATCCTTTATCCTCTGGCTATAATTAGCTGCCTGCTCTGCCTCATCAAGCACTTCCTGGCTGCTAAAAGCATCTGGATTAATCCCTATCTCCTGGGGAAGCCCTCCTTCTCTTAAAGCTTCTCTTTCTGCCTCGCTGATTTTGTTAAAGTCTATCTCGCTCATGCTGGGGTTCATGTTTAAGTCTATCTCTTCATTGCCCAGCTTTGCAATGCTTGCATCGCCGTAAACAACTTCTGTCTCATTAAACACCAGGTCTGTGATTTCTCCTTCAGCAAGTTCATCTTGTCCTCCGCTGGGTATCATGAATCTTAGTTTTTCAAAAGGAACATCTATCTTGTTAAAGTCAATATTAAGCGAGGAAACAAAGATTATCAGGAAAACAACAGCCACAGCACTAATAATCCTGGTTATTATCTTTTTTGATTCTAACAGGTTGCCAGTGGAAACACTTCTCATCTTTTTTTTAAGCTCATGGAAAAGAGCCATTGTCATGGGATTGTTTTCATCCATGTTGTCATGAGCTGTTCTGAGCATCTCTTTTACCTGGGGATTGGCGTCTTCCATGGCTTTAAGCTTTAACTTTCTTATTCTGATGCCTGTGTTTATGAAAAAGAATAAAACAGCTATAACTGCAGGTATCATGATAATATACAGGAATTTAATATTAAAAAAAGAGGTTATAAAGTATGCAACAAAGAAAATCATTATTGTGTCTAGGAAAGTGTTAATAAGCACCACTTTTAGCATTTCAGTTTTTACTTCATTAAACAAGTCCTTTTTTTTGGCCATATTGCTTTTTTCTTGCTTATTTAATTATTTTTTTGTTAATCAGAGACATCCAGACTCCTCTGAGTCATCAGTGTTTTTTAAGCATGAAACCTTGATGTTCAGGTCATCAATGTCTTCTTCAAGGTCATCTATTTGCTTTTTAAGGCTGTTAATTGTTTTGTTAAACCCTATTATCTGTACATAAGCCTGGTCTATCTGTTTTTTGTACACTTCTTTCTGCAGGGTAACCCTGGTGAGCTCTGCCTGGGTGTCTCCTAACTCATCTTTTTTCTTATCAAGCTCTTCTGCTTTTTGCTCATACAAAGCATCATATTTTCTGATGTCTGTCTCTGTGCTGTTAAGATTTTTCATAGCAGTTGCCAAGGCGCTGCTTGTTTGGCTGAGGTTTTGCTCACACACTCCAAGGCCAGTGCTTATATCATTGAATTTTTGGTTAATATCCTTAAAAGTGTATTGATAATAAACACTCACCCCTCCAAAGCCCAGCAGAATCAGGATTAACATTAATAAGAGGAATATGTTCACTTTTTTGCCTACAAATCCTTTAGCCATTTTTCATTACTTGTTAAGCTTTCTTTCTCTTGTCTTCCTAACACCAATCTCTATTAAAAAGATGATTACTGCTAAGAGCAGGAAAGGCCAGATGATAGTAGTCCTCTCAACCTTGGTTTGCTTTGAAGCTGATTTAACAAACTCAACAATACCCTTAATATCAGAGGGTTTAAAAACCTTTCCTCCGCTCATGCTCACAACTTCTTCCAGCCTTTGGTTCATGCCAAGAGCCTGGTATTCTGTTTCATAATTAACAGCAAAGTTCTTGCTGAGCACCTGGTTAAAGCCTTTTTCCTGGGCTCCCAGCAGGGTTTTGTACTGGTTCTCCCCGATTCTTGTAAAGCTCAGGCCCTGGGCACTTGGATACTTGTCGCTCTTAACAATAACCTCGATAGGCTCATTGGTTCTTGAATCAGTTATAACAACATAATAAGGCTCTTTTCTCTGAGGGTCTCCTATAACCCAGTTAATGGTTCTTGTTAAAAGAATTGAGTTTCTCTTGTTAAGCAGGTCGCCAAGATTATTATTGCCGCTAAACACATTAAGAGATGCCACTCTTCCAAGGCCATAATTCCAGACAGTAAGGGCTGGTTCTCCATGCTGGGTTGTTACCAGGAGCTGGGCACTGCTCTTGGGTATCACCTGGTTAAAGCCGTACAAAGAAGCATCAAGCTCCAGATTCTGGGTTATAAAATGATAAGGATTAAGCATGAACAAGTCAAATAATTCCCCGAACTTGCTCTCCTCAGGCTCTCCAAACAAAATCTTTAGCCTGTTCTCCTGGGCTGCTGGAAAATAAATGCCTCCGCCATTATGAGCAACAGATTTTAAAAAGCTTTCATCAACATTCCTGCCTGTTCCAACAATATATACTTTTACTCCCCTGGCATTAATGGTTTTGGCAGTGTCAAGGGTCTGTTTCCTGATGCTGTCACTGCCTGTGTTGCCATCAGTAATCATGATAATATTATTGGTTCCAACATTGTTTTTGAGCACATTATAAGCACCGCTAAGCCCTATGTGAAAAAAGGACTGTCCTGGCGGCTGCTGAATCCTTGAAACCTTGTTAATAAGCTCTTCTTTGGTTAGGAACAATGGCTGAAGTTCCTGCACAACAGCGCTCTGAGTGCTGAAAATAGTTGCGCCTACATTGTTGTCAGGACCCAGGCTTTTAATAACACTCACTGCAAGGGCTTTTTCAACATCCTGAACATCAGACTTCACTTTTTTCAGGGCACTAATCTTGCCTGTCTGGGGATCTCTCACGACTTCATACCTGTCTCCACTGCTCCCAGAAAAATCAATGCTGAGCACAATGTTGCTGCTCCCCCTCCTCCTGGCAGCCTTGCCAACATACACTGGCAGATATGATTCCAGTAATGAGCCCTTATAACTGCCTCTGTCAAAGCTGTCAAAGCCTCCGATTACAAACAAGCCATTGCCATAGTATCCTCCTTCTTTGTCTACAAGATAATCAGCCAGCTTGTTCACTCCACTGAAACCTGCTGGCTTGTCATAGATAATAACAGCATAGTAATCATTAACATTATCAGGTATATTCTTAACTTTGGTAACATCATACAACTCTTTCAGAATCTTTTCTATAGGGGCATAAGCATCGCTTACAAGCAGGATTTTGGGTTTTTTAACAACTCCAACGCTCTTATAAAAAGCATTGTTCTCATCAAAGTAATCCTCAGGAGCATCCACCTCTGCTGTTATCCTGTGGTCGCCTTCGCCGAATTCTTTTTCAAAAACATAGGAGTCTTTTTTTGTGACTTCATTAATAATAACCTCATCATCAACAACCACCCTGAGCCTTGCTTCTTGGTCGCCAAGATTAATGATTTTCACAACATAAGTGTTGTTAACACCTGCTACAGAGCTTTCAGGACCAGAGATATACACTCCGGCTTCTTTTTCTTTTTCCTTTAAATCTATAGCGCTTATAGTGCTGTTAAGATTGGCTGCCAGCAAAGCCACATCCCCCAGCTCTGTGCCTTGGTTAACATTGCCGTCTGTTATTAATAACAGGTTGGTGTCTTTTTCAAGATGAGTAAGAATGCTGTCTGCCAAGTCTGATTCTAAGCCAGAGCCAAGGGTTTTAACACTTACAGGCACTTGCTTTTCAAGTCCTTGTTTTAATTCAGAAATAAAGTCAGCATCCATCACACTCATAGACGTGGTGTTGTCAATCAATAATGTTAGCTTGGGATTTCCAGGAGTTGTTATCTTTACCTCTCCAAAAGGCTTTGCAAGCACTATTACCAGTAGGATAAAGATAAGCAGCCTTGTTATCAGAATTGTTCTCTTAAACTTTTTCTTTTCCTTTTTATTCCCAAAATCATCTTTTACAAAGTCTTTGAACAGCAGGACAAAGAACAGGATTAGGATGGGTGCCAGCCATAAAAATGCCTGGGGCTTCAACACATTACTAATGCTTAATACATCACCAATCACTTACAAGTCACCTCTTAGCTTGATGTAAAGGAATTCCAGCAGCAGCAGGATGATAGCTGCTATTATTAGGTAATCTGTCAGCTCAAAAGGAATCTTTTCCTTGAACTTAACACTGGACTGATAAAAGCCTTGCTCAGCAAGGCTTGCCTTGTTACCAACATCTGATTCTTTTTCATTCAAAAGGTTAATAGCAATAACCCGGTCATTCAAAGTGTAAAGCCCTGCATTATCAAGGCTCAGGCTCTTGGCAGTTATTCTTCCTGCAGGGGTTTGTATTTTCTGCTCCTCCTTAAAGCTAAGCACACTGCCGGTTCTGTAATTAAGATTCTTAATAGAAGGGGTGTCTGTTGCAAAATCCACCACTCTTTTCCAGAAAACAAAATACACAGGACTCTTTGCAAAGCTGGTATCAGCTGCACTGTCCTCGTCAAGAATGCCATAAAAGAAAGCCTTGCCCTCTCCAAGAGCGCTGAAAGTTATTAAAGGAGTATTATCCTCAGCAGCAGCTATCACAACAAGAGGAATCCCTTCTAAAGGGCTTGTTCTAAAATACTTTTTTGTGATGCCAAACTCAAGGTTTGCTGTTAAGCTCTCACTGCTGCTGGCAAGGATGTTGGTGGGAGAAGTAATAGTCTCATTATAGCGCATAGGCATTAATCCATAGTAATCAAGATTAAGCAGGTTTGTTTGGGCGCATATAATCAAGGCTTTGCCTTTTTTCTCTACTCTTTCTTTTACATCCTTAAAAGTGCCTGGAAGAATCAGGTTAGGATTAATATCCTTGAATATGAACAAGTCATAGCCATCTAAATCTGGTATTTTCGGAGGAACAGCAACATCAACACGTGTGTTTTTCATAACATCAAAAGCATTGAAAATAAAGGTTTTCTTAGGACTAGGATTATTAGTTATTAAAAGGGTTTTTCTCTGGATGTCGCCAGGAGCGCTTACATATACTGTGTTGTCTGCTTTAAAACCGTCATTTAAGCCCTGCACTTTAAGTTCTAGTTTGCTTGTGCCTGGAGGGGTTGAAAAAGTGAATAATTCCTGGGAAAAAGCAGGTATGCTAAGGCTATCTTTAAGTTCACCAACCTCTATGCTTACCTCGGCTTTTTCTGAGTTAAAATTCTTGATAACAGAACTGGTTTTTTTCTCATCAATATCAAGGTCAACTATGCCGACATTATTAACAGGCTCAGACACTCTTATGAAATCCACTTTTATGCCTTGTGCTTCCAAGGTTTTCTTGGCAGTGTCCAGGCCAGTATCTGTTTCTGTGTCAATAAAATCACTGATAACCACCACTCTTGAATCAGCTCTTGCATAGCCGCCAGCAGTGCTGATAGCATCATATAAATTAGTTGATGTGTCTGTTGCTTTCAAATCATTAAGATAATCCTTGATGTCACTAGTTCCTTCATCAGCAAGCACAACCTCAGGCGTGTTCTTAGCAAGCACCAAGGTATTTATAATGCCAAGATTCTTTTTTGCCAGCTTAACACCTTCATCAAACCTGGTCTTGCCCTGATAATCTGCTTTCATGCTGGCGCTAACATCAAGCACAAGCACAGTGTTCCTGAACAAATCCTCCTTAGCAACATTAATATAAGGCTTTGCAACTGAGAAAATCAGGAATAACAGGATAAAGAGCTGAAGCAAGAAAAGCAGGTCCCTGATAAGCCTTCTGAAAAAATTAGTTCTCTTGTCCCTGCCCAAATCCTTGAAAAGGAACATAAGCGAAGGAATTACCTTGTGCTTGGGCTTAGGCCTGATAAGGTAAAGCAGGATAAAAGGAATGAGCAGCAAAAGAGCATAGAGCCAGATAGGAGAAAGGAAAACATTGCTTAGGAATGATAAAAAGCTCACCTCAAGTCACCACATATCAATACATCTATCTAAATCTTTATCCTATGGATATTCATTATTCATAAGTCTTAATATAAATGTTTTTCTAAAGTTTCGAGAAACCCGAGACACCTCTCGTCTAATCCACTAATCAGAGAAAACCAGCTGTGCAGCGCCTATAGCTCCGGCATCGTCGCCAATAGCATGCTTTTTGATTTTGCACATCTTTGCCATAAAGGGATTAGCATATTTTTTTACAGATTTCCTGACATGAGGATAGAAAGGCAGGTTGCTCACTCCTCCTCCAACCACAATGCATTCAGGGTTAAAAGTATTTATTAAGTTTGCAAAGAATAAGCCTGTGTAAAAAACCACTTCATTATAAACATGTCTTGCAGCTTTGTCTCTTTTATTAAGAATAACTTTTGGACTAAGAGCTTTTTTTCCACTAAGCTCCTCGTACATCTTAATAATGTTTGGTCCTGAGATTAAGTCTTCAACATCTTTAACAGCATTGTCAACCACCAGCTTGGCATGCCCTGCTTCTCCTGCTCCGCCACCAGAGCCAGAATAGATTTTGTTGTTAATAATTATTCCTGTGCCAACACCAGTGCCAATAATCACACCAATTGAATTAGTGCAGCCCTTGGCAGCTCCTTTTGTGTGCTCTGCAAGGGCAAAGCAGTTAGCATCATTCTCCATACATATTTTTATTTTTGTTCTTTTTATTAATGCTTTTTTTAGATTAAAATCTCTTAACTTTATTAGGTTGGGCACACTACTCATCCTGCCGTTAGGCCTGACAAACCCAGGAGTCCCTATACCAACACCTAGGACGCCTTCTGTGTTCAGTTTGTTAATCACTTCAATAATATTTTCAATGATTTTGTTTCTGGAAGTATCAGCTTCTGTTGGTCTTCTATAAGTGTTAAGAACCTTGCCTTTCTCATCCATTAGAATACCTTGTATCTTAGTGCCTCCTAAGTCAATGCCAATAGCCAGCTTCATTTTTTTTATTTCAAACCTTCTTATCTGCCTTAAACAATATTATGTGCTCCTCCACAACCTTGGAAACAGCTTTGACAACATCTTTCATGTAATGATAAGGAACATAGTCTTCTCTGTGATGCAGGCCTTTGAACAAAGCCTGGGCATAAGCCACTCTTAGCTCTGTGTTAAGATTAATCTTGTCAATGCCTATTTTTATGGCTTTTCTTAAATCCTTTGCAGGAATACCAGAGCCTCCGTGCAAAACAAGGAACTTGCCTGTGATTTTCTTTATTTCTTTTAATCTTTCAAAATCAAGTTTGGGCTTGTCCTTCCAGATGCCATGGGCATTGCCAATGCTGACAGCAAGGGAATCAACATCTGTTAGTTTTACAAATTCCTGGGCTTGGTCAGGGTCTGTTAGTATGTTTTTTTTAAGAACATCACTTAATTTTTCTTTATGAGTTGTTGAGCCTCCTGTTATGCCTCCAAGTTCTCCTTCAATAAAAACATTATTATTATGAGCATACTCAACTGCCCTTTTAGTCTCCCTGATGTTATGCCTGAAACTTAGCTCTGAACCATCAAAATGAACAGAAGGATAGCCAGCATCTATTATTCTTTTTATCTCCTGGAATGATTTGGTATGGTCAGCGTGCAGAATAACATGAGGATACTTCTTCTTAACAGCATTATAAACAGCCACACTCTCCTCTAATCCAAAGAAACCTCTTTCACCCTCGCTTGTAGAAATGATTATTGGAGCCCTGAGTTTCCTAGCAGCAAATACTATTCCTTTAATAATCTCATTTGTAGAGAAATTAAAAGCACCAATAGCAAAGCCTTGTTTCTCAGCCTTTTTATAAAGCTTAATAATTTTATGTCTCACACCACCACCCTCTTTTTTAAGCTCATACAAAGCATTATGTATTAATTGATTTAAATGTTTTGGTTATAGAAAGATATAAATAGTATTGTATGATAGGATAACTTTGTTTTAAAATATTTAATATAAAATCATAGTGGGTGAAAAAATGAATGTTTTTGAATATATAAAACATCAGAAAAAGGTTTTTGTAAAAAAGAGTGATGAAATTGAGTATCTTGTTAATCATATAGAAAAAAATGTTAAGAAGGGGCTGGTTAAAGAGGGTGCGGTTAAAGGCGAGCTTATTGAAATTGCTAAAGCTTATGATTCAGGGCATTTTACAGAAGCATTAAGCCGTGTCAAGAATCTTAGCGAAAAGATTCATTAAAGTTCTTGTTGATAATCTAATTACCTATAGCAACCTTTATAATTAATAGAAGAATCCCTTTTCTCAATGAAATTCGCTCACCTGGCAGACATTCATCTGGGGGCTTGGAGAGACCCTGCTCTGAAAAGACTTAACTTAGAGGCTTTTAGACGAGTTATACATATTATTCTTGAAAAGAAGGTTGATTTTGTGCTTATAGCAGGGGACTTGTTTAACACTGCAATGCCTGCTATTGACCATTTAAAGCAGGCAGTTATTCTGCTTAAAAGGCTTAAGAAACAGGATATTCCTGTTTATGTTGTGCCTGGAAGCCATGATTACAGTCCTTCTGGCAGGACTATTCTTGATGTGCTTGAAGAAGCAGAATTCCTGGGTAATGTTATGAAAGGACAGGTTGTGGATAACAAGTTAAAATTAAGGTTTAGAATTGATAAAAAAACAGGAGCAAAAATTACTGGTGTCAGAGGTAAAAAAGGTAGTCTTGATAAAAAAGATTATGAAATGCTGGATGTTACCAGCTTGGAGCAGGAAGCTGGGTTTAAGATTTTTATGTTTCACACAGCTATTGACGAGCTAAAACCAGAAGAGCTTGAATTAATGGATTCAATACCAGCCACAGAGCTGCCCAGAGGCTTTGATTACTATGCAGGCGGGCATGTACATATTGTTGAGCAAAAGGATTTGGAGGATTACAAGAACCTGGTTTATCCTGGGCCTGTTTTTCCTGCTAATTTTGCAGAGCTATGGAAGCTTGGAAGAGGAGGGTTTTATATTTATGAGAATGGAAAATTAGAGTTCCAGCCTCTTAATATAAAAAATGTTTATAAAATAATGATAGATGCAGAGGAAAAAACTTCTGAACAGGTTAATGATGAGCTAAGAGCAGGCATACAAGGCAAAGAGTTCAATAATACGATTGTATTGATAAGGGTTAGTGGTAAATTAAAGAGTGGCAAGCCAAGTGATATTGATTTTAAGGGCTTGTTCAAAGAATTATATAATAAATCTGCTTATTTTGTTATGAGAAACACAGCCAAGCTGTCATCTCAGGAATTTGAAGAAGTAAGGGTTAGCAGTGGAACAGCAGAGCAGATAGAGCAAGAGCTGATTAAAGAGCATGCTGGCAAAGCAAAAACCAGTTTTAGTGATAAGGAAGAAGCAATGATAAAAAACCTGATAAGCCTGATGAGCGAGGAGCAAAAAGAAGGAGAAAAAAAATACGAGTATGAAGCCAGGATGAAGAAAGAAGTTGATGAGGTTTTAAGTGTTTAGTTCTTAATCAATTTCAGACATATTTTAGGATTTCAGACAAATCATCTTTTTCAATAATCACATCTGCTAGCTCTCTTATTTTTTCAGAAGTAGGGCAGAAAGCAATTCTTTTACCGCATGCTTCCATCATTTCTTCATCACTTTTCCCGTCTGCAACACCAATAACATGGGTAAGATTAATATTCACTTTCTTGCATATTTCGTTTAAGAGATAAACTTTTTTCATGTGCCCCTCTGCAACAGGCCACTCAAACTTGCCAGACACCTTACTATTTTCAATCACCAGCTCATTATAATAAGAATAATCTATTGGTGCGCCGTCCTTTACAAGCCTGCCAACTAATTCTTTTGGCCCGCACGTGATAATAGTTATAAGATAATCTCTCTTTTTAATTTCTTTCAGGGTTGGCAGCACATTATCAAAATACTTTATAGAATTAACAAGCTCATTGTAAGGCTTGGCAGGCCTGCCCATCCACAACTCAACAACAACCTTTTGCACTAGTTTTGCATAATCAGTCAGCAAGTACTGGTCAGTTAGTTTTCTTCCTTTTTCAAAAGTGCCATAGGTTTTATGAACCTGCATCCAGAAGTTATGAGCCTTGAATAATACCCCGTCCATGTCAAAACAGATTAATTTATAATTGCTCATTTTTCCAATGCCTTCTCAAAAGCCTCAATCATCTCATCATTAATATCTATAAGAATTATTTTTTCTAAACTCTTGAACTCTGTTTCTTTAATAGCCTTAACCATTGTTTTTGCTGCTTCTAATTTATCCAGGCCACCAACACCTGTGCCCATGCCAGGCAGAGCAAGGCTTTTAAAACCAGAATTATCTGCCAGTTCAAGAGCAGCCTTGGTTGCACAGAGCACTTTATGAGAGTCTGTTTTTTCAGCAGGGTTGTGCATGGTAGGGGCATGAATAATTTTTTTGCATACCAAGTCTCCGGAAGTTGTAACACAAGCTTCTCCTACTTGGATAGGAGCCTGGGCAATAGCTTCCTCCTCAATCTCATTGCCCCCGACTTTCTTGATAACACCAGCAACCCCTCCGCCCATAAAGCCAAAGCTGTTAGCAGGGTTAACAACAGCATCTACTTCAATGGTTGTTATGCTGGCTTTTTTAACTATTAT
The DNA here is from genome assembly GCA_019322375.1 of Candidatus Woesearchaeota archaeon. Lineage (GTDB taxonomy): Archaea > Nanobdellota > Nanobdellia > Woesearchaeales > SM23-78 > SM23-78. The sequence continues at coordinate 26,492 of JAHWIP010000065.1, forward strand.
TTCCGGGATGATGGTTTGTTTCATTTCAATTCTAGAAATCTGTGCTGATTAAAAAGATTTTCCCTTAAACACCAAAAAACATATAAAAACCATTTGATATATTGTTCTTTACTGTAGAAAAAGGGGTGTTGGCTTGGATAAAAAGCATGAGTTGGAAAAAGGCTTCTTAAAATCAGGGCATGAACTTCCTGTTTTTGAAGAGCACGAGTTAGACAGAAAAAAGGAAAAAGCTGAGGAGAGTGCTGAGGGCAGGGAAACAAAGAAAGAGCATGAGAGGCTGCCTTATGAAGTTGTTCATAGAGTGATAAGAACAACCTGCCTTGTGGCTTTGGTTGCCTGGTTTGTGATAATTATTGTTCTCAGCATAATTACCAAGTCAGACCCTTTCTTTACTTTAATAGGA
>JAHWIP010000066.1 GCA_019322375.1 Candidatus Woesearchaeota archaeon
CGATGAATATGTAAGCAAAGGCTCCCAGACCTGTTACTTCTGGCCTGGGCCCAAGGCTGGTATCCTCGTGAACAATGGTTACTTTGCCATCAACAATCTTGACCTCGCTTATATCCTTGTTAACAAGAGCCAGGCCTATTACCTGGGCAAGTATGAAAAACAGAATAAGTATAAGGGTAACCTTTAAGTCGTGCTTCATATATATTTGGGTGAAGAACTAGTATATAAGAGTTTTGGGATTTGAGCTGTTTTTATTTTTTTATGATTGTATAACTATAAGCGGAACAAACATCTCTTCTTTACTCACACCGCCATGATTTCCCAGAAAGAAGTTAGGTTTCTCACTAAAAATACCGCTTTTTATCTGGTAGCTGTTTTTCATTATCAAAGTGTAGTCCCCCACTCTGTCAAACAGCTTTGGATTGGGCTTGAACAAGCCAAAGTAATTCTTTTTAATTAATTCCTGGCTTTTATAGAGACGGCAGGCATGTTTTAGTTTTTTCTTTACATAGCTCTCAAACTGCTTTGCTTTTGAAGGGTGAACATAGCAATAAGCAGCCCTTGGCTCTCCGCATAAAGGCAGGGTTAGTGCATCTCTTATAACAGGATGGTCTTTGACATCTATTGATTTTGATTTTGGGCAATTAATAAAGCCATGGTCAGAGGTAATAATAAGCAGGGTTTTTGTTTCTTTTATTGTTTTTAGAAGAGAGACAACCTTTTTATTTATATCCTTAAAGTGCTTCAAGCTTTTTCTGCTTTTTTTACCATAAAGGTGCAGAAAATGGTCAAATACTGACCAGTAAGCATAAACATATTTTCTTTTATTATTGGACTTAATTGCTTTTTTTATCTGTCTGAAAAAACCATTAAGAGATTTGGTTTTATGAGTCATAACCTTTACTTTCTTTTGTATGGTCAGGTTAAAACCAGTGTGCATTATTGCTTTATCAGAAACATGATAAGACTTAACCTTGATTTTTTCAAACAAAGATTTCTGTGTGTAAATCTTATTCACATCAACCCCTTCCTTATGAAAAGGTGTTCCTTTTAATTTAGAAGACAAAGGCAAGATTGAAGTAACAATTCCAATCTCTTTCAAGAGCACATACCATCCTGTTAACCCATGCTGCTGGGCAGGCACTCCTGTTAGAAAAGCAGGGATGCCAGTGGCGGTTGTACTTGGAAAGACAGAAGTAATCTTGCTTCTTAGATGTTTTTTAAACACACTGTCTTTCCCATGCTTCATAAGATAGTCATATCCCAAGCCGTCAATAACCAGGAGAACAATGTTCTTTGCTTTTTTTAGTTCTTCTGGCTTCAGGCTTTTCAAGGGCTTGTACATTGGTTTTCCACCCAAAGCTTTTTCTATTGAAGCCATCAGATTAACAATACTGCCATCCTTGTAATTAGGCAAATACATCATGCTCTCTTGGTAATGGCTTTTATTTAAAAAGGTATCTACCGCAACACATTAAAACCAATAGATAATTCTAAACAAAAAATGCTCTTAGCCAACAACATCAAAGTTAATGTTTTTGTGAAGCAAGAGGATGATGAGGCTAGTGTTAAAAAGCATTTGCTGGCTTTGTTTCCTTTTGACTTGGAGCAGGAGAAGATTGCTCTTCAGAGGAACAAGGCTGTTGGTTTTAACCAGAGAGAAATAATTATTCTTGAGGTTGACTTGTTCAAGGAAAGACATACTCGGGCTTTTCTTGAATCATTTGTTTCCAAGCTTAATGAGCAGCAAAAACAAAGCCTTGTTAAGCAGGAGAACAGACTGGATGATGATTGCAACTTATTCATTAGGCTTGACAAGCAGAAACTTTTGAATGGTGAGTTCTGGATAACTGATTCAGGAGACTGCTATCATATAAGAATATCTATTGCTGCTTTTCCAAAGAAAAAGGAAAAGGCAAAACAGGTTGTTGAGAAGATTTTTGATTAGCCACACCGGCATTTTAGCAGTTTCTTTTCTACAGCGCACTTCTAATATGTCTTATCGCGTCAAGGTAAAGGTTCCCGTGCGAAACATATTTTTTCATTTTATCAGGATTATCAAGCTCTGCTTTAAACTTGGAAAGAGGCAGAAACCTAACACGCTCAACTTCTTCTTTTTGCAATTTGAGATCCTTAATATCACCATCCCATTTAAGTAAATAAACATTCACAAACTCCCTGTTGTGAAGAAGAGGATTTATATCCTCTTGGATAAGCTGCCTGTTTTCAACTTTTTTTAAATGAGACACATCAACTTCTATGCCAAGTTCTTCGAAGAGTTCTCTTGTGGCAGCTTCATCATAACTCTGGCCAGCAGAAACATGGCCTGCTGCTGAAATATCCCAGAGATTAGGATAGTGTCTTTTGTATTTAGCTCTTTTCTGGAGCATCACCTCTCCCCTGGAATTATAAATCCAGACGTGCACTCCCCTGTGCCATAAGCCTTTTTCATGGGCTTCTAATTTTAACTTCACTTCACCAGTGGGATTTCCATTCTCATCCAGTATATCAACCTTCTCAGGATCCATAATATTGAAGCTTTGTTGAATAGTATAAAAAGGTTTCGTGTAGAAATCTTTATATAAGATATAGCAAATCTATTATTTATCATGACTAAAATCATTGACCCTTATGGGACTGAGCTGGTAGAGGATTATACCAAGGCAATCAAGGAGTTTGGATTAGAGGTATTTACACCTGATACTTTTCCTGAGCCTAACCGTGTGATGAGGCGAGGGGTTGTTTTTGCTGGCAGGGACTTAAAAATCATTGCTAGGTGTATTAAGGAGAAAAAGCCTTTTTATGCGCTCAGCGGCATCATGCCTACTAGTGAGCAGATTCATCTTGGCAACAAGGTTGTGGTTGAGAACCTTGCTTATTTTCAAAAGCACGGAGCTATCACTTTTATTCTTGTGGCTGACTTGGAAGCAGCTGCTGCCAGGGGTGTGAGCTTGGAAGAAGGAAGAAAGAGAGCACTTGAATTTCACATTCCTGCTTACCTGGCTTTAGGATTAGACCCTAAGAAGACTATTTTTTATTTCCAGTCAGATAACAAGGAAGTGGTTCATTTTGCTTATGAAGCAGCAAAAAAAATCACTCTGAATGAGTTCAAAGCTATTTATGGCACAGCAGACCCTGGCAGGATTATGAGTGCTGTTACTCAGGTGGGTGATATTATTTATCCTCAGTTCAAAGAGCGTATGCCTGGTATTATTCCTGTTGGATTGGACCAGGATCCTCATGTCAGGCTTACAAGGGATATTGTTAATAGGATGAAGAAAAAAAAGTTTTTTGCTCCTAGCAGTCTTTATCATAAATACACTCCTAGTCTTGATGGCAGTATTAAGATGAGCAAGTCAAAGCCAGAGTCTTGCATTAGCCTGCCAGAAGAGCCAAAGGTTGTGTGTAAAAAGATTAAAAAGGCTTTGACTGGCGGGCGAGACACTTTAGAAGAGCATAGAAAGCTTGGAGCAATGATTGAAAAAGACATGGTGTTTGAATTACTGAAACAACATTTGGTTCA
>JAHWIP010000067.1 GCA_019322375.1 Candidatus Woesearchaeota archaeon
AGGCTGTTAAGATGATTAAGGAAAGAGAGGCTTCTGCTGTGCGCAGGTATGAGAAGCTTTATGGTGTTGACCCTTTTGACCAGAACCATTTTGACCTTGTTATTGACACTTCTGATAATACTGTTGAGCAGACTGCTGAGGAAATCTTTCGGTTTGTGATGCATAAGATTAAGAAGTAATTAATATTCTCTTCCTTGTGCTTCAAAAACTGTTTCTTGCACTTCTCCGTTTACTATTATTTCTTCTGGTGTTAAGTCTACTTTGCATATTAGTTCGAATAATATGAGGTGGGAGAAGACTCTATCATCTTCTTCCACCTCGATTATTACTGGTTCTAGCCTTGTTATTTCTACGGCCTCATCTACATTGTAGTCTGTTATACCGTTGCAAGCATTCATAAATATCACTTCTAGTAGTGCAATATAGATACCAGTAGTGTTTAAAGTATTTAAAGCTTTCGGTAATTCCCAAGCGTAATACCCATACTAAAAAGAATATCTTTTTCAAAAGGAGAATAAGGTCTAGGAGGTTTAGGTTGTAATTCAACATGAATCCTTGGTTCTAAACCAGCAATAGAATCAAGCATTCTTTGTCTAAACTCTTTATGTGCCTGAGTGACCTGAACAGGCTTAAGAACAGGTTTTTTACGAGTTTCACCACAATACAGAGTTACTAATGTTTTATAACCATCTGACATGGATATTTAGAAATGATAAGAAGTTTATATGCCTATCGGATTTAATCCTTAACATAAACAACAACATTCCCTCTGCCCTTCTTAATCTTCCTAATCTTGCCCTGGCTCTCAAGGTCTGTTATCATAAGACTAATCTTAGCCTCTGACAAAGGAAACTCTTTTCTTATCTGCTTCTGAGTAACTCGCTTATGTTTTCTGATAAAAGCAAGCAAGCCTGCTAAATCATCCTCTTGTTCTATTTTATCAAGCCCTGTTAAATCTCTTTTCTTGCCTTTATCCTTAAGTGCAATCCACAAAATAAAAGCCAGGATTATCAATAATACTAGTGAGATAAGAATCCTTGTAAAAACAGGCATTTCCTTAGCCTGCTCTTCTTGTTTTTCCTCTTCTAAATCCTGGTTAATATCTTCTTCTAAATCCAGCTCATCCAAATCTTCACGAGGGAACAAGATAAGGTCCCTAACATAATCACCATCATCAACAACAGATATATTATCCTGCACAGAAAACCTCACAATATCAAACTCATCCTTTAACTCAGCAGTTAATATATACTCACCGACAGGAACATTAAAAGAATAAGAACCATCAACACTAACAACCATTTGCTCAGGCACAGTGTTGATACTAACAATGCTGTTCTTAACCAATCTCAAATTATAATCAAACACTTTGCCGTGAATAGTTGCACCTAGGACTAATGGGATGAAGAATAAAAATACAACAAAAAATAAGAGCCTCTTTTTCATGAGAGAGAAGAACAAGAAGTGGTATAAAAAGTTTTTGTAAATAAAGCTTCATAAAGTTTTATTCGCTAGAATTCTTCATTTTCAACTGTTTGGCAGAGCCTTTTGGTAAAGCTTGTGAAAGTATGTTTATAAATAAAAACCATAATTCTTTACCTAAGCTTGACTATGTTGGGTATGAGAAAAAGCACATGCCCTTGGTGTCGCCTAATCGGATAGACCCTTAGACATGTGCTCTTACCTGACATTAGCGATAAAAAAATTAAATCGGAGGTAAAAAAAATGAAACAACTATGGACCATATTGGTGCTGTTAATGTTTCTCTTTAGCGCAGTGCCATTAGCAATAGCAGAAGAAGACACTGATGACACAGAAGAAGATGACCTTGTTGAGGTTGAATTAGAAGTTGAAGAAGGAGATGCTCTGAGACCTGTTCGGAAAAAGATTAAGGTCAGGGCAAGAACAACAAGAGAGTGTATTGACGAGCTTCAGGAAGAATATCCTGATGTTCCTGAAATTAGGATAAAAGCTGCTTGCGCACTTGCATTCCAGAGAATAAACAGGGTCAGGATTGCAAGCAATGCAGAAGAAGGTTCTGAAGATAAGCCAAGGCCAGTATTAATATCAGCTCAGGGCTTGAAAAGACTAACAGCTGCTCAGGCTCAGAGAGCAAGGAATATTCTTGAATCAATGCCTGATAAGGAAGGTCTATTAGAAAATCTTGACAGGGCAAGATTAAAAGAATGCCTTGAAGACACAGAGGAGTGCAAGAAAAAGGTTAAGAAATGGGTGCACAAAAAAGTAAAAGTAAAGGACCTTCTAAGGGCAAGAAACATTGCTTATGCTAAGCTTCAGAAAGCAAAAGCTGCTTTTGAAAAAGCCAAAGA
>JAHWIP010000068.1 GCA_019322375.1 Candidatus Woesearchaeota archaeon
GCACTCATCAAGCTCAAGCTTGCTATAACAACCCTCCAAAGGCAGGCCGTTCTCAGTTGCTTTTATCAAACAAGCAAGGTGCATGCACTTGATTTGCCTTTCCTTTCTATCATTGAACTGCTTTGCAGGCAGGCACAACCCATCAACATCAGCATTCTTATAAGGATTAACAATCCAGTTATTCCTTATCACACCATCATAAAGGATTTCATTCTCAAGAGCATAAAAGCCTTTGCGTATTGATTGCTTAACATCGTATGTGAATATATGTAAGGTGGGTTTTTCAAGCTTTGAAGGAGATGATGCAGGAGAAACATCAACAGATATTAAAGGATTTTTAATTGGAACATCAACTAATTGTCCTGAGGGCAGTTCCCAAACTTCTTTTTCTACTTCTTTAACTTCTTCTTTTTTTTCTTTCTCACTCCATGCTTTCATGCTAAAAGCCTCAACTCCTATACTGGCCCAGAACCCTATGTCATAAGTCTTGCATGTATACAGCGCACATAAGAGTTTAAGAGCACTGCCAATTATTTCTTCTTTTGAACCACCCTTAAAGCCAGTAATGTATCCTTCTGGAAAAATGGCTCTTGCAATGTTAGTATCATAGAACGAGAACAATGAATTAATACCTTTCCAAATCCTATTAGCAGTGTTATATGCGCCAGGAAATGGAAGTGCTGCTACTCCTGCTAGAATAAGATAAGCAGCTTGTTTTGCTAATTGCAGACCCCTGTTAATTTGTGTTACCTTTTCTTGTAAGTTGCAAATGGTCTTAACATATTTTAGGATTTTATCCCTCTTTTCAATACTCTTCTCAATATCTCTTAAATCCTTTTTTATCTGGTCCATCTCTTTTTGCACAGTCTCACTAGGCATGCCTAATGCCTGGTTATAAACTTCCAGCTCAGCAGAAATATATTCCTCTTCATCTCCCCTGTATATCTTGTTGCCATGCTTTATTGTGAATTCCTGGGTGCAGTTAATCTTTGCTTTGTTGTCTTCATCCCATTCCTTATTATATTTTAAGGGGATAACAAGTATTGGCTTTAGGCTGTCATCATTTATCATGTAAGCGTTTCCTGCTCTGCCTTTGGTGTCTGAGCAGTCAACACTGCTTCTATCAAGTATCTCAACATCATTGTATTTCTTAACTATCTCTAATCCTATAGGTACTTTTACTGTTATCTTGCTGGCAACTCTTCTATCAATTTTTGGCAGTTTCCCAATTGTTTTTATCTCTTCTATTAAGTCAGGCACTTCATCTACCTCTATGCATATGCTCACAGCAACTTTTTCTATTAGCTGGTTGCCTGCAAAGTCCTCTACAATAACATTTAGGTTGGTGTTGATTCCTTTGTTTTTCAGGTTGCTAATGGTTAGAACACACTCCCATAAGCCAGATGTTTCTGTTTCTGCACACCTGGCACTGGTCTCATTATCATCGCTTATGGATAAAGTGACTGCTTTTATAATCACTTCCGGGCTCTGGGCTTCTGTAATATTAATCTCTATTTTCAGGGATTCTCCGCTCACAGGGCAGATAGGGCTTACATTTATCTCTCCTATTCTTTTAGGAGGGGTTGGGTCTAGAATTATCTCAAGCTCTGACTCTGCTTGTATAGCATTGCCTAAATCATCAAAGCCTTCAAGGCTTAGCACTCCTTTTGCACCACTAACATCTGCCTTGCAAATCCAGGCACTCTGCGTAGTATTATATTTGCATTCAGCCTGCACTCCTTGAATTCTTATATCACTGTCATTAAAACTGCTGCTGGTTGATATGTGCGCTGTTATCTCATTCACACCAGAGCTTAGATAACATTTTTCCTGGTAGCACTTATCCTCAACCGGTCCGAGCCTGGTAACAGTGCCTGCTTCATTAACAACTGTGAAGCTTAATCCCATGCTTTGCTGGACTGTGTTGCCCACCTGGTCTGTTGCTGTTATTATTATTCCTGGGTTGCTGGTATTAGGGCTTAGCTTAATATTCTTAAAAGTGCAGTTATAGGTTTGCTCCCATCCTTTTCTTATACAAGCAGCCCCTATGTTGCTCTGGTCAGTGCTCTTGGTCTTGTCAAGCTCTGAGAAATTACCATAAACACTGTTGGTAAGAGTAAGAGCATTATCTTCAACTACCACTTGTATATCAACAAGCATTACTTTTGAACTGGTGGTTGATACCTTTGTTATTGCTTCCTTGGTGCCTGCTTTGTACACATTTGCACTGCTGCTAATAATTGGGGGAACAGAATCAATAAATACTGGGTTTCCTGTCTTATTAGCAATTAACCCAACATAATCATACACCCTTATGCTGGTGTTAACTTTGCCTATGTAATTAGGAATGGCTCCTGTTATCATATCACTAACACTGCATTCTCCTACTGAATGGTTGGTTGTGTTAACAAGCTGGTTGTCAAGGTATAACTCTACTTTTTCAATGCCTGAACACTTGTTAAGATAGTATTCATTGCCTTCATCATTAACAGCATAATTTGCTCTTGCCTTTGTTCCAAGGCTGGTGCAGGCTAAAGAACTGATTCTAGGAGCAAGGTTATCAACATAAACTTCAAGGTTTTCTGTTAAGCCAGAATCATCTTCCTTAACAACAGCACTCATCATGCCAGTAGCATTAGTAAAACTATAAGTATAAGAGCAAACCACAGGTGTTCCTGAGCCGCAACTCATGGCTTCATAAGAATTATTAGTAAAATCAGCGCTTACAGTGCAAGGCCTGACAGATTCGGTTCTTATATTAAGAGCATCATCAGCTCTTATGGTTCCTGGAGCTTCATCCTGTCCATAAGCCTCTGCCTTATAGATGGTTGCAAACACAAAAGCACTTAAGAATATAAGTGAGATTACTAGATAAATCATTACTAATGCTAATAATTTAGTTACCCTCACCTTAAGGTTATTTTTTAGAATTAAATTATATAAATGTTGCGATTAATGATAAATGGATAATCTTTTATACTAAAACAACATTCTTATTCACATGCAAAACATAATTAAAAAGTATTTGAAAGCCTTAGAGATTGGGAGTTATGATAATATGATAAAACTATTTGCAGAAGACGCAATTATATTTTCTCCTCTCTATGGGAAGATTAAAGCAGTTGATTTTTATAAACATCTTTTTAAAGACACTTCTGAATCAAAAATTACTTTAATAAACATTTTCAAGAGTGATAATAAGTTTATAGGAGCAGGTCATTTTAGATATGACTGGAAATTAGCAGATGGAACACCAACATCTTTTGAATGCGTAGATGTTTTTCAATTCACAGAGGGAGGGAAAATTAAGCAACTTACAATAATTTATGATACTGCGAAAATAAGGCCTTCTTTTGAAAAGATGAAAGAATAATTTACCTTATCTTCCCTTCAACCCCTTTCTCTACTATTACTTCTTCATCACCTGCTTTTAATATTTTATCATCAGAATAAGCCTTGCCATCCTTTGCCTTCAACTTCACTGTCTTAAACTCTTCCAGTGTAATGATTTCATTATCAGGCTTTGCTCCTTCTATCAGCACCTGTGTTCCTGGCTCTGCTTTTTTCACTGTTACCAAGCCTAGATTGCCTGCTTTTTCAACTGCCAGCAGCATTCCATATGATTTTTCTCCCCTGATTTCAGCTGGCTGTAAATTGGTTACTACAACTATTTTTTTATCTTTTAGTTCCTCGTTCTTATACCATTCCTTGATGCCAGCCACTATTTGCCTTTCCTCTCTGCCAAGGTCAAGCTTTAGAATTATTAATTTCTCAGCATCAGGATGGTTTTTTACTTCTTTTATCTTTGCAACCTTTAGGTTGAGCAGGTTAAAGCCTTCTTTTCCCTCGCGAGCAGAGCGAGCGAGCACTGAAACTTCTTTCTTACCTTCGGTTCCGTAGGAACCCTCAGAAATCTTTGATTTCTGTTGTTCTTTCTTACCCTTGCCACTAAACTGTTCCTTTAACTTGTTTTTCTCATCATCAACTAACTTATTAAACAATACCTCTGCTTGTCCAATCTTATGAGCTTTATCAATGCTTAGCACTCCTAAATCATCCCATTTCTTTGCTTTAACATTTAGTTGCTTGAAAATCTTTTCAGATGTGAAAGGCAGGTAAGGCTCGCAAAGAATAGCAATATCCTTAACCAGATTTGCAAGAATGTACAATGCATTGTCTGCTCTTTTCTTATTGCTTTTGCTATCTTTTTCTTTTACTTCTTTTTCTTTAACATTCTTCCAGGGCTCTGCTGCTTGAAAGAATTTATTTCCATTAGCACACAGTGCAAGGATTTCTTTTAAGGCTTCTTTAAGCTTTACTTTGCCTAATAGATTGGTTATCTTGTTCTCCTGGTCTCTTATTAAGTAAAGGAATTCTTCTTCATCCTTGCCCAGGTCATGCTCAGGAACCTTTGAATCATAATATTTGTTTAAAAACACAATGGTTCTGTTCACAAGGTTGCCTAGAGTGCCAATTAGTTCATGATTTAATTTGTCCTGGAAATCATCCCAGCTAAACACAGTGTCTGCTTTTTCAGGCCTGTTAACAAGCAGATAATATCTAAAGCTGTCAGCTGGAAGTCCAAGTTGCATTGCATCATCTCCAAACACACCTATGTTCCTGCTCTTGCTAAACTTGCCATCCTCATAATTAAGATACTCAGTAGTATTGATATGATAAAGCAATGTATACTTATCCTTGGTTCCTATTAATGTGCCTGGAAATATAAGGGTGTGAAAAGGCACATTGTCTTTGCCCATGAACTGATACAAGCTAACATGCTCAGGGTTTTTCCACCAATCCTTCCAATCATTAAACTTATGAGCAGTAATGGATATATATCCAATAGGAGCATCAAACCACACATAGAAAACCATGTCTTCAAACCCTTTTAATGGAATAGGGATGCCCCATTTAAGCTGCCTTGAGATGCACCTCTTTTTCAAGCCTTCTTTAAGCCAGGCATTTGTGTAAGTGATGGTGTTCTCACTCCAAAAACCTTCCCTGCTTCTCTGCTTAATCCATTTCTCAAGCTCTGGCTGAAGCTTTTCCAAATCCAAGAACAAGTGCTTGGTGCTCTTCTTAGTTGGGGTTTCACCACAAATCTTGCACTTAGGATTTTTTAACTCAATAGCATTAAGCAAATGCCCGCACTTATCACACTGGTCGCCTCTTGCATGCTCAAAACCACAGTAAGGGCAGGTTCCTTCTACAAAGCGGTCAGCAAGGCTTTTCTTGCATTTCTCGCAATAAAGCTCTTCAAGAAAATCCTCAACAATGTATTCATTTTCTTTAAGCTTAAGAAAGATTTCCTGAGTAATCTTTTTATGAGTCTCAGTGCTGGTCCTGCCAAACTCATCAAACTGAATACCAAACCAGTCATATATATCCTTATGAAGCTTGCAGTATTTGTCACACACCTGCTGAGGAGTAAGGCCTTCCTCTAAAGCCTTGGCTTCTGTGGTTGTTCCATGCTCATCAGCACCGCATATATATCGAGTAGTCCACCCTCTACTTTTGCAGTACCTTGCAAACACGTCCGCTGAAAGCACACTGCCAATAATATTGCCCAGGTGAGGCACATTATTCACATAAGGCAGTGCACTTGTGATAAGTATTTTCTTCATAGTAAGAGAACAAATAAGGGGGTTGTTTAAATGTTTTTTGCAAGTTATTCCCTCATTGTAGCATTAAAAGTGGCTTTACTAAGCAAGAAATCAAATGCATCATTAATAGAAGGAACAATGACATCAACATGCTCAATTGCCCCAGTATGGATTCCTTCTGCTTGTAAGGTAAGAATTGAGAGTTTTGCATGTTTAAATGTTCCTATATCTGCTCTTGCATTCCCTATGGCAACGCAGTTAGAAATCCCTAATTTTTTCATTAATTTTTCTTTATCATCACTAGTTAATGCAATTTTATACTCTATCCCTAAATCTCCACAGAGTTTGTCAGCATCATTCCTAACATTTCCAGTGAACAAGAGTATCTTAAAACCAAGTTTCCTCAACTTTTCTAATTTTTCAGGCACCCCTTTTGGTATAACTCCATTCACAGCAAGAGTTCCATTCAAATCTAGAACAATAGTGTCAAGTTCCATAGGCTCAGCATTATGAATCTCATAAATCATTTCTTCTTCCCTTCAGCCATCTTCTTGGTTATGCCTATCTTTTTCTGGCAGCCTTGGCACACAAACACATAGGCTTTGGTGCCTTCCCAGCTCTTTCTTTTGTACTGTGTGGTTGCTTCTCCGCTATGACCGCAGTAAGGGCATGTATATATTATTTCAACATTAAGGCTTTCCTCGTGCTCTGGCTTGTTTTCTGAGAACTTGCAAGCATGGCATTCATAAGTATCTGCTCTTATCTTAGGCCTGCCTGTCTTTGGGTCTAAGGGCTTGCCCATTTTCTCCCCGCACTGAGGGCATTTTTTCTTGTAAACCCAGGCAATAATCTTTCCATTGTTTTCCAGCTTTCTTCTAGTAAAGTATATGCATTCATCCATTGATTCAGGCATTCTCATGAACATCACCTACTTCTTAGAAACTCTGACCGTCGCTGCCTTGAAATGCAACACCACGTTTTTTTTAGTGGTTTGCATGGCACGGCGGAGCTTTTGCGAACCGTCAAAAATGCAAAGCATTTTTGTGGGCCCAAAAAGCAAGCTTTTTGAGGCCTTTTTCGTGAGCAAAAGCGGAGTAGGGCAGAGTTTCGTTTATTTTCTCTTAACCTCAATACAAACAGCCCTTTCCTTAACCCTTATTGCTCGTGGACAAATTGTGTATTCAAGTTTTTCATTATTGCAGTAGTTTATTAATCTTTCTCTTTCTCTTTCTGTGTAGTATCTTACAATAACATTTATTCCTTGCCTGTTGCTGTGAATAATATCATAATCCTTTAAATCATCAAGAATCTTATTCCTTGTTAATCTGTAATAGTTAAGCCTTTTATTCAGGTTGTTTAATCTTTTCAAAAGCAGTTCAAAATCAATCTTATATTCAGGATTATTTTCCTGCAAGAATTTTAAATGCTCATACTTGTCTGTTGCTATGAAGCCTCCGTGGCCAAGGTTTATTGGCTTGTCATCTCCCAAACTGCCAAAGATTACATCTCCTGTTTCTGCTTGCGGTGTTCCTATGCTGCCAGTAGCGTCGTTTATCAAGAATATTTTTTGCTCTTTGCAAACTTTTTCAAACAGCTTCATGGTCTGCAAAGCATGGTATCCTGGCATTGAGTTCATAAGAAGCGCACAATCAGAATAATATTTTATTGTTGTGTATCTAATCATTCCATAATGAGTTCCTAATTCCACTGGCTCAAGCTTTTCTTTTTTACAAGAGCTCTTATAGGTAAGCCACCCTCCCTGGTCCTGCATTAACACTTTTTTATAACCAAGCCTTTTAACCAGTTTTAGAGCTAATCTAATGGCTGTGTTGCCTCTCTTAACAAAAAGAATAAATTTCTTGCCTGTTAAATCCTTTAATATACTCTCGCACCTCTCCTTCATAGTAGGGGGTAATGAAGGTTATTTTAAAAAACTATTTAAACAAATCTTAAATCATCAATAAAGACGCCTCTGTGGCTTAGTGGTACTTTGCCTAAGCAAAGGTTTATGCAAAGCAAAAAAGAGCACACGCTTGGTACGAGTAGCACGTTTTGTGCTGGCGCACTCTTTGAGTGCAGGTGCAAAAAGCGTGAGGTCGGGGGTTCAATTGAGATTTTTGCGAAAAATCTCGTAAAAAGCAGGCGACTCCTAGTGCAAAAAAGCACCGGAGTCCCCTTTAGAGAAAACGCAAAGTCTCTGAAATTCCCCCCAGAGGCTTTACCCCTTTTTGTTCCCCCAAAGCTTTCTAAATATTTGATACTACTATCTAGTAATCAAAAATCAAAAGATTTATAAATGGCTGTGAAAACTTTCTTCTACAATGGATAATACAAAAATGAACCTGGGGAAAAAACTAAAAGAAATAGCAGGAACAGTCAAGTGGAAATACATAGCACCTCTCTCATTAATCCCTCTTGGAGGCAAAGCAATAGGAAAGTATTTCTCAGGCCAGGAGTTCAGCGCCCTGCAAAAAGGGGACATAATAGAACTTGTGGCAGAAATCCTTGGGATTGCAGCAGCAGGAATAGCATTTTCCTATGCTAAAGAAGCCTCAATAACAGATTCAGTGACAGGGCTTTATAATGAGCGTTACTACAAAAAGAACCGTAAAAAAATACTTAAAAAAGCACAAAAGGACAAACAAGACACATTATGTGTGCTGATAGACTTAAAGCAGTTTAAAAGTATCAATGATGAATACGGGTTTGAAAAAGGAAGCCAAGTATTAAATGAGTTTGCTTTTATCCTGAGCACCTCTTCAAGAACAAAAGACTATGTTATGAGAATAGGAGGAGACGAATTCCTTGTATTACTTCTGAATGCTGACAAAACCCTTGGAGAAAGATTTAAAAAAAGAATAGAAAAAAACACTTATAAGCACATAATAGACAAACAGGCGCA
>JAHWIP010000008.1 GCA_019322375.1 Candidatus Woesearchaeota archaeon
AAAGCCAGAAACAGTCACCATTAGAGACAGGGACACAGAAAAGCAGGTAAGAATAGAAACAGGAAAACTAAGAGAAACAATAAGAGCGCTTATCAACCAGGAGAAGAAGTTTGAGGGGATGAAATAATTCTATATGTGATTGAAATGAAAAAGATTAATCAAACATCCTATGCGAAAACTCTGAAATGGATTGTTGGAATTTTAAAAAAGAGAAAAATAAGATTTAATGTGCTCGGAGGATTAGCTGCATATGCATATGGCTCAAAAAGAACGTTAGTAGATATTGATTTAGCTATGAAAAATAAAGACTTTCAAAAAATTCTGCCAGATGTAAAAGATTATATTGTTGAGCCGCCACACTTTTCAAAGTCGGAAAATTGGGAGTGTTATTATATGGAATTGAAGTATAATGGAATTACAATTGAAATTGGTGGTGATGAAGGTTGTAAGTTTCTTAATTCAAAAACAGGAAAATGGCAGAAGCTTGGCGATGGTTTATCAAAGCCAACAATTAAAAAAGTCTTTGGTTTAAATCTACCAATCATTCCTAAAAAAGATCTTGTTGCATATAAAAAAAAATTGATGCGAGATTTTGATGTTATCGATTTAAAGAATATGAATTAAAGTAAATCTTAAAAACATTTATAAATAATCATATAGTTATATCGTCTAGCGGGACCGTAGCTCAGACTGGGAGAGCACACGTACAGCAAAAGTACGGCTCCATACGCTGAAGTGTCGCTTTAGCGAAACCTCAGTCACGTAGGTGATTGATCTAGCAAGAATCAACCTAAATCCTGGGTTCAAACACGGTCACTGGCGTTCGGCGCTTCCAAACGCCGCCGTTTGAAAGTCCCAGCGGTCCCACTTCTTGCCATTTTTACTTAAGACATTAGGCCTTCTTATTACTAATGTTCAAATCCTTTTAGTGAGAACGAGCAGGATTATAACTAATTATCAATCCCTTACGAACATTATATTTGCCTTTTTTAACGTCTGTTTTTCTTCTAAGAAGTTTGTCTAAAGTGATATAATCAAATCTTGGATTTTTCTTCTTCTGTTCTTCTGCTTTTGCTTGGGAAAGAACTCTATAATGTCTTGCTTTTGTTCCCCAACCCCTTTCTAAAACATAACCCACAACTGGTTTTTCATAATGAGAATTATTTTTTAGTTGTTCTATACAATAATTAATGTTGTCCACATGAGCTAATGCTGAAAATCTTCTTATAGGTAATTCTATCCTAATGCTTTCCGAATTTGTTTTTTGCTTTAAATCTTTCTAGTTGTAACCACTATTAAGAAGTCTTCAATTATAGGTTAGGTTCCTAGCTCAGAATCAATCTAACTCCCTGCAAAATTCGTTAGTATTGAGCCTGCTACAAAGGTGAAGAGCAGGGTTACTGCAGCTGCTATTATCACATATGTAATCGTTGTTTTTAACAGGTTGTTGCCTACAACATATCTCTCGCTTAGTTTGTCACTGCCGTTCTCTATGCCGTTGATAAGAATTGAGAGGATAAAGGTTATCTGCACAACATATAATCCTACTATGAACTGGAAATAAAAAGTTGGTATGCCTGTTCCAAAAAAGCTAAGCATGTTTGCTCCTGCAAAGCCTTGTCCTGAGCCTGCTGCTTCTGAGCCCAGGCTTGAAAGCATTATTGACAGGTTGCCCAGGATTTGGGTTATCATGCTTGTAATACCAACTACTATGCCTGCTATGGCTGGGGTTAAGAACCTTATCTGGCTTTTCATGCTGCTAACAATGTCTGCCATCAAGTCTTTCAGCCTTTCATCAACCCTGTGCATCTGCTTGATATATTCTGAAATGTTAATCACTGCCTGGCTTGCTATTCTCGGCCCTTTCTTGCTGCTCTCAACCAGTACTTTCATGCTGCTCTCAATAAGGTTTGAAGGATAATACACCAGAGCTCCTCTTTTATTATCAAAGATTGCATGCTCAACACTCATGCCCAGTTTTGAAATATTTATGCTCACCAGTTCAAAGAATTTGCCGCTAAGAGTATCTTCCATTACTTTTGCTACTTTTCCAAAAGCTATTTCTGCTGGCAAGCCATCACCTAATCGGTTGCCAAGCTGGAACAAAGCTGAAGCAAACTCTTTTTCCAGGGCTTTGGCTTGTTTTCTTATCTTAATCACATTCCTGCTTCTGAAATGATAAAAAGAGCCTGCTCCAAGACCAAAAGCCAGCACCAGTATCATGCTCAGAATAGTTGCTCCCAGTCCAAAAGGACCAATGAGTTTTCCTGTTTCTTCACCAGCCTTAACCTCATATCTATACCCAAGGAAGTAAAGGTTTGCCTCTGGGATTGTGGGTGTGTCAATGATTTTTAAACCTTCATCAGTCAGGGCTATATCAAAGTCAGGAGCTAAAGCATGAATTATAACAGGAAGCGAGCCTATTATGAACAACACAATGAAAAGAGTAAAGGCTAGTAAAAAAGGATTAATCCTAATCTCTGACTTGCCCACAGGTATGATTATGTTCCTGTACTTTCTAAGCACCTTGCTTGTCTCTGAGATATCACTTTCCCCATACCCTGTCGGCCTGGTTGTTAATATATTCCTGGCAAGATAAAACACCATGACTGGAAGCACAATGTTGTAGAGCACAAGAAGATGATACCATTTTACTTCTGGCATAAAACTCACAAGCAAAGGAAGAATAACCAGGCCCAGGATGGGCAGGATTATCCCCAGCATGTGCAGAGCAGTAAGAGGGCCTTTAAGGTTGTGAGCATAATGCAGCATCTTTTCATAAGTCTCTTCAAGAATAACATTCAATGATTTGTCAAGAGCATCAAGTCTTCTGCCCTCTGTGCTCTCATAAAGAGAGGATTCTATCAAGTGCATGCTCTCAATGAACTCCATGTTGTACTTGCGCCATGTTTGAAGATAATCATCAAGGCTTTCTTTTAATGAGTCAAACTTTTCTGACTCAACATCCCAGAGCACTTTTTTCAGGTCAAAAGAAAGAGGCGGTGCCAAGTGTTCTGCTGCAAAGCTAAGAGCTCTTTCAAGGTTGCTGGTGTGCCTCATATAAGTTACAATATAGAAGATGCAGAGCACCATTTGGTTGCTTGCTTTCATACGCCAATTATTTGCAAGATAGAAAGGAAACTTCTGCAAAGGAAGAATGATTCCAAGAGCAGCTAGTATTGCAAATAAGACAAAGAACATGCTTCCGCTTCCAGGCACAATAAGAGAGGGAAGAACATATGTCACCAGGACTATGAAAAGAGCAAGTATGATAGGAGCAAGGATTGATAAACTGACTGCTCCTGCAGGTGTAATCTCAAGATGGCATATCTTTATTGCTTCTTCAAACTCAGGCAGCTTCTTCTTATCAGGGGTTACTTTTAAGACTTTCTCAGACCAGTTGCAGAGCTTTTCGTATAAGTTAAGATGGTGAGGCAAGGCTTCTCTTTTAAATTCTGTATACTCCCTTGAAGTTAAGGGTTGTTCCTGCTCAGAAAGAGCCCCTTTTCCTTTTTTTCCTTTCCCACCCAGCTCCTGCTCTTTAAAACTCTTAGCTATTCTCTTCTCATACTTTGCTCTAAGTTCTTTAAGAGTATCTTTTTCACTTGCCATGTTAATCTATCTGTGCATATTTTTTTATCTGATTACCCTTAACCCTTATCTATTCTTTCAAAGGCTTATTTTTTGCTCTTCTCCTTTTTAACCTCTTTTTTAATCCATTCATTCCATTCAAAGAATATTCTGTGAGAATCAAGTTTTCCTGTCTTATCCCTTACCTTATCACATATCTTATGAAACTTGTCATTGCACTTAATAACAAACCTTGATTCTAATAATTCAAGATTATTCTCTGCTTGTGCAATCTTTACAAGCTCCTCCTTAATCTTTGCTCTTAGCAAAACATTCTCCCACACAGCATCCCAGTTGCCAGCCCATTCCTTAACATTGCCAGCAATAGCTTTAAGAATATCACTATCACCATTAATAAGCTCATCAGTAGGCTCTAACTGGTCTGTTTTAGAATTATACTTTAGAAGATCAACAAAACCATGCTCTCTCAAAGGGTCTGTTTCCCATTCCTTTCTCACCTCTGTTACCTGGGTAACACGCCTCCATCTATGCAGGCCGTCAGGGCTTCTGATGGGGTTAGCAACCACAATGATATCTGTGGCTTTGAAACTGGTTCTTGGCACCCCTAAATCATTAACCACTCTGTCAAAAACACCATAAGGACTGTCTCCGTGAATCGTACCTGCAACCACGTTTGCAAGAGCTCCTACACGCATAGCCTCGTAAAGAGCCTTTGCTTCAGTGCTCCTAACCTCGCCTACAATAAGAGCAGAATCTCCCAGCCTGAGCGTTGTTCTTATGCCTTCATCAGCAGGCACCTCTGATGTTCCTTTTGAAAGAGCAGAAGCTACTTTCATGGACTGGATATTATAACCCAGGCTTCTAAGGCTGGCTGTGGGCAGCTCTAAAGTATCCTCTATAGTAATAATCCTGTACCTCCGCATAACCTCAACCATTATGCTGCCAAGCAAACTGGTCTTACCAGCACTCCTGGTGCCAGCCACCAGCAAGGTGCGGTTGCCGTCAATCAGAAAACTAAGAAGGCCTGCTGCTAAAGGATTAATCATCCTGTTATAAATAAATAAGCCCAAAGTCCAGGGCTTGTCACGATGACGCCTGAAAGCATAAGCAATTCCAAAAGGATTAAGCGGAGGAGCAATCACTCCTACTCTTGCCCTGGCAATTCCAGGAATAGTTATCTCTGTGTCAAGCACAGGATTAGCCTCATCCAAAGGCCTTCCACTAATCATTCTTAGCTTTGAAGCCCAGCTCTCAGCATCACTCACACTAGGAATAATATTGGTTTTGCAGTCTCCATAATCCTGGTGAACAATGAAGATGGGTGACTGTCCAGGAGGGCTGTTAAAAGTAACATCCTGAATCTTAGGGTCTGCTAACAACACTTCTATCAAGCCAAAACCAACAGTGTACCTTATGAGTATCATGGTAAGCTCATAAAGCTTTTTATCATTAAGCTTAATCCCTCTGTAATTAGCCAG
>JAHWIP010000069.1 GCA_019322375.1 Candidatus Woesearchaeota archaeon
AAACTTTAATAAAAGAAAACTCATAAACCTGAAAAATGATGGATGAAGTTAAAAAAACAATCTTGCCAAAGGATTATAAGCCTAAACTAGACTTTTTTGAAACAGAGAAAGGAATCAAACTAATTAAGGACATTTTTGAGAATAAGCTTGCAGAAAAATTATGCCTCATAAGAGTGTCTGCTCCAAGGTTCTTGATAACAGGCACTGGCCTGCAGGACGACCTGGCAGGAACCCAGATTCCTGTGAGATTCAAGACCAAGGTTTCTGACAAACATATTGAAGTGGTTCACAGCCTTGCCAAATGGAAAAGGTATGCCCTTTGGAAATATGGCTTTAAGTACGGAACAGGGCTGTACACTGACATGGATGCTATAAGAAAGGATGAAGATATAAGTTCTATACACAGCATTTATGTTGACCAATGGGATTGGGAAAGAATTATGTCAAAAGAAGAGAGAAATCTTGATTTCTTAAAAGATATTGTAAACAAAATCTATTCTGCGCTCTTAGAAACAGAAGCAATAGTTGAAAAAGAATTTCCAGCATTAAAAGCCAGGCTTCCAAAAGAGATTATCTTTATTCATTCTGAGAATTTGGAAAAAATGTATCCTGAACTCACTCCAAGTGAAAGAGAATATGAAATTACAAAAAAGCATGGTGCTGTGTTCTTAATAGGAATAGGGCACCCGTTAGAATCAGGAAAGCCTCATGATTTAAGAGCAGCAGACTATGATGACTGGTCAACAAAGACCTATGAACAAAAAACAGGCCTGAACGGAGACATTCTTGTTTGGGATCATGAAAGACAAGATTGTCTGGAACTATCCTCTATGGGAATAAGAGTGGATGCAACCTCTCTTGCAAAGCAACTTGACTTAATGGGATTGTCAGAGAGAAGAGAGTTTGAATTTCATAAATTAATCCTTGAAGACAAAATGCCCTTATCCACAGGAGGCGGAATCGGGCAATCAAGGCTGTGCATGATACTACTGCAAAAAGCCCATATTGGTGAAGTACAATCAAGTGTGTGGCCACCAGAAGTAGAAGAAGAATTTGAAAAGAAAGACGTGGCATTATTATAAATGAGATTTTAAGTCTTTGTTATATGATTTATTGAGAGTTACCAACAGGTTATTTCTTGATATAACAGGCTTTAAAATTCATTTTTTGAGTAAAATTTAAAAATAAATAAATGTATATTATCTTTATGAACCCTGTTGTAGAGAAGAATCTGGAAAAAATGCTTGGAGCAGATGAAGGCGATATGATTTCCCTTATAATGTCAGAGAGTATTGGCAGAGAGGTATGGAAGAAGTATCCCTGTGCTGGTGCTAATTTTTCTTATGACCCTGAAACCGGTGAGATAAAGTACTTTGAATGTTTTCAATACCTCCCTTTAGAATATGCTAAACTTCCCAGATCCTTTTTTAAATTAGCTATTAATTTTCAGGGTAAAGAAAGATTCAGGATAGTAGGTTTGGAGTGGCCACCAGAACTTTCTAAGGCTGCTGAAAAAAACTTAGAGCAAACAGTAATTGTTTATAATGAGAAGTATGCTTTTCCACTTAATCAGTATTGATATGAGTTTTCTTAATTAATATTTCAGAACTCCCTTTTAAACTCCTTCCAGAACTCCTTAACAGATAAGTGCTGGGATAATGTGTAAGTGAGGAATCTTATTATGATGAACAAGACAAGCATTGCTATGAACAAGTAAAACAAGTCTTTAAGGCCTCTCTCAAACAATATAAAAGACGCACTAGCACTAATAGCTGGGGGATGAAAACTGTTAACAAGAAAAATAAGTATTGATGTTAAGAACACTGCAAGGAAAAGGTTTAAGGCCAGAGGCAGATTAATCTTTAAGTTAATAAAATATAATATTAATGATATAATTATTGCCACAACATAAGATGCAATAATAGTGTGCAGCTTGGTTAAGTGGTGCGAACGAATATTAGACAGAATAGCAGCACTAGCACCCACACTGGCAAATAAAACAATGTTAGCAGCAGTGAATTTAAAGATTAAAGCAATAATAGCAACAGCCACCCCTGCAATTAAGGAGGGAGCAAAGTGCTTGTGCCATATGATTCTTTCTTTTCTTAAAAACTTTTTAAGATTCATTCTTTGCCTTTGTGTTTCTTATTTCTTCTTTTTCATGGAGCCAAGCCAGATAGCCAGAGCCCAGACAGAGAACACAACAGCCACAACCCATACAAGCCAGAGGATGCTAAACCAGAAGCCAGCAAAATATGCTCCTAGCAGAACACCAATGGCAATGCATGCCCATTTCAGGATTCCCAGCTGCCAGTTAGCCCAGGTTATTTTTTTCCCACATATTTTAAACAAACACATACTATCACCTTTTTTACTTTTTTTATGCTTAATCCTTTTCTGAATTATCAAACCCCCAATGTACTTGCAGTCCTTGCAAATGTATTTGCCTGTCTGCCCGCCAGTATCCAAAGTAACATTAGTTGACCTGCAATGAGGGCATTTAAGTATTCGCATAAGGTTATTTTTGATTACAGATATATAAAGTTATTTGTAATATACCAATTATAAAAGAAATCGTAATTTCTACGGTTTTCAAAGCATAAATTATAAATAAGATTATTGACTTAACATATTTTATGAGGAAAAAACCAAAAATTGACCTTATAATGGTGGCAATGGGAATAATTCTTATCTTATTAATAATCTGGTTTTTTAAAATGGTATTAGGTGGTTAGAATAAAAAACAAGACAAAAGACATTATTTTCAAAGTATTCCGCGCATTATTCCTTGTTTTCTTAATATACCTTATATTTGAATTAATAAGACACATCTTTGGAGGTAGCCTTGGATTTGAAGAAACATTGACAGCCTTATTAGTGGCTAACCTAACCTTTACATTTTACTTAACACTCAACATGAAGGATTCATTTAGTAAGGTTAACTCAAAGATATCAGGACTGGACTCAAAGATATCAGGGCATATAGGCTGGCACAGAGGAAGGGATAGTAGGAAGTATGGGAAGAAATAATTATTTTTCTTTAGAAAACTTTAAAATAAGACTTTAGTTTCTTATTAACCATGAAATTAATTCTGGTTGAACATGCACAGTCTGAAGCAAATGCTAGGGGAGTTTCTCAAGGTCAAAAAGATTATGAGTTAACTGAATTGGGATTTGAACAAGCTAAAAGAATAGCTTTAAGATTAAGGTCTGAAAAAATAGATTTTGCTTATTCAAGTGATTTGAGCAGGGCAATAGCCACAGCAGAGGAGATATTAAAATTTCATCCAAAGACAAAACTTGCTTGTCTTAAGGAGTTAAGAGAGCAAAAAAAAGGTTTCTATGAAGGTAAATCTCATAAGATTTTGTATAGTGCTCTTAAGAAAGCAGGAGTTCCTTATTATGAATTTGATTTTAATGGAGGAGAAACTTCTATTAAGGTCCAGGACAGAATGAAGCTATTTTATAATAACATATTAAACAAACACATTGACAAAACTGTTTTGGTAGTTACCCACGGAGGCCCTATGACAACCTTGCTCTTATTCTTACTCAACAAAGATTTTAAGGATTATAAAAAATATTGCCCTACAAATGCATCAATATCCCTTATTAAAATTAATAATTCAAAACAAGTCAAGACTAAAATTCTGAACTCTACAGATCACTTAATCAGTAACATTTAAAACAAAGCAAAAATTCCTTTTAACAACCATGAAAAAAATCCTTGTATTCGGCACCTTTGACATATTGCACCCAGGGCATGAGTATTTTTTAATTCAGGCAAAAGAACAAGCAGGCTTTTCAGATGCAGGCTATCTTATAGTTGTTGTTGCCAGGGACTTAACTGTTAAACAAATCAAAAAAGAGTTTCCTGTTAATAATGAGACAGAAAGATTAAAAACAATACAAACACTTGGCTATGTTGATAAAGCAGTGCTTGGCTCAACAGATAATGATAAATATAAAATTATTGAGGAGATAAAACCAGATATTATATGTCTTGGTTATGATCAAACAGCCTTTGTGGATGAATTGCCAGCAGAGCTGAAGAAAAAAGGATTAAACCCAGAGATTGTAAGGATAGGTGCTTATAAGGCTGAGGAGCATAAGTCTTCACACTATAAAAAGAAAAATATATAAGTAAATGTTAACTTCTCGCGAATGATGACAGATAAAAGTTCATCTAAAGAAAATTGGATTGAGAAGTTTGCAACTATACATGACCATATATCATCAGCCAATAATATGTATAATGAGTTATTGAGAAAAACACAAAAAATAAAAGCTGTTTATCTTGCTACAGTGCTTTCTTCTATTCCTGATACACCTGCAAAAAAAGGGTATATATATGTAGCAAGTCAAGACGAAACCTATGTTTTAGAGGAAGATTTAGAGGATATAATAGATGAGAACAAGGACAACCCTGTTCTTTTAAAAAATATGCCTTCGATTAAAAAACTACAGAAAATACTTTCTGAAACTTCAGATACTATTGCTGTAATTAAAGAAAAAGCTGAAACTGGTTTATCATATATAGAGTCTTATAAAGCAAATGCAGATCCTCTCTATGTCAGCATATTCAAATGGTATTTAAATGATTTAAAAGAAACATGTCAAATACTTTTAGAAATAGAATAAAATATTCTTTTTCTGAGTTCTAAGCAAGCATTTTTTTTAAAAAAGCAAAACCCTTAAAAACAACCAAATAAAACTAAGTGATTGAAATGGATATTAATGAAAGATTTGAGCTTATAAAAAGAAACACTGAGGAGATTGTGACAGAGGAAGAGCTGAAGAAGCTCTTAAAGGAGAAGAAGCAGCCAGCTATGTACATCGGGGTTGCTATCACTGGCAGGCCTCATGTTGCTTATTACCTCTGGGTGCTTAAGCTGGCAGACTTCCTGAAAGCAGGCTTTAAGGTAAAGCTTTTACTGGCAGACTTTCACGGAGCACTTGACCAGACTCCTTGGGATATCCTGGATAAAAGATATGAATATTATTCTGCTGTTATTATCCCTATGTTTGAAGGAATAGGCGCTGATATAAAGAACTTTGAAATAGTAAAAGGCTCTAGTTTTCAAAAAAATGCAGAGTATTTTCATGATGTTCTAAAAATGGCTACTTATGCCAGTCTTCATGATGCAAAAAAAGCAGGTTCAGAAGTTGTTAAGCAGTCAGATAATCCAAAACTTTCAGGCTTGATTTATCCTATCATGCAGGCATTAGATGAAGAATACTTAAAAGTTGATATCCAGTACGGAGGCACTGACCAAAGGAAAATACTCATGTTTGCTAGAGAATATCTTCCAAAGATTGGTTATAAGTCAAGAGTAGAAGTGATGACACCATTAATACCAGGCCTTATCGGAGAGAAGATGAGTGCTTCTAAAGAAGAGTCAAAGATTGATTTGCTTGATGATGATGAAACTGTAAAAAGAAAGCTTAAGAAAGCTTATTGTCCAGAAGGAGTGGTTGAGAACAATGGAGTGATGGCATTTGTAAAACATGTGCTTATGTTTGTAATGAAAGACAAAAAACAGGATTTTGTTATTAAAAGACCTGAAAAGTTTGGAGGAAACACAGCATACAAGGACTATGAATCCCTGGAAAAGGATTTTATTGCTAAAAAACTCCATCCAGCTGATCTTAAAGCAGCAGTAGCAGAAGAGATAATCACTCTGCTTAAACCAATGAAAAAAGGCTATGATAAGAAATTAAAGCTTGCCAAAGAGGCTTATCCTGAATAAATGTTCTTTGAATTAATATGACACGCATAATCGCCCACAGAGGTTTTTCTGGCAAATATCCTGAGAATACTCTTCTTGCTGTTAAAAGAGCTGTTGACATAGGAGCAGACTGGGTAGAAGTGGATGCAAGGTTGTCAAAGGATAATCAGTTCGTGTTGATGCATGACAAGAAGCTGAACAGAACTACCAATGGCAAAGGAAGGGTTTCTGGGAAGACTTTTCAGAACATAAAAAAGTTTCAGATAAAGAAAAGAAACCTGTCAATACCCTCTCTTGAGGAAGTTTTAGAAGTTATAAATAAAAACAGGCCCAAGATTAATATTGAGATAAAAACCTGGAGAGCAGCTTTACCCCTGGTCAAACTAATAAAAAGGCACAAAATAAAAAACAAAGTAGTGGTTTCCTCTGGAAGCATAACTGCGCTGAAAATTGTTAGGAATGAGACCCCTTCTTTAAAGACAGCTTATTTATTTTTTAATTCAAATTACCCTAAATGGGACTATTTTGCCACTTCTATTGCTAAACTATCGTTTAAACTAACACATTTCATGATATTATTTGTTGCAAAATCTGCAGAAGTTGACTTTGTTAACATATCATATCCTTTTGCAACAAAAAGATTCATAAAAAAACTTCATAAAAGAGGCTACAAAGTAAATGTTTGGACAGTTAATACAAAAGCATTAATGAAAAAACTAATCAAGAGAAAGGTTGATGGAATAATAACTGACCATCCTGACAAATTAAAAAAACTGCTCAAAAAAAAACCAAAACCCAGGAGAAGATTAATACGTTTAAGACGAAGAAAGAGATGATTATTTCAGTTTTTCAACAGCATCCTTTATACTTAACAACTCTTCTTTTCCGCTTTTCATATCTCTTAGTTTTACTTTGTTCTGTGCTAACTCCTGCTCGCCAATGATTAAGGCAAAAGGAATGTTAAGGCTGTTAGCATAACCAAGGTTCTTGCTAATGCCCCTGTTTAAGATATCCATCTCTGTTTTAATGCCTGCCTTTCTTAGCTCTTGTGCAATCTTAATACTTTCTTTTTCTGTTTTAATAGGAATAACATAAACATGAGATACACTCT
>JAHWIP010000070.1 GCA_019322375.1 Candidatus Woesearchaeota archaeon
TGCACAGAGGACTCTGACTGTGAGGAAGGAGAAGTGTGCTTTGAAGCAGAATGCGTCATTGAACAGACTGGTGGAGACGGCAACGAAACAGGCAATGAGACCGGCAACGAGACAGGCAACAACGAAACAAGTGAGTAAGAGGTGAGGTGAACAAATGAATAAAGGATTAATAGCATTAGTCTTAATAAGCCTGCTGGTGTTGTTCATAATCGGGTGCAAAGTACCAACAGAAAAAGAAGCAGAAGCAGGTGAAGAGCAAGCACAAGAAACAGGAGAAGTAACAGAAGAACCTGACCTCACCGGAGACATCACAGAAGTAGACGACCTGGACACAGAGTTAAGTGAAGACGAACTAGGAGATATAGACAGTTCACTTGATGAGTTAAACTGGTAATAAAACTATTTCTTTTAATTTTTTTATTTCCATTCCTTTTTGCACGATTCCATCTTTTAGAACTTCTAAACCGTAATGTTTTTTCATTGTTTCTATAGATGACTTGAATTTACTTATCAATGAAGAAATACTCAGCCATCCCGGGTAAGGGTTTATTCCTTCAGGATCTACAAGAATATATTCATATGCTTTTATAAGATACTTTTTAAATATTTGATTGTTCAATCTATCTTCGCCTCCTGAAAGCTTGAAAGCATTATAACTACTGTAACTGCTCCATGTTTGCATTTTCTGGTTTTCAATGGCAGATATAAGTTTGAGGGACTTATCAAAATTTCTTCTGTCTGTTATCAATTCAGGGCTGCCTAGATCATATAAGTTTCTGAATAATCCCTTCCCAACTTCTTCAACCATTTGTCCGAGGTCTTCTGGTTCGCTGTGCTTGTGATCATATTCATCCAGGTCAACCTGGCCGATTATATGGGGGTCTTTGTAGAAATAACTGTCCCATGCTATTTCTATGCCATAATCTTTTTGAAACGGAATTTTTCGTGCTAGTGAGGCATCCATTCCCATTTCCCCTGAAAGAAGATAGTCATATACTGACAGGAACTCAAGGAATCCTCTTATGTTGGGATGTTTTTCATATACTACTTTTAAGGCTGTTATGTATATATCAAAGAATCTTTTTACCCTCTCGGTTACTTCCTTATCTTTTCCTTTAACTCTGTCATAACAAGCTTTTACACCGTGTACAACTATATCATCATCTCTAAAAGGAAAAATTAAAGAGAGGGGGATTTTTTCAGAGTATTTATCTTCAACTATATCTCCGTCTTGGAAAATGATGTGGTTATCTGGTTTGAAATTGGTGTTATAACCATTTGCAATAAACATGCTCCTTCCTTTCTTTTTTAAGAATTCACCTACTGTTGGCTTGGCATATGAATAGAACCCTTTTTCCTCGTCTGCTAGTGGGGGAGCATCATTCCATAAAAATATTATATCTGCGTTATGATTTAGTCTTTTCTTTTTTTTAGCTACGCGCCCCAAGTAGTTTCTCACTCTGTTTGCTTGGTCTAAATCTGCTTTATCAAGACTTATAATTAGGGTGTTGTAGTATGGAACACCCATCAGTGTATTATATATGTTTTTGAAGGAGTCATGAATTGCATCCTTATATGTAACAGGAGTAACAAAGGTTACTGGTTCTCTGTCGAAGTTTTCCTCGCATGCTTTTATAGCAGCCTCTATCTTTTCTGGTTTGTCTAATTTGCCAAGGTATGGTACTTGGTCTTTTGGATCAAAGATTTTCATGCTTCTCTCCAAGTAGAGATGTTTGATTTATAAAGATTGCCACTTTAAAGTAGTTCGGTGCTTTTTTTGTTTTTTATTATTTTTAATTAATTTTTTATACCCCTCCTCTCTTCTAAGGCTTATGGCAGACTTTATCCAACTTGACGGCAGCTTTGGCGAAGGAGGCGGAGCAATCCTTAGGCAGGCTCTTGCTCTTAGCATGGCTACTGGCAGGGCTTTTAAGATTAATAACATCAGAAAGGGCAGGTGCAACCCTGGGCTGGCTCCCCAGCATCTGGCTGGTGTTAATGCTGCCAAGGATTTGTGTGATGCAGAGGTTAAAGGACATGCTATTGGGAGCACAGAGATATCTTTCAAGCCAGGAGAAGTCAAGGCTGGCAGGTATAAGATTGATATTGGAACTGCTGGCTCAATAACCCTGCTTTTGCAGTCATTGCTCTTGCCTAGCATTTTCTCTGGGAAAAAGATTTCTTTTCATATAAAAGGAGGCACTGATGTTAAGTGGTCTCAGCCTTATGATTATTTTAAATTTGTTTTTCTGCCTCAGATGAAGCGTTATGCAGAGGTTGAGGCTAATCTTTTTAAAAGAGGTTATTATCCTAAAGGAGGGGGAGAAATAAAGGTTTCTATTAATGGCAAATACATTCTAGGAGGGGCAGGTGAGAATAAAGAACCTCCTTCTATCCTGTTATTAGAGCAAAAAAAATTATTGCAAATCAAGGGAATAAGCCATGCTTCAATTGATTTGGAGAATGCTAAGGTTGCTGAGAGGCAGGCAGAGAGTGCAAGGCTTGCTCTTGATGAATTGGGGATTCCTTTTAATGTTAAGCATGAATATTCAAAATCTTTTAGCACTGGCTCAGGCCTTACTTTATGGGCTGTTTTTGGTGAGGAGGAAGTAGATTTTGAAAATCCAAATATATTGGGTGCTGACAGCCTTGGAGAAAGAGGAAAAAGAGCAGAGCTTGTTGGGGAGGAAGCAGGTAATAATCTTATAGATGTGGTTGATTCAGGAGCTGCTGTTGACATGTATCTAGCAGACCAGTTGATTCCTTTTCTTGGGATTGCAGGTGGTGTTATAAAAACAAGCCAGATAACCAATCATGTCAAATCAAATATATATGTTGCTGAGAAGTTTCTTAAGGTTAAGTTCAGTATTAAGGATAATATTATTAGTTGCGAGAAATAATCAGACTCCGCTCCCTTCTCTTTCCATCTCTGCCAGCTTTATATCGTCATATAGCTCTCTTATAACTGTGTAGAGCATGTCTTTTTCCATTTCTTTGAGTTTCATGGTTTTAAAAGTATTTCTTAACTGCATGTAGTTCTTCTTGGCTTCTCCCAGGTTTTTCTGCCTTATCAAGGCTTTGCACTCATCAACCAGGTTATAAACCTCTAAATGGGTTGCTTTTAAAATATCTTTTTCTCCAAACTTGGGTGAGACTATGGGTTCTGTTTCTATTTCTGATTTTATGTACTCTGAGAATCCTTTTTCCCTTATCCTCTCCTCTGTTTCTTCCAGTCTTTTCTGAGCTTCTTTAAGAGCTATTTCCCGCTTTTCTATCTCTTTTTCTAGTTTCTGGTCCAGCTTTAACTTTTCATCTATTTCTTTAAGCACTTTTTTCTTGGTTCTGTGTTCTTTTCTTAGAACAGGCAGTTTTTTTAACAAGTTCTGGGCTTCTTTCTTGTCTTTTTCAAGTTGTTTCATTGCCAATGCAAATGCTTGCTTCTCTTTTCTGAGTTGCTTCTCCTTAAAGTCATACTTATTAAGTTTACCTGCAACACTAATCTTTTCCTGCTCCAATGCTTGCCTCTCTTTTTCTAATGCTTGTTTTGCTTCTTCCAGGCCCAGTTGCTCTTTTTTAAAGTCATCTTTCACTTTTTTAAATTCACTTTTAAGCTTGATTTTTTCCTTTTTTCTTATTTTCCCTATGAGTTCTCTTTCTATGGTTTTTCCTTCTTTGATAAGATCAGCAAATTTTGTTTTTTTCTCTTTTTTCTTCTTTGATTTCTTAGGCTTGACTTTTGGCTTTTTTATCTTTCTCTTCTTAACAGGCTTGGGTTTGCTTTTGGGTTCAGGTTCTTCTTTTATTTCAGGCTCTGGTATTATTTCAGGCTCAATCTTCTCTTCTTCTGCTTCTTCTATGGCTTCTGGTTCTTCTATTTCCTCTGGTTCTTCTGTTGCTTCTTCTTTTAGTTTTTTCTTTTTAAGTCTGTCTTCTATCTCTTTAATTTCCTCTTCAGGTGATTCTTCTATGAGCATCTCCTCTGGATGAGGCTCTTCTTTAAGGCTTATCTCTGGTTCATATTTTATTCCTTTCTCTTTTTCAAATTTCTTCCTTTGAATATCCTTTGCAAACTTCTTAACCTCTTCCGGGGGAACTTCCTTAACAAAATCTTTTTTAGGAGATTTCTGAATGGGTTCTATTCTTGCCTTTATTTCTTCTAAGTATTCAGACTTATCTTTAGAAGTCTTAGTTTCAACTTCTGACACCCAATCAATATCATGAGGTTCTTCTGAGGTTACTTTCTCTTCTTTTTTCTTTGGTTTTATTTTTTTGGGTTCTTTAAGAATTTCTTTTTCTGAGAGCCCGGGTTCTTCGTCTTCTAGTTTTGGTTCTTCTATTTCAGGCAGTTCAGGCAGCTCTTTTGCTTTCTTTTTTTTCTTTGGTTTTATTTTTTTGGGTTCTTTAAGAATTTCTTTTTCTAATATCTCTAGTTCTTTCTCTTCTAGTTTTGGTTCTTCTATTTCAGGCAGTTCAGGCGCTTCCTGCTCTGCTTTGGGCTCTTCTTTTACTCCTTCTTCTTTTGGTTTTATTTTGGGAGGCTCAGCAATCTCTTCAGCAGGGGCAGATTCCAGGCCCAGATTCTTTCTGATTTCATCAAGATTAATATCTTCAGAAACTTCGGGTAGGGTTTCTGGAACTTCTGGGGTGGGTTTAGAAACTTCGGGAGCAGCTTCTGGAACTTCTGGGGTGAGTTTAGAAACTTCTGGAGCAATCTCTTCTGTTTTCTCTTCTTTCTCAGGCACAGCAGCAGGCTCTAATGGTTCCTTTTTCTTCTTTTTGAACAAGCCGCCAAGAAAACCTTTTTTTTTCTTCTTTTCTTTAAAAACCGGTTTTTCCTCTCCAGGAGGCGTTGGTGGTAAAATATCTTCAGACAAGTCCTCACCCCGTTTTTTATAATCTTAATCTAAGTTGTAGTATAAAAACTTTTTGGTGAATCATTCCTAGAACCGATTAAAATGCTTTCTTAAACCTTGGAGATGAGGTATGGCCCTCATCATTTCCTGCCAAAGCTTTTGAAACTCAAAGTATCTGGGGGCATTAACAACAGCATGAACCTTTGCATCTTTAAAGACAAGCTCTGCATTTTTGAAACTTTC
Organism: Candidatus Woesearchaeota archaeon; assembly: GCA_019322375.1. Lineage (GTDB taxonomy): Archaea > Nanobdellota > Nanobdellia > Woesearchaeales > SM23-78 > SM23-78. The sequence goes on from JAHWIP010000070.1 coordinate 5,097, forward strand.
TTTGTAAAAAATATAATCTTTCTTTTTCAAAGATCTCTTAGCGTAGTTAACACTAGTAACAACAGCTCTATATTCTAGGTCATCTTTTAAGAATAAAGCAGGATAAGGCTCTAATTGTCTTATCCCTATTTTGTTGAAATACCTTAGTTTTTCACGAGTATATATAAATCTATAAATATCCTGTCTTAGTTTATCCCAGTACTCTAGTGGTTTTTTAGCAGGCAGATGTTCTATTTTTAATTTATTATCAAGCAGAAACTCAAAGCCAAATTGCTTGGCATTTATCATATAATCAGTGTCTTCCCCTCTTAGGCAGTTTGGGTCAAAAGGTATTTTGGTGTATATGTTCTTATGCAAAACCATTATTCCTCCAAAGGCCATTGTTGTTTGGTTCAATCTTTTCTTTGACTTAATTATTTTTTCCAATGCTTCATTTATGTATGTTTCCTTTAACCATAGCCTTCTTTTTATAGGGCTTCTTTGAATCAATTTATAATCAGTGCCTTTGTATATGTAATATCCTGTTTTACCATATAAGATTTTTTTCCTATATTTTTCCCCTACAAATTCTAAGGTTCTATCAATAAATTTCTTATTCGTAACAACTTCATCATCGTCAATCATTAAAATGACTTTTGACCTTAAAATGTTAGCTATGATCAGCATGATATTCCGGAAATTTGCATAACCCTTAAAAGTAAGCCTTTGAGCAATTCCATTAAATTCCTTGTTAAGCAAGAAATCACACAGAAACTGAATATCGAGCACAGTAACCTGCATAATCTCATAGTAGGCCTTAAATTTTTGAATGAGTTTATTATAACCTTCAGTAACTTTATCATTAAGAGGGTCGTTTGTATTAAATATTATTACCCTGAATTTATCTGAAGGTAATTTCAAAAAACTATTTAATAACCTTGCGAGTATGTACTGGTTCTTAATTTTCTTGCCATACGAAGGAATGCATATGGTTAGTTTTTGCTGCATTTTTTTAGTAAAGTGGTTTATTTTGAATATTTTTAGCGTATCTTTCCCATTCTTTCTGAAATTTGAAATATTTTCTTCCACTCTTTTTTGCGTATTCACGCGCATCATCTAATATCTCAGAAGCATTCTTCAAATATTCCTGACAATCTTTATACCGTCCCTTTCTCATGTTTGCTTTTGTATAGTTAACATTGGTCTTGATTATTTTCCTTATTAGGTTCTTCCTTAAGAAATAAGCAGGATAAGGACTGACATCTCTTATACTGACATTCAAATATTGCATTTTTTCCCTTAA
>JAHWIP010000071.1 GCA_019322375.1 Candidatus Woesearchaeota archaeon
GATGATTCTAAATGACCAATACTTATCCTGATACATGCCTGTGGCACTGTTGAAGAAGATGAAAAAGAGATAAAACTATGGTTCAAGCCAGAAGACATTCATGCATGGAAAAGAGTTGATGAGATTTTGCTTTACAGGAAAGGAGATAAAGATTTAAAATGAAAAAAGCCCAGGAAATAGTTGCTAAGTTCAATCAGGAAAGAGGTTGGGATAAGGACATTACTTATCTAAAAGATTTTCTTCTTAATATCTGCGAGGAAACAGGCGAAGTATGGAACCATATAAAATGGATTAATGTTGAGAAGCAGAAAAAAGTGATTGAAGAACATAAAGATGAATGGATTGATTTTATTGGTGACGAGCTCTTCCTGGTTTTAAAGATTGCTTATCTATTGGATATTGATGCTCAAGAAGCTTTTGAAAAAACAATGGCTGATTATGAAAAAAGGTTTCCTGCTGAGAAGATTAGAAAGCTAAAACACGGCAATCCTCTTGCAGGAGGCATGGATGATAAACAAAAAACTGAATAAAGGTGAATTATCATGGCAAAGATGGTTGACAAGGTTAAATCAATTATGACTAAGCCCAAGCAGATTAGGAATATTGCTATTGCTGCTCATATTGATCATGGAAAAACCACTTTGAGTGATAACTTGCTGGCTGGTGCTGGCATGATGAGCGAGGAGCTTGCTGGCAAGGCTCTGCAATTGGATTTTCATGAGGATGAGCAGACAAGAGGCATTACTATTGATACTGCTGCTGTTAACATGGTGCATGATGTTGAGGGAAAAGAATACTTAATCAATCTTCAGGATACTCCTGGGCATGTTGATTTTGGAGGAGATGTTACCAGGGCTATGAGGGCTGTTGATGGAACAGTTGTTCTTTGCTGTGCTTCAGAAGGAATTATGCCTCAGACAGAAACTGTTCTTAGGCAGGCTTTAAAGGAAAGGGTTAAGCCTATTCTTTTTATTAACAAGGCTGACAGGCTTATCAGAGAGCTAAAACTATCTCCTGAGCAGATGCAGGAAAGATTTGTAAAAATCATTACTCATGCTAATAAATTAATCATGGATATTGCTGAGAAAGAGTACGGCCCTAAGTGGCAGGTTAATGTTAATGACGGCAGTGTGTGCTTTGGAAGTGCTTATCATAAATGGGCTTTGTCAATTGATTACATGAAACAGCACAACATAACTTTTAAGGATATTATTGAGGCTTATGAAAAAGATACTTGGAAAGAACTTGGTAAAAAAGCTCCTCTTCACAAAGTTCTGCTTAATGCTGTTATCAAGCATTTACCAGACCCTTTGGCTGCCCAGAAATACAGGATTCCTAAGATTTGGCATGGTGACTCTGAAAGCCCTCTGGGTAAAAGCCTTATGAACTGCGACCCCAAAGGTCCTATCATGTTTATTGTTACAAAAGTTGTTGTTGACCCGCAGGCAGGAGAGATAAGCTCTGGCAGGCTTTTCTCAGGAACCCTGCACAAAGGAGACACAATCCATCTTTTTAAGGCTAAATCCACTCTTAGAACACAACAGGTTTACATCTATAATGGTGCTAAAAGAGAGATTGTTGATAATGTTCCTCCAGGCAATATAATTGGCATTGGAGGGTTAAAAAATGCTTATCCAGGAGAAACTGTTAGTGGTGAGCAAGGAGCAGAGCCTTTTGAAGCAATCACTCATATCTTTGAGCCTGTAATGACTAAATCTATTGAGGTTAAAAACCCTGCTGACCTTCCAAAACTAATAGATGTATTAATGCAGGTTGGCAAGGAAGACCCAAGCATTGTTATTGAGATTAACCAGGAAACAGGAGAGTACCTGATGCACGGCATGGGAGAACTCCACTTAGAGGTTATTGAGAACAGGATAAAAAGTGAAAAACATGTTGATATCAAGACCAGTGCACCCATTGTGGTATACCGGGAGACTGTTAGAAAGGAGAGCCCTGACAGTGTTGAAGGCAAGAGTCCTAACAAGCACAACAAGGTGTACACGCACGTAGAAATCCTAGAGCCAGAGGTTGCCAAGGCTTTTAAAGAGAAAAAGATAAGAGAGGGCAGGATTAAGAAAAAAGACAAGGATGTATGGGAAGCCTTTATAGAAGCTGGCTATGATGCAAAGAGTGCAAGAAATGTTAGGTGCGTGTGTAAGGGTAATATATTAGTTGACGGCACAAGAGGAATTGTTCATATAGGTGAAGTAATGGAAATGATTACTGACATGTTTGAGGATGTTATGAAAGCAGGGCCAATAGCAAGAGAGCCTTGCATCAATGTAAAAGTTGTTATTGATGACCTGAAACTGCACGAAGATGCAATACACAGAGGACCAGCACAGACATACCCTGCAGTAAGGGATAGTATCAGAGGAGGAATGATGACTGCAAATCCGCTCTTGTTTGAGCCTGTGCAGACGCTTCAGTTTGAGGCTCCTGTTGAATTCATGGGAGAGATAAGCAAGCTGATAGCTAACAAAAGAGGGCAATTACTAGACATGGTGCAGGAAGGAGAGATGATAACTGTAAAAGGCAAGCTGCCAGTAGGAGAGATGTTTGGACTGGCAAGTGATTTAAGAAGCGCAACAGGTGGAAGAGGCAACTTCTACTTAGTAGACCAGAACTTTGAGAAGCTGCCAGAAGAGCTGCAGGAAAAGATTAAAAGGCAGATAAGAAGCAGAAAAGGCATTGACTTGGATGCAGAGGTTGCAAAGGGGAAATAAATTTTTTTGTTTTTCTTTTCTTATTTACTAATCAATAGTAGTTAATTTTATAAAGTAAATAAAAATCCTATGCTGTATGAAAAAATTAAAAATAATGTTCAAGCCTGAAGATATAACAAATGTATTCAGGCAAGCTAACAGCCTTGATGATGATGAAGAAATAGAAGAATTTCATATTATTGAACAACATGCCCTGATTGGTTCACTAATGCCTTTATATGATGATATTCATTATTCAAAAAAAGAAAAATTAAGCAGATATTATCTACATAATTTAAATCAAAGAGCTTACTTACAAAATGCTTCTCAACTTGAAAACGCAATTCTTATGTGTCTGCGTGCATTCTTCAAAACTGTCAGAAGAAAAAGATTTCCTAAGAAGTGGATTACTGAAAAAGCTGAAATATATTGTAAAAGCCTTGAGCAACTAACTAATTACATGCCTGTAAAAGAACATCTTCTAACACTAGGTAAATTAAATAAATGGCAGAAAGAATTTATTGGAGACTCAGATGTTGCAGCAAGAATTCATATTCACTCAGCAAACAGGGTGTTCTCACCTAAATCAGAAAAAGAAATATATTATTTAGATTCTGAAAATCATTTCATAGAAATGCAGGCGCTTTTAAAACCAGAAGGAATTAATTTAGTGTTAGGCAAAGTTCAAAATATAGAAACCAAAGAAGATTATGTTCGCTATGCAATTGAACCATTAATCTTAAATGTAAGGCAACATGCTTTTAACCCGGAGAATGATATTCATAACAGAAGAGAAGACAAGAAATTCTGGAAAGCTGCCGGTGTTTTTGGTTTTCCCAGAAACAAAAAAGCAAAGCGCGGAAAGTATATACTTAGAGTACAAGACAATGGGTTTGGAATAAGAAAAGAAAATTTATCACATGTTTTTGAAAAAGGATTTACATCAAAACCAGAAAATGAAACAGAACACGGCATTGGTTTATGGGGTGTGAAGCGGTTTGTTGAAAAAAATGGCGGCACTATTAAGGTAAAAACAGAGTTTGGTAAAGGAACGACTTTTGATATGACCATACCTTATATTCAAAATCATATTCTTTATGTTCAGAATTCTGTTACAAAAAAATAGATAAAACCAAAACCCTTAAAAAACCCTCATTCTTCCAAATCCATATAATCGTTGAAATGAGTTCTTATGCTTGTTTTTTCGACTAGGAGAAGATATACATGACTCTAAAAAACGGAGACAAAGTAAAGGTTGAGTACACAGGAAGCTTAGAGGATGGAACTGTTTTTGACAGCTCTGAAAAACATGGCAAGCCATTGGAGTTTGAGATAGGCAAAGGAATGATAATCCCTGGGTTTGAAAAAGCACTTATGGATATGAAGAAAGGAGATGAAAAAGAAATCACTTTAAAACCTTCAGAAGCTTATGGAGACCCAAACCCTGAGCTGGTTAAAAAAATACCCAAAGACCAGCTTCCAAAAGAGCAGGAGCCCAAAAAAGGAATGGTGCTATTGATAAGCCTGCCAACAGGGCAGCAGGTGCCTGCAAGAATAACAGAAGTAACAAATAAAGAAGTAAGCATTGACTTAAACCATCCTTTGTCTGGCAAGACCCTGAAGTTCAAGATAAAGCTGGTAGGGGTTAATTAGATTTTTTATCTGTTTTTTCTTATAATTTTAATTCTCATTAAATTCATAGAAACATATTTATAAACCAAAGCATTATACAGTATTAATATGAAACCTTTTCCAGAGGTGGGAACATGAAAAAATGGATAATTGCCTTAACCATTCTGATAGCACTTGCAAGTTTGTTCTTAATAACTGGCTGTGTGCAAAAAAAAGTGATAATTGATGATAAAAAACAAGAGCCAATTGGAGGGGACAAGGATGAGCACGGATGCATAGGCAGTGCTGGGTATACCTGGTGCGAGGCAAAGCAGAAATGCTTGAGAGAATGGGAGGAGCCATGTGAAGCAGCAACAGAACCAGAAGAAGAACCAAAAGGCTGCCCTGAAGACGCCAAAATCTGTCCTGACGGAAGTGTTGTAGTAAGGGATTCAGAGAATAACTGTGAGTTTCCAGACTGCCCTGAACCAGAAAAAGAATACAAACAAACAGACCCTGAGATTTGCAAATACGTAGAACTCAAATGCCCTGAAGGAGAAATACCATTCTTTGATGAAAAAGGATGCGGTTGTGTAGCAGGAGAACCTGGGCCTAAAAAATATTTCTGCCTAAGAGAACAAGACGCAGTCCCATACGCATGCACCATGGAGTACAAACCTGTGTGCGGATGGGCAAATGAGAATATCCAATGCTTAAAATATCCCTGCGCCAGCACATACTCAAACCAATGCATGGCATGCTTTGATGAGAATGTTGAATACTGGACAGAAGGCGAGTGTCCTGAGTGAAATATTTATTTTTCAGTTTACACAAAGAAAGCAGGTATGAGAGTGTAAGGTTGATGCAGGCAGGCGATAGATTTATAAAATTTGTATTTATTCCATAGTAGTATGTCTCAGATAGATTTTGCAGGTGCTCTGTGGAAAAAACAAGAAGGGCACATGGAAGAAAGGGAAAATTATATTGGCAGGTTTAATGCATTTCAGGATGTTTTTGATTATTTTCAAGCAGGGCAGACTGTTGCTCAAATAGCATGCGGGAGTATTCTTGAAGACTTGTTTCTTACAATGGAAAGAGTAGGAAGAAAAGGAAGAATAATTTTAATTGATGAAGATCCAGCATTTGTGTATAACAGAGTATCAGAGATTCTTGGTAAGGAAAATCTTCC
>JAHWIP010000072.1 GCA_019322375.1 Candidatus Woesearchaeota archaeon
GTTTTCAAAAAAACTATGGAAGAGCTTATTGTGATTTAAAAGAATCAAATGTTGCAGCAGATGTTCATGACCCTGATTTTGATTATGATAACTGGAATCTTGATGATATTGATCTTACCAAATGGAGTTTTCATGTGGCTGATAAAGGAACAGCAACTGTTATTTCAACAGATAACCACACAGGACCAAGGGACAACATGGGCCATGAAGAAACAAGGTCTCCTGAAAACTTTTTAAAAGGAAACAATCCTGACAGCAGATTTGATGTGTTTGCTCTGGGGATGTTCACATACAAGCTCATTCATGGAGAATACTTTTTAAAAGGAGAAGACCCTGCTTTGTTTTATAAGCAAAAAAAGGATAAAGAAGTCAAGAGAAAGATAAAAAAGAATATTGCTAGAAAATTAAGAAAGCCCTTGGAAAAATCCTTAAAAATAAACCCTGATGACAGATATACTTCAGTTGATGACTTTGTAAAGGATTTAAATAAAAGAGTAGTGTCAGAAATTACTGAGCCAAGACCTATCCTAACAACAGGAATCCTTTTTGGAGCTTTAGGGTTCTTTATAATCGCAGCCGGAGGTTTAGGAGTCTATCTTAGAAATAAAAATGTTACTCTGCCAGAACTTGTTACTGCTGTTGAAGAAGGCAAAAAATATGTAGAAGAAGGCAAAAAATACAAGGTAGAGGCTAAGTGGGATGGTGAAACATTAGAGATTTCAAACAACCTGATTACCTTGGATATTAAGGCTAATGATTACAAAGAAAAAAAATCATTTGATTCAGATGAACTATGGCATCTTAATCCAGGAAGCAAACTCAATGCAACAATGTTTGTAAGGGATGTTGCAAGGCCTAGAGCAAGGGAGGAAATAAAAGGCGAAGTAACTCCTTCTTTAAGAGGTAAAGTATACATCCAAGGATATTCAGGAGAAGACTTCTGGATAAGTCCAGGGCCTCATGACCAATCATTTGTTAACGATATGGGAACAACAATAGGTTATAAGTATTTTGACATAAAAGTTCCAAAGGACATACCTAAAGGAAACCATTTCCTAGCTTTAGAGATTTATGCTCCTAAAGAAGACGAGGATGATGGATATGGGGAGATTCATGAAAAATTTATTTTTTCAAACCCTGGAAAAGCCATTGCCAGAAAATTAATCCCAATCCTGATAGGAGAGCTTGAAGAAAAGAACAGGGTCAACATAGGAGCAATGAACCTTAATTGGCTTAATCCTTATATAAGCATGAGGAGCCAGGAGCCAAGGAAAGTGTGGTATATGACTAATGATATTAATACCAATTTAATATATGAAGTCTCTATTCCTGAAATAAATTATAAAAAAGAGTTTAATCGTGAAGGAGACAATACTATTAATTCTTATTGGATTAGAGCAGGAATTCCTGATGCTCCAAGCCCAGGGCCAAGAATCCTGCAGGTGGTTACCAAGAATAAGCAGGAAGAACCAATCTCTTATGGATGGATACCTATTAACTGGGAACTAACATACACAAATTCTGATGGTAAAGAGAACTATGAATGGGCTCTTGACATTCCAGGACCAGATTTCTGTGAGAGGCTTATAGATTATAGGAAGAATTTAATGCAAAAAGAGGGAACCAAATGAAACCTCCTGAAGTAGCTGTGGATACTGAAAGCCTTGACTTAGAGAAAAGAATAGCTGCCACTCCAGAAAGAAAGACTTTTGTTTATGACTCTGATAATGTGATTGCTTCAGACAGATATAAGATTTGTGTTGATGAAAAAGGAGAAAAAGTGGTTCATGGACAAGGACAATGGGGGATAGTTTATCGTTTCTTTGACAATCTGTTAGGAGAATATGTTGCTATAAAGGTTCCAAGCCCAAAAGCCCTGGCTTTGGAACAAATGAATTACAGGAACATTGATTTGTTCAGGGCTGTTAAAAAAGAAGCAGGCAAAAGAAAGCTATGTGCAAATGTTGTGCCAACAGAATTTGAACTAGATGCAGAGGGAAGGCCATTTAACACAATGCCTGAGTATTATGCAACCTTTGTGGATGTAATGGAAACTGCTGCAGAAAGAGAAGAAGTGAATATGGAAACAGAATATGGAGGACAAAAACCTTTCAAATCAGGATTATATATAGATGAGATAATTGGTTATCTTAACTGCATGACTAATGGACTATCTGATTTTCATAAAAAAGAGCAAAGGGTTCTTTGTGATATTAAACTAGATAATATAATGGTGGAAGTTGATCATGATGAAGATATTTCCAATCTAAAGAAAGTTAAGCAAAAAGTAAAAGAAAAATTAAAACAATGGTATCAAAACGGCTGGGAAGCTCACCTTGCTGATAAAGGAACAGCAACCTATGCTTCTGTTGAAAACCATTCAGGCCCAAGAGATAACATGGGTGATATTATTACAAGGCACCCTGATCAATTTGTAGAAGGAGCAGATCCCAGGAGAAAACATGATGTTTATGCACTTGCCTCTTTGGCTTATATGATGTTTGAAGGCAAATTTCCATTCCAAGACGAGATTCAAAGATTAATGAAAAATGGTGGAAAAGAAAAAGTTGCAGAGTATATGAGAAAGTTTTCTGTAGTTAGAGCAGGCATCTCTGAAAAATTTGATGGTATTGAAAAAAGAAGTTTAAGTTTAAGTGAAAAAATCGATACAAAGCTTAATGAATCAGGCATTCCTCTTGAATTCAAAGATGTTATTGGTGAAGGACTCAGAGGATATAAGAACTGTGATGATGGAATAAAATTTAAGAACATGCTTATTGAGGCTGAAAGGAATTATAGAGCAAGAGTTATTGGAGAAGAAGCTGTTAAAAAATTAAAAAAGAAGACTAGAAATTGGATGCTTGGAGCTGTTGGTGCATATGCTCTTCTTATTGGTGCGCTTTGGGTTGCTTACACAAAAACTAAACCAGATTATAGAGAAAAAGCAGACGCCATAGCAAGAATGGAATACAGGATTCCAGAAAATTCTGATGTTACTTTTTTAGTTGACCAGAAACCTATTAATCAATACCTTGCTTCTGAAAAGCAAATAATGCCAGCTTCGTTAAACCAATCTGGATTTCGAATGACCAGAGAGCAATATGTTTCTCATAATCGTTTTGGCGGTGAGAAAAAAGGAGTAATTTATCAATTAACATATGCTTATTTAGAAGCAATGTGGGATGCTAACGATGATAATTTAAGGCCTTTGGATTATGTAAGCAGATTTCATCAAAATGTTGACCCAGATGACAAACCTGACGAGGTGGGGATGGCATTGGCATTGAACGGCATACCTTTTGAAAACTACTTGAGATGTTTAAGCAAAGTAGCTTTAAATCTTAATGCAATTTATGAGAATAATGATAAAAACAAGAAAGCAGTTATTTCATTAGCAGATACTGTAACTTCGCTTTATGGAGGAATTCATAAAACCAGCACAGCTCAAAAAATTTCTAAATCATTTAAATTTAATGATTATATAAAAGCAGCTTATCCTGGTGGAGAACGTATTTTTTCTGAGAAAGAAGAGCGCTTCCTAAGGCAGGTTATGTATAACATCACTCAAAGGATGCCTCAAAATATCCGCTTAGAATAGGGCTGGTTCCTATCTGTGTTAACCTGAACAATTCTCTTATGTGCGATAGTATAACTGTGTCTTTTTGTTTTGCTTGCTCAAGGTATTTATAACACTTGCCAAACTGGTATTCTGGTCTTAGATTATTTATTTTATGAACATACGTGATATCTTTCTTATAATAAGCATCGTAGAAGAGCTGGTAATAGGTTTCCAGGAATTGCAATAGTTCTAATATATTTTTATTCTTTTGCAGCTTGTTTTTTGAAGCATAGAGATACAAATAATAATATCCATGCTCTATGTGCATTAGAAAGGTTAATAGTTCCCAGTCAAGGGAGGGGTTTTCTATGTTGAATTTTTCCTTGGTTAGTATTCTTCTGCAGAACAAGATGAATTTATCCTGCTGGTCTCTGTAGCCCTGGATCTCTTTCATGTTGGTGAATTTATTGTTCTTAAAATCTGTGTTTATTATCTTCTGGGTTTCCTTTATTATTAAGAAGATTCTTCTTATCATTACTTCGTATTTTTCTTCTGTTGGCTCTGATATGTTCTCTATTCTGCACTTCTTGTTTGTGTGCTGGGTTATCTCAAAGCCCAGGAGCAGTTTAGTGGTTACTTCTTTTGCTTCTTCTAGTAATTCCTTGTCTATGTTGTTTATGGTTATGGTGTCAAAGCCCCTTCTGTATATGTGTGTGAGTATGTTTTTCAGGTCTTGCTTGTTGTGCTCTGTTATTTCTACTGCAATGTCTTTTTTTTCTTTTATTGATGTGTCTATGGTTAAGGCTGTGCCTGTTTCCTTGATTTTTACTGTGCTGCCTGGTTTTAAGCCTTTGTTGTCTATCCATTGCTTGGGCAGGGTTATTGTGAGCGCGTTATTCCCTTGTTTGACTAGTTTTCTTTCCATTGTTATATAGTGGTTGGGGTTCATATAAAAAGATTTCGTTTTTATATAATTATATAACGTTATATATAATATAGAAGAAAGTTATATAACTGCTTCTTTTATCTTCCTCACTAAGAAGTGATAAAAACTTCAGAGGTTGAGACAAAATGAAAAGGTTGAGACGCGGAAAGAAAGTATTAAGTACACTATTAATGCCATTAATACTGGCAAATGCAATCTATCTTTTTCCAAAGAAAGTACAAGCACAAGAAGCAAAAAAACCAAATCTAGAGCTAAAAATAGAGAACAAATCATTCCTAGACAAAGACAAGCTAGTAACAGACAAGCTAAGAACAACCCTTGACTATGGCAGATACTCATTCAGGCTGGATAAGAATGAGGGAAGACAGAGCCAGTACTTGTTCAGTGTAAACGCACTAAACAAAGAGAAAACCAAACTAAGACTATTTCATCAAGGCGATATAAAAGGCGAAGGCAGAAGCGCAGCATACAGTTTAGGAGGAGGACTGATACAGGAATTAGGAAAAATACCCTTGCTAGGACAAACAACAGCAGGATTAACCTACCTAAACTCAATGAAAAAAGATGACAGACCGTTTCAGAAATTTGTTGTAAAACTAATAGGAGAAAACCTGGACTTGGTGTATCAATTAAAGATTAACAGGAAAAAAGAAAAAGACCCCCAATACTATCTAGCCTTTCACAATGATGACATACACATAAGCCTGGGAAAAACCAATGGCAACAGAATAGAAAATGTAATTACAACCAAAGGCAAACCAAACCTAGGCATAATGTCCTGGGGATACTATGACCTAGACACAAAAACCTTCTCAATAAGTGCATGGAATGCTTTCAAAGGCGCAGACCTGGAAATGTATAATCAAGCATCAGGAAGACTGGTATCAGACTTAATGACCCTGGGAAGAGTAGAAGTAGCCTTTCCAATTCTGCCATCATATCTAAGCATGGGAGAAGTGACCACAAAAACAGACATAGAAATCGGACAAGGCAACTACAAGATAGCCAACCAGCTAGGCGGACACATAATCAAGAACTGGGCACTAGGAATAGGCTTTCAAGCAAAGAAGAATAAGAACGACAAACTAAGAATAACCCCAACCCTGGAGACATATGTCAAATTCCCCTTAGGAGACAAAATAAACCTGTACCTGGATGGAGCCTACCAAGACGGGAACTTTGCAATGTATACGTATATAGAGTTTAAGAGGTGAAAGGAAATGAAAAAAGAAAACAAACCAAAACTGTCAGAGGAGTTGTCTGATTTAGTTGATTTTATTTTGAGACAAGGCCTTTATAGTTCACATAGCCTGGATATGTTTACTAAATCTGAAAGATTTGCTATGTATGGGCTTGCTGGAAATAAGTTTATTAAGGAAAGAGCGCCTGCTAGGGCTGTTTATGTATTCACACAGGAAGGAAGAAGCCTCACTGATGAAGAAACAAAACAAATAGGTGATCTTTACTTTGATGCCCAACGTGTTGATAGAGCATTATTTTACTATGAAAAAGTGCCTGAATTGATCCCTGTAAGCAGGTTCGACTCAATAGCACATCATTACCTTTCTTTACCAACATTTGACTTAGAAAAAGCCATTCAGTGCTCTAAACTAGCAAATATATGGATATCTCCCCTGACTTTTACTGGGGTTGCTGAAAGATTCATAGACAAAGGAGATGTTTTAACAGCTGACAAATTATATCATGCTGCAGGTAAAGACTTAGAAAAAGACATAGACATTGATAAAAAAGAATTGATCAAAATAGGAAATAAACTTCTTACACAAGAAAACATTGATGGCTTTCGCAAGATATACCAATTAGCAAAAGAAGAGCTGCCAATAAAAAAAATGCTTAAACAAGCAGATAAATGCTTGGATAAATACAGACAAAACAAACGCATGAGCTCTTTAGATAATGCTTTTAACCTGTATTTTATTGCAGAAAATGAAAGCTCTAATAGAAAAACCAAAGAAAAACTAGCAGAGATAGCAGAACTGTATTTTGAACACGGCGAACCTATCAGAGCAGCAGGGATCCTGAAAAATATAGGCAGGCAAGCCAGCTTTGAAAAACTAATAGAAGTCGGAGACAAATACTTTAATGCACCCAACCCTGTCAATTTTCCTAAAGAGAACCTGGATTTAGCAATAACATCTTATAACCTTGCAAAAGAACAAGGAACACTATATAAAAAAAGTATTGTGTATGAAAAACTCCGTCAAGTGGCAGATGAGTTCTTACATAAAGGATACTTAGCAAAAGCAGATATGATTTACAGAACCACAGGGGAAGGGATTCCTAAAGAAAAACTAGTTCATGCAGGAAAAAGAGCTATTATAGAAGGTCAGTTTGAAGGAGCACAGACATGCTATGAGATGGCAGGCGAAGATTTTCCAATGCAGGAAGTGATAAAACGAGGAGATCACTTGGTTGATAGTTATCCTGATGATGCTATGAGAGCATATGAGTTTGCATATGAAAAAATCCCAGAAGACAAGATGCTTGCCCTGGGGAAATCCTTTCTTAAAAAAGCAGCACCTTCATCCGGAGGAACAGTTGACACCCACTATACAAGCAGAGCAATACCCTGTTTTAAAGCAATAGGAAGAACAAGAACAGCAGAATTCCTGAAAAAACATTATGGTGAATAGAGATGAAACAACTAGAAACAATCACAAAGAAAGAAGCAGATAAGTTAATGCTAAAAAAAGTAAAAAACCAATTAGTCTATAGTGCTCTTTGGGATACTTTTATCATATGGGGAACTGCTAATCTAGTTACTCCATCTTCTGACCTTTTTTCTGATATAGTCGGAGGAGCTTTAGTAGTTGCTGGAGCAGCCAATAGCTACAAGCATTTAGAAAGTGCTTATCGAAAAGTAAAGGATTATCTCTCAAACCCTAAGAAAAACATGAAAGAAAAGTATTCAAAGAGATTGGTGGAATGAAGATGACTAGAAAACCTCATGAAAAACTAGAAAGACTTGTTGATTTTATTTTAATTGAGAAAGATTATGATTTAATAGATTTTTCAATGTTTAATAAAGATGATAGATATGCTTTGTATGATTCTATTGGTGACCAGTTACTTGAATTGGATTTTCCTGACAAAGCCTCAGACTTTTATTCTAAGGAAAGAGAAAAGATTGCTCTTCCTAAATTAAAAAAAATAATTAAAAAACATATTAAACTCGGCTTTTATGCAGGAGCAGCTAAATATCATAAGCAAATAGAAAAAGAATTTCCATTGGAAGAAATCATTGTTTATGCTGATAAAAAAAGAGATGAAAATGAACTGCGTAATGCCATGAAGGTCTATGAATATGCTCTTGGCAATACACAAGATTTTGTACAAGAGACAAAGATAAAGGATAAACTCCTTAAGTTAGCAAACAAATTCTTTGGAAGATCAGAGCCTAAATTACATCTAAAAGAAACTATTAATTGTTTAAGATTAGCAGGACAAAAAGAAATAGCCAAGTTCTTGGAGCAATACAGGTGATAAAAAATGAACCTCAGCAAAAAAATTAAGATAGGATTAGTAATCTTGAGTGCTGCTTGGATAATTAATATTTTTACAAATTATTCTCTGCTTCAAAAAGAGTCTGCTAAAGAAAGAGAAGCAATACAATCCAGGCCTTACCTATCCCAGCTCTTTGATAACAGAAAGCAGTTGTATAATCAAATTAAGACACAGAGAAATCTTTGGTCAACAATGCAGTATTTGGAAGTACAATACTCTGACAAGCCTTTGTTTGATGAAATAATACCATTCGATGAAATACAAAAAAAGAAAAGACAAACTGAAAATAGAATATCAGAAATAGAGAGCAAAATAAAGGATGTGGACCTTGATATTAACTTTATCTATTCAGAAGAAGAAGAACTAAAAATTATCAATCAAAACATTAACAAATACACGAACAGAATGTTTTTTCCTATATCTTTTCTATTCCCAAAAACAGAAGAGAGGGTAAAATATGAAAGGCTTGACTAAAATCAAAGGAGTAAGTGCAGAAGAAATAAGTGCAATCTTGGATGTTAATAATATTAATTATTATCACGGCATTATTAATTTGATTAATGAAACTGAGAAATTGAAGTTAACTTATCATGATTCTCATGCTTTGGACACTTTGATTGTAACTGAATCACAGGCATTTGATATCTTAAGTAGTGTGTTACATGACAGGGGATCTAAGTGGGAAGCTTTGGAACGTACTTATAACAATCTTAAATATGAATTTTTTCAAGCTGTTTATAGAATGGATTCTCTTGATTTTGTAAAATCACTTCCTCTTCTTGAAAATATCCTTACTCTTAGATTAATTAGAGTGAACAAAAATAAAGAATTAATTCAGCACACAACAGTTGTTTATAATGACAGCTTTATGAAAATGCATTATTATGGCAAGAGAAGCACTCTTTATAGTTTTGATGAAATATTTAAGAATTACTAGGTGTAAAAATGAAAAACCAAACCAAACGTAAAAAAGAAAAGAAAAAAAGAGCATTGACTGAACTAGTTTTTGACGAAGATAAAGTAACTCTTCACAGGAAAAAATCTGGAAGAAAAGTAAATGCTAGGCCAGTAGGAACGCCTGTCTTAGTAAGTACATTAGGTTATGGCCTTGAGGCACAGACAGTAAGTGAAAAAACAGACAAACGAATCAATGCTTATGTAGCAAGTTATAGTCATTCAGATATGTACCAGCGCTGGCATTATAACTTACAATATTATCAGATACTACCTAGAAAATGAAAGGCCTAACCAAAATCAAAGGAGTAAGCACTGATGAGATTAAGGAAGTTTTAGTTGCTTCAAAGGTAAAATGTCTTGATATGTTGGTTTACTTAGATCATAAAACTTTTGGACCCAGCCATATGGGGGTTAATGCTTTAGATAACATACTTTTTGCAGAACATGGAGCAGAGTCTTTATTATCAAATGCTTTTTCTTGTCAACCAAAAGCATTTTCTTATCAACCAGAGAATCCCTTTTCACCTGAGTATGAATGTAAAACTTATCACGCAATTTATAGAATTGATTCTCTTGATTTTCTGAAATCAGAATCCCTATCCCTTCATTTCAATAAAGACACTGATTTACTGTCTGGCTTGTTTCGCATGACTCCAGAAGGAGAACTGGTGCAATACACCACTGTGGTTTTTACAAAATCTTTTTTCAATGAAGAAATAACTTTGTGAGGTTAAAAATGAAAAAAATAATTTTTCCAATGATAACATGCTTAACACTAATATTGTTATTAACCTCCTGCACCCCTGCTGTTGTTGATAAGGAAACTGTCAAAATCGGAGTCATCCTCCCTCTCACTGGCCCTAGCTCTGATTTAGGCCAGTACACCAGGGAGGGCATCTTGCTTGGGTTGGAAGAAATCAATACTAATCCTGAAAACAAATACAATTATGAACTTATCTTTGAGGATTCTACTTATAATCCTGCTATGGGAGTTACTGCTATTAATAAACTTATAAGTGTTGATGGTGTTAAATATGTATTAGGTGCTCAAGGCTCATCTGTTACTCTTGCTATTGCTCCTGTTGCTGAGAGAAACAAGGTTATCTTAATAACTCCCAGCTCCCAGTCTGCTGAAATATCAAAGGCAGGGGATTATATTTTCAGGACTCAGACTAATACCAAGCAAGAAGTAGGATTCTTTTCTGATTACTTATTAGACAAGGTTGGCTCAGAAACATTAGACTTACTGGTTGTTAATACTGCTTATGGGGAATCAGTTATTAGTACCATGCAAACCGAGTTTGAATCCAGGGGAGGAAGAATCGGTTTGGTGCAGAAAGTAGAGGCAGGAGACCCTGATGTAAGAGACCCTTTATTAAAAATAAAGAACAGAAACACCAAGTATGTCTTACTAGGCACTACCAGAAGGCAGGGAGGGTATATACTAAAGCAAGCCCAGGAACTAGGAATAAAGGCTCAGTTCTTTGCAACCTCTCCAATACAAGGAAAAGAACTGTTAGAAATAGGAGGAGAAGCAGCTGAAGGCTTAGTCTATACTTATCCTTATGATTCAACAAGCACAATGCCTGAAATAGAGATTTTTAGACAGAAATTCATGAATAAATATGAACATGAAAACGAAGCTTACTCTGCCAGTGGCTATGATGCCTTAAATGTTCTTGTAAAATGCATAGAAAAAGATAAAGACACAGAAAAAGTAAGAGACTGCTTATACAATACCAAGGATTACCATGGAGCAAGCGGCTTATTCTCATTTGACAAAAACGGAGACGTAGAAAAAGAATTCATTATAAAAACAGTAAAGAATGGAAAGTTTGTGAAGTATGAAGAAGAAGTTATAGAGATTAACAGGAAGCCGAGGATAGTTGATATAATTTTAGGATGATTGATATGGAAACTGAAAAACAATTTCAAGAAAGAATAGAAAGAATTTTGAAAATGCAAAATCTCATACTTGAAGATAAAACAAATGAAATCACGAATTCTATGTTAGAAGAATTAATTGAAGATGAGTATTTAATGCATGAAAGATATGAAGATTACGAGCGGTACTTCATCCCTGATAATGCTGACGAAGATGAAAGAAAAAGATACCTTTACCTTCAATATTTATATGATGCTGGGGGGAGTATACGTTTAAAACGTAGTCCTAATAAAAGAAAAATCTCTACAGAATTATATAAACTCGTGGCAGAGCCATTAATTGAAATCTTAGAAAAACATGAAGAATCTAAGCCTTATGAAACAAGTGTTCCTATAGTGATTCATCAGGCTTGGCCTCTAAGTACAAGGCGCTACCCTTTTCGATTAACTAAAAGTAGCCGGAAACAAGTGAATCCTTGGGACCATAATTTAAAAACAAAAACATTTATCAAAGAGCTTAAAAGAAGCTTCAGGCAGTTAGACAGTTATCTCTTGCTTTCACAAAAAATAGACAAGTTACGTTCTTCAAAAGATGAATTAGACAAGAAAATTGATGAATTATACAAGGAAAAAAGAAAAATATTTCCGTAGATAAGTTTGGAGGTAATAAAAATGATGTTTGATAAAACCTTGAACAAAGTTGTGGATTGGTTGTATGAAAGGTTAGAGCAGAAAAAAGAATCTTTAAAACAAGAGAAAAAGGAATTCAGATATCCTGACGAATATGTTTTTGAGGAGGATAAAAAAATATTAGACCCTCTTCTTAGTGCTTTGGAAGAATATGGTTTTAGATATGAAATTAGAGGGGGGCATAAATCCAAAGAAAAGTCTCCTTATAGGATATCTATTAAAACTGTTAATGAAGCAAAAGCCTTTAAGTCTCCTGCTTTCTGGAACTCTATAGTAGAACAAAGAGATGGGGAAATTATACCCAAGGTTCCTTCGGATTTTGGGAGCTGTCTTCCCTCTGGTTTAGGTTTATATGAACGAAAAATAGCTTCAAGCAAGTTATTAGAACAAATAGCACTTAGTTTTGCTAAAAAAGGTTCTATCACTGGAAAACACCCACTTGTTTCTGGAGAGATAAATACCTTTACTTATTATGAGTTCCCAATGAGTTCAACTGAATACACTCCCACTATGACCAAAACACGCATAGTAAAAGTTAGATTAGAGAATTATGTTTAGGATATAAGGAAAATGATTGGAGGTAATAAAAATGACTCTTGAAATAAAAAATGACTTAACAGTTAAACTTAGGGGCAGAGACGTAAGGGTTTGGATTGAGAAGCCTGAAAATCGTGATTTGCAGCCTTATGGGTATTATATGTCAAGATTTCATGAAAGCATGCATTTTGATAAGAGTGGAACTCTGATATCCGGATGGGGCGGACATTCAACTTTTGTTAAGAAAATCAAGAAAGGAGGGGAATTGAATGATTATGAAAAAATAATGAAAGACATAATGATAAAAGCAGCCGGACACCCTGACTGCTTAAGAAATAATCAAATCTATTGTTTTGCTGGTTCTATAATAAATATAACGCGCAGTAATAATACTATAACAGACTTTGTGATTGAATATATTGAATTAGGTCAGACAGGCTTTAATACTGATTTAACAGTAGGGGGCAGAGGTTATTATAGAAAATGACAATCTCAAAACTAGGTGTGCGGTATTTTTATAGACACTTGCCAAAGGAAATAACTTCTGAATATATTGCTACAGGCTCTTCTTTAGAAGAAATTGTATTTAGTCGGGTTAGATTTGATTTAGAGCGTGAGTATGTACAATCATTTATTGATGTAAAAACTAATTTTAGGAATGATTATGAAGGTGATAAAGACAATTCCTGGCACTGGTCTGTTATAACTGCTTACAGGGCTATTAGTCAA
>JAHWIP010000009.1 GCA_019322375.1 Candidatus Woesearchaeota archaeon
TTGTGCTGATGGTAAGGTTTGTAATGGTGGTGTTTGTGTTGTTCCTGGTAGTTGTGTTCCTGATTGGAGTTGTAGTGATTGGACTGATTGCAGGGTTGATGGTACTAGGGTTCGTTTTTGTTTTGATAAGAAGGGTTGTGGTAGTGTTGTTGGCAAGCCTGCTGTTTCTGAGTCTTGTGTTTATGGTGAGGATGCTGGTGTAGACACTGATGTTGGTGGAGGTGTTGATACTGATGTTGGTGATGGTGCTGGTAATGTTTCTGAGGAAGGTTTTGATGAAGGTGAGGGAGGTGTTGGAGGAGGTTTTCCTTTGGGTTCTATTGTATTAATTATGATTATTGTTGGTTTGGGTTTTTTTGCTTTTATCTTTAAGGGGCAGATTGCTTCTTTGTTCCAGGGATCTTCTAAGAGGCCTGGTTTGGGTCCAGGGGCTGGTCCTGGCATGGGTCTTGGTGCAGGTCCTAGCGGCCCTGGCAGTGGAGGATTGTCTCCCAGGGAATTATCTGCTTATAATTATATTAAGATGAACTTGGATAGAGGTTATTCTCCTATGCAGATTCGTCAGACTCTTATGAATGCTGGCTGGTCCCATGAAGAGTTGGATAAGTTGTTCAGAAGATTCCCTTAATAATGTTCTATAATAAATTTTTACGCAATCCTTTCGTTGTCTTCATCAAAAACTATTTAAACATCTCTTTTATCTCTTAATTTCATGGGATTGTTTGATAATATGCTTAAGGAAGATGAGAGTCTTATTAAGAACGAGGATGCCTTAGACTTTGAGTTCTTGCCTAAAATGCTTCCTTTCAGGGAGAAAGAGCAAAGATTTATTGCTGATTGTGTTAAGCCTTTGTTCCAGAAACGTAACGGGCGCAATGTTGTGATGTTTGGTCCTCCTGGTATTGGTAAAACAGCTGCTACAAGACATGTTATTAAAGAGCTTGAGGAACAGACAGACGAGATTTATCCAATATATGTTAACTGCTGGCAGCACAACACTACTTATAAGATAATGGTTGAGGTATGCGAGCATCTGGGTTACAGGCTTGTTCAGAACAAGAAGACTGTTGATTTATGCAAGGTGGTTGCCAGTATGATTAATAAGAAGACTGCTGCTTTTATTTTTGATGAGATAGACAAAGCAGAGGAGTATGACTTTCTTTACTTTATTCTTGAAGAAATATATAAGAAGAGCATATGCTTAATCACTAATTTCAGGGAGTGGATTAGCACCTTGGACAGCAGGATTAAATCCAGGCTTATGCCTGAGATGCTTGAGTTTAAGCAGTACAATGAGCATGAGACCAAAGAGATTCTTAAGCTAAGGGCTAGCTATGCTTTTCCAGAAGGAGTGTGGGAGGATTCTGCTTTTACCAGGATTGCAAAAAAGACTTTTGAGCTGAGAGATATTAGGACTGGCTTGTTTCTTATGAGAGAAGCAGCCTTGATTGCTGAGGAGGAAAGCAAAAAAAAGATTTCTCTGCCAGACATTGAAAAAGCCATTGCAAAGCTTGATGACTTCACCATTAAGAGCAGTGCAGAGCTTGAAGAGGATGCTAGGTTTATCCTTAGCATTGTAAAGAAACACTCTGGTAAAAAAATCGGTGATTTATACAAGATTTACCAGGATAAAGGAGGCAAGCATACTTACAAGACTTTCCAGAGAAAGATTACAGAGCTGGATAAGAACCAGTTTATTTCTACTAAGAAGCAGAGAGGCGCTGGCGGAAGCACTACGATAGTGGAGAAGAAACTGACTGATTTTTAATTTCTTTATGATTTTATAGTAGTTATACAATAATAATATTTATAAAGAATAGTAAATTCATCCACTCATATGAAAAAGCTAAAAGACGAGGCATATCTTGGAAGCAAGGAAAAAGGCTATCCGTTTCAGGGGGATGTAAGAGAAGGAATTGCTTTTGATAACTATGAGGCAAATTTCTCTGTGCTTGAATATGATAGAAACAGAAATGAATCTGTGATTCTGCCTATTTTCAGAATACAAGCCAAGCTGTTAGCTGAATTTATTTCAGCAGAAAAATATGATCGAATACTAGATTTAGGCTCAAGAACAGGCATAACAACTCTTGAGATATTTTTACAGAACCGCGGTGTTAATGTGCTTGGGATTGAGAAGTCACCAAGTATGCATATTACTGCTCTCTACAAATTTCATCAGCTGGATAAAGATAAAAAAGAGTTTTTTCAGATTATTAAAAAAACTGGTTGTGCAGATTTGCTTAGCAAGAAATTGAGTGATTATTGGGAGAATTTTAGAGAAGAAAGCCAATTTTATAAAGACAAAGTTCGGTTTATTGTAGGGGAGTTCGACAAGCTAAAGGAGCCTAAAGATGATAGCATAGACTGGGCGGTTGCAAACAATTATATGCACTGGACTGAGCTCTCAGAAACATTTAAGCATCTTTACAAATCTCTGAAAAGAGGCAGAGAGCTTTTCTGGAACACTGCTTCTCATTTCTTTACTGACTCCAAATTCCCTGCTGAGAGGTATGGTTTCAGATACAATGATTTTTTGAAATATGTGCTAGATGAAGTTGAGAAAAATGGTTTAGAAGTAGAAGATTACAAGGAGTTATCCAAGCCTACACATGATATTGATTCTATTAAGGCTGTCTCAAAAGAGCAGGGCTTTAGCACAGAAAAAGTAAGCACTTATCTTATTCCAGTAGACTTCCAGATCTTTATTTCAAATCATCTTCCTGTGTTTGTAAAAACATTGGTTGCTTCTGAAGTAAATGAGAAAGAGCTTGAAAGGATTATCAAAGAAGCCATAGCAAAGACTGTTAATAACCCTAATGCTTTTAAGGATAATGAGCATAAGTATGATATTATCCCAATCTTCAGGTCAGTGAAAACAAAGACATAGATTTTATTCTATATCATTAAAACACCTTATTTTGGTTGTTATTTAAATTTTTTATGCACTGGACACTCTTTTTCTTATTTACACAGCACTGGACATGTGTGCGTAGGATATATAAAGAAGATTATGCTATATTCTAGTTAGAGCAACGCCTTCCTTTACCCTCAACACCTCTGATGGTGTTGCTCATAAAACTATTGGGGTGATACAAATGCTGGCACTTCATGAAAACCCAAAATATGTACAGAGCTTGTTTTTTGTGCAGATAAAGAACTATACCAAGAAAAAAAGAAGGCTAAACACAAAAGATTTTTACTAAAAAATAACTTGGAGGTGATATGTTTGGCATCAGAAGCAAAAAAACATGGAGAAACAGATTACAATCAGGAACTGGTGCAGGTCATGAAGGAACATGACTTAATAGGGCCGGAGGAAGAAGAGCAAATTGTTTCATACTTGTTCATAACCCAATGAATCATTTCATCAAAGATAAAATGAAACTAAGAGATTTATTTAAGAAAAAAGAGTATATGAGTTGGGATAATATGATGGTATAAATATGAAAATAAAAAAAGTTTATATTGCATCTCCTTTATTCAATCCAAAAGAACTAGAGTTAAATCAAGAAATTGATGATATTTTAAGAAGAGCAGGGTACGAAACTTTCCTTCCTCAACGGGACGGCTTTCTCTACGTCGAATTACTTAAACAAATTAAGAAGGTTGGTTGTTCAGATGAGGAAGCAGAAAGAATTGCTTTAAACTTAATTACTCACCTTGATGTTTATGAGGTTTGTGAAGACTGCGATGCAACAGTCTTGAATTTGAATGGAAGGGTTCCAGATGAGGGAGGTGTAACTGAAGGAGGGCTGTCTTTTAGAAGTGAAAAGCCATTAGTGATATATAAACAAGATAGTCGTTCCTTAATTATGGGAAAAGATAATCCTCTTATTACTGGATTAACAGGTTTTAATATTGTTAATAAAGTTGATGATATTCCTCTCAAATTAAAAGAACTAGAGAGTTTGATTGAGTCTGCATATTCAAGAATGATAAAGACTGCTAGATTACTATTTAAAGATTATGATCCTCAAAATAAGAATTTAGAAGCTCTTGCTAGAATGGGGGGCGAATATTTTTTGAAGGGATGATACGTAAAATATTAATAAAATTTGTTTTATAGAGGATTATTACTGGCAGCAAAGCGTTCGCAGGCAGAGTATTAGAAATTTGTAAACTAATTACTTAACATTTTTAAATTAGTGCCTGTTTCTTAGCATTGGACTATGAGAATAATCAACAAAGATGAGTTAAAACACGAAGCAAAACTGGTTAATGAGCTAAAAAAAAGCATCTTTGTCTATCCAACAGACACCATCTATGGCCTTGGATGTGATGCAACTAATCATGAACTTGTAGCCAGGATAAGAGAACTAAAGCAGAGTTTTGGACAGCCTTTTTCCATAATCATACCAAATAAGAACATGATATACGAGTTCTGTGAGACCAATGAAAAAACAAAGAAATATGTTGACAAACTGCCTGGGCCATACACCCTGATACTAAAAGTTAAAAAAAGTTTTGTAGCAGGCAATGTTAATCCTACAGGAGCAACAATAGGAATAAGGATTCCTGACCACTGGTTTTATAAATATATCAAAAAAATGAAAATCCCTGTGATAACAACAAGTGCTAATTCTACTGGCGGAGACTTTATGACCCACATTGATAACTTAAACCCAGAGATAAAGAAAAAAGTTGATTACATAGTCTATGATGGAGAGCTTAAAGGCAGGCCTTCAACCATTATTAACCTTGCAAAAAAAGATGTAGAGGTAAAGAAACGATAAATGACAACTCGAAAAAACAAACTCAGAATCTTTAGTGCAGGAGACATTCACGGGGACACAAGAGTAGCTGAGAAACTAGCAGAAGAAGCAGAAAAAAAGCATGCAGATTTAGTTGTGCTGTGCGGAGACTTGACTTTTGCAGAGCAGAGCACAGATAATATCATTGGCCCATTTAAGAAAAGACATCTAAAAGTGCTCTTAATCCCAGGCAATCATGAAACAGTTGCTACAGCAGACTTCTTAGCAGATGTTTATGGGCCTGATGTTAAGAATATTCATGGCTACAGTGTAAGGTACAAGCATGTTGGACTGTGCGGGGTAGGAGGAGCCAACATTGGAATGGGTCAACTCACAGAAAAAGAATTCTATGACTTGTTGAAAAAAGGCTTTGACAAGATAAAGTACCTTGATAAAAAAATCATGATAACCCATGTTCATCCATCAGACACAAAAATGGAGAAATTCACTCAGTTCTTTCCAGGCAGCACAGGAGTAAGAAAAGCCATAGATAAGTTCAAGCCAGACATAGTATTATGCAGCCATGTGCATGAAGCAGAAGGACTAGAAGAAAAAATAGGCAAAACAAAGATAATCAATGTAGGGAAGAAAGGGAAGGTTATTGATGTGTGATTTCTTGGTTTTATGTTAAATATATCACAAAGAAAATTAGGCTTAAAAAGATTGATAAGATCAGGGTCCAGCCTGCTAATTTCAACAGCATTGCTTTTCTGGGCAGTACATTGTTTGAAAGCGAATATATCTGGCTGGCATAGGCTTCACCTATTCTTATACTGTCCTTTGGCAAGTCTTTAATTTGTTTGAAGTATTCCTTTCTTGAATAGAATTTGATAATGTTCTTATAATAAAAAAGGTCTTGCTTAAACCTTTTTTTTCTGGATAAAATTCTTAGTTTTGGTAAAACAATGAATAAGGAGAGAAGAGAAGAGGCAAAGGCTCCGAGCACAACTATTATTATTCCTGATTTCATAGATGGTTGCAATGTATTGAAATCCATTGAGAATCATCTATACAAAAAAAATATTAGGATTAGGGTTGATGATCCAAA
>JAHWIP010000073.1 GCA_019322375.1 Candidatus Woesearchaeota archaeon
CATTTCTCTAAGAGCAGGGAATTTATTAGGATAATCATTTATTCTCTTTACATATGCAAGAACTGCATTCACAAATAAATCATTTCCTGCATGCACTTCATGAAGGCACTCACAGTAAGCATCTGTTTTATCAAAAAAAGAGACTACCTGGGCTTCTAGAGTGTCTATGTTCAGAGCATTATATAGAAGTTTTTTGTAATTAAAGCTATTTATTGTTTTAGGCCATTTTTTGCTTATTTCCTCTATTGCATTTATCTCTTTTTCCCTTATTCTTGCAAGTTCTTCCTCAGAAAATCTTTCTACATGGTAAAGCAGAATATCCCCAGATATTATCTCTGCGTCATCATGGACCAAAGCTAGGGTTAGAGCTTTTCCCGAGTTAAGCTGGCTTTTATAAACAGAACCTATCAGCGGTAGAATATTTTTAAGAAGAAAGTAAACCCTTTCTGAGTGAAGCAGAACATTAGTTCTATAGAACATAGGAGTATATCTATCCATACCATACCTAGTTATCTTTTGCAATTCTTCTTCTCTTCCATTAAATCCAGAAAAATCAAAACTAGAACCCTCTTTTTTGGCGGGTTTCTGAGAAATATCTTGATTAGTCATTATCAACTCTTGGTGCAAGAATAAATGCTAGCTGCACCTTGTTCTTTTCTAAATATTCCAGCTTTAAAGGGTAATCCTTTGCAAACTCTATCTTTACCTTGCCACTAATCTTGCTAGCCTGTATCATTTTTTTAAGATACTCAATTGAATACTTGGATTTTGCTTTTCCTGTTGCTGTTATCTTGGTTCCATCACCAGAATTAATATCAATGTTTGCCTTGTTAAGGTCTCCTGTTGCACTCACAACAAACTGTTTTGAATCTGCCATAAAGCTTACTGACTCACCAACTATGTCAGCATCCTCTATTGCCTCATTAAGAATGTCTGCATCAGTTGTTATGGTGGCTGCAAACTTGAGGTCAGGCACTTTTTGCTCTTTTTCCTCTACATCAATCAAAGGCAGATGAAAGGTTCTTTTGCTTGTTCCTTTAAGAGTCAGCTTGAGCTTGTTCTCTTCTACTTCAATGGTTAAGGTGTCATTGGCTTTTGCTCTTCTTAACACCTGTTTAAGATTATTAAGATTTATTCCTAGGAACTCTGGTTTTTTAACATCATACTCAGTAAAGGTGCTTCCCATGAGCTTGAACACAACCATTGCAACATTAGCAGGGTCCATGGCTATGAGTTCAATATTATCTGGTGTTATCCTAAAGACACCTTCGGTTACTAGTTCAGAAATAATTGATACACTCTCCTTTAAGTATTTTGGATCTGAAAGTGTGAGCTTCATATTAAATCCCCCTTAACCTTTTGTAAGAAAAGAAACCGAGCACTGATATATAAGTTTTGTGGTGGTATATAAATTATTCGTCTTAGAAAGTGACTTGAACACCATTCTTAAGTATCTTTATGTTTTTAGATTTATAACCCATCTCCAGAGCAAGTTCTTTCATTGCTCTTAGTTTTTTCTTGTTGCCATGCGTGGGTATTATGTTTTTTGGCTTTAACAGATTAATAAGGTCTCTTAGGTCCTCTCTAAAGGCATGCCCTGATACATGAACATCTGTGAAAAGCCTTATCTTTTTCTTTCTTAAAGCAGAATCAAGTTTTTCCCTGTTCCTAATGTTGGCTTCTACTGGAATAATACTGCAGGAAAAGATAACATGGTCTTCTTCTTTGAAATCAAAGAGTTTTTGATAAACCATTCTGGGTAGCACAGCTCTTGGCTCTCCTTGATGACCAGTAACAATGAACAGATACTTCTCAGGGTGTTTTATCTTTTTAAAGAACTTCCCTACCTTGTTGCCGTATCTAACAAACTCTGCTTTTTTTGAAAAATCAATAATTCCTGCAGTCTGAGCAGCAGTTGTATACTTACTAAGAGACCTGCCTAGGAACACAATTTTTCTTCTAAGCTTTTTTCCAAGTTCTACAATGCTTTTAAGCCTAGCTATATGACTGGAAAAGGTTGTTATAATAACAGCTTTTCCCCTTGAGTTAACTCCTAGTAAAACATCTTTGAGCATCTCTCTTGCAATGTTCTCGCTAGGCGTTTTCATAGCAGTATCAGCATAAAGAGAGTCAACTATCAGAACCTTAACTCCTTTTTCACCCAGCGCCTTTAATCTTTTGAAGTTGGGTTTATCTCCTAGAGTAGGAGCATTATCAAGCTTAAAATCATTAGCATAAACAAGAGTTCCATAGGGTGTGTGCACAGCTATGATTACTGTCTGAGGAACA
>JAHWIP010000074.1 GCA_019322375.1 Candidatus Woesearchaeota archaeon
ATTAATAACTGGGTTTAAAGGAGTTAAATCTGTAAATAATCCTCCAATTCCTTCATTTATATTAGAGAACAGAGAATTAATTTTTGGATGGATTGAGCAAACAATTGCTGATGAAGGTCATGTAAAATATTATCCAAAAAAATATCGAAGAGAAATTATCTGGAGGAGGTCTTTTAATAAGAATTTAAATGAATGCAAATTAAACAGAGATGAAAGAGCAATGTTAGATAAAATAGGAATAACTTATGATGTTAAGAATATTGGTACTTATGTGACAAAGAAAGGAGTTGAGAAAATAAGATTGCATGTTCGTTTATCAAAAAGGAAAAATTTACTTAAATTGAGAGAACTAATATTAATTCCCTGCACTAGAAAAAATGAGACATTAACAAAAATGATGAGAGGCTTTGTTAGATATAAAGAGCCTTTGAAAGTGAAAGATACAATAATAGAAATTTGTAAAGAGAATGATTTTATTATAACCAAATCATTGAAGGAAAAGATGCATTATAAACAAACGACTACTGCCTTCAAATGGTTAAAACTATATCAAAAACAAGGGTTGTTAACCTGTGCAGAATCTTCTTCCTATAAAAAGGGTTTTGTTGGGCGCTTACCTGCAAAATATGTTCTATCAAACCAAAAAGCTTTTTAAGGTAGTTATTTCTTCTTATTGCATATGGTAGATTTTAATAAAATTTCAAAAAAGTGGCAGGGCAGATGGAGGAAAGCTCAGATATTTAAATCAGAAATAAAGAAAGATAAGCCTAAAATGACGGTAATCGAGATGTATCCGTATCCCAGCGCGAGCTATTTGCACATGGGTCATGTTAGGAATTATGTTATGGGAGATGTTTTTGCTCGTTTCAAGAGGATGAATGGTTTTAATGTTCTTTATCCTATGGGTTATGATTCTTTTGGCTTGCCTGCTGAGACTGCTGCTAAAAAAGAAGGTGTTCATCCCAAGAAGTATGCTGATCATGCTATTGAGAAAATTATGGAATACCAAAAAGCTTTAGGTAATAGTTATGATTGGGATAGAGTGCTTTGGAGTCATGACCCTGATTATTATAAGTGGAACCAATTATTTTTTGTGAGAATGTTTGAGAAAGGACTGGCTTATAGAAGAAAGGCTCCTGTGAACTGGTGTGAAGAGTGTCAGAGTGTGCTAGCGAATGAGGAGGCTGAGAAAGGTACTTGTTGGCGTTGTGAAAGTCCTGTTACTAAAAAAGACCTTGACCAATGGTTTCTTAAAATAACTGCTTATGCTGAAAAGCTTATCAAGGATTTAAATAAGATTGAGTGGCCTGAGAAGATTAAGATTATGCAAGAAAACTGGGTAGGTAAGAGTAAAGGAACCCTTTTAGAATTTCCTATTAAGGATTCTGATAAGAAGCTTAGTGTTTTTACAACAAGACCTGATACTTTTTTTGGTATTACTTTCTTAGTTTATGCACCTGAGCACCCTGATGTTCTTGAACTAGTGAAAGAAACCAAGTATGAGAATGATGTTAAGAAATTTATAAAAAAAGTTTCAGAAGAAGACTTTATTACAAGGATAGCGGTGAACAAGGAAAAAGAAGGCATGTTTATTGGAAGGCATGCTGTTAATCCTGTTACAAAAGAAGAGATACCCATATATATTGCTAATTTTGTTCTTTATGAATATGGCACTGGTGCAATTATTGCAGTACCTGCTCATGACCAAAGAGACTTTGAGTTTGCAAAGAAGTACAAGATTCCTATAAAAGTGGTTATTAATCCTCAGATGTTTGACCTTGACCCTGAAAAAATGACAAGAGCCTATATGGGAGACGGCAACATGGTTAACTCAGCACAGTTTAATGGCATGAATAATCGTGATGCTATTCCTGAGTTTAACAAGTTCTTTGAAAAGCATGGTTGTGCAAGGGTTACTGTGCAGTACAAGATTCGTGATTGGCTGATATCAAGGCAGAGGTACTGGGGGACTCCGATTCCAATAGTTCATTGTGATAAATGCGGGGTTGTGTCTGTGCCTAAAAAAGATTTGCCTGTGTTGTTGCCTGAAAAAGTTGATTTTAATTCAAAGATTAATCCTTTGTTAAGCAATTCTGAGTTCCTGAATGTTAAGTGCCCTGAATGTGGGGGTAATGCTAAGAGAGAAACAGACACTATGGGAGGTTTTGTTGATAGCTCATGGTATTT
This sequence comes from Candidatus Woesearchaeota archaeon, assembly GCA_019322375.1. Taxonomy (GTDB): domain Archaea; phylum Nanobdellota; class Nanobdellia; order Woesearchaeales; family SM23-78; genus SM23-78. Next base: position 2,188 of record JAHWIP010000074.1, read on the forward strand.
TCTGCGTTATTGCGATAATAAGAATAAAAAGAAGGCTTTTGATAAGAAAAAAGTTAATTACTGGATGCCTGTTGACCAATATATTGGAGGAGCAGAGCATGCTGTTATGCACTTAATATATGCTCGTTTCTATGTCAAGGCTTTAAAGGATTTAGGTTTTGTTGATTTTGATGAGCCTTTCATGAGGCTATTTAATCAAGGAGTTGTGCATAAAGGCGGGGTTAGGATGTCAAAGTCTAAGGGTAATGTAGTGTTTCAAACTGATATATCTGATAGATACGGCATTGACACTGCGCGTTTCTTTTTAATGTTTGTTGCCAGCCCTGACAAGGACATGGAATGGGATGACAAGGCTGTTGAAGGAGCTTATAAGTTTCTTGTAAAGGTTCATTATCTGATTAACACTCATAAAATCGTCGACAAAGTTATCAAGAACCAGGAGAGCAAGGCTCACAAGGCAATATTAGAAGTAACTGATTATATATCTTCTTTTAAGTACAATCTTGCTTTGATTAGTATTATGCAGCTGGCAAATTATTTATATACAAAAGAAGAGGTTAGCAGGTTTGCTGTAAAAAATCTGTTGCTACTATTGTCTCCTTTTGCTCCTCACCTAGCAGAGGAATTGTGGGAAAAACTAGGCTATAAAGGCTTTATTAGTCTTGAGAGATGGGCTAAAGGTGATAAGAAAAAAATTGACATGAAAGTAGAGGCAAGCGAAGATTTGTATCAGGGAATAAGAAAAGACATTCTTGCTTTGCAGGACTTGACAGGCTTAACCAAGCCTAACAAGATAATGCTTATTATTCCTAACACTTGGAAGTATGCTTTTATCAAGAACTTTAAAAAAGAGATTGAAAAAACAAGGGATGTTGGCAAGCTGATTAAGGCTTTGTGTGCTAAAGATAAAACAAATAAAAAATTCATTGCAAATTTTGTTCCAAAATTTGTTAAAAACATAGATAAGATTCCTGAATTTATTTTGTCTCAGACAGACGAGAAAAAAGCACTTAATGAGTTTGTTGCAGAGCTGGAAAAAGAGTTTAAAACCAAGTTTGAAATAGTTGTTGAAAAAGATTCAAAAGAGCAAAAAGCAGTCCAGGCAATGCCTGGTAAGCCAGCAATTGTTTTTGCTTGATTAATTAAGTTTTTATAAAAAAGAGGTTTATACCTTAGCATGATACCCCAAAAAGCCTTGTTCATAAATGCATCTGACGGCTCTTTCAGAGTTGAAGAGATTAAAGACCCAGATATTATCGGGCCATTGGATTTTGCTCTTAAGCATGCAAGTGATGAAAAGCACTTTTTTTTCGGCATTGGTCCTTTAGCTGGCTCTGTTATTCCTGGCTCAAGGAGAATGATTTTCTGTGGAAAGTCTCCTCAATGGGATAATTTTTACATTTCCACTATGGGAGGGGCTGCCCAGATATTTTATCATTTAAATATTAATTATGTTGTTATTGAGGGTTCTTGCAAAGAACATTCAATTCTTAAGCTTAAGTATGAGAAAGAAAACCTGAGTGTTAAGTTTGAGCCAGTAAAGATTGAAGAGGTTTGGAAGGGTTATAATGATAAGCTTGGTGTTTATGCTTTACAGGACTATGTTTTTAACAAGTACCACTCTGAATATGATAACTGCTTTGATGAGTTTGGAAAATTAAGAATATTAGCAACAGGCCCTGCCAGTCTTAAAACCAATATGGGCGCTATTGGCTCTGCTTATGTTACAAAAGATGGGCCTGGAAATGCAGATACCTGGGCTGGCAGAGGAGGCATTGGCTCAAAACTGGTTCAAAAACATAATATTGTTGCTATTGTTTATGGCGGAGATTATAAGGAAAAAGAATTATACAATAAAGAAGAGATTAACAAGTACTTTATGGACAAGTATAACAAGGACATGATGCAAAAGGATATTGAGGTTACTGTTAAGTATAGATTTGACCCTAAATATGATTCTGGCGGAACCCTGGGTGTTAATTTTACAACAGTAAAAAAATGGCTGTTTAGTTTTAATTATTCATCTGTTTATTTTTCTGATGCAGACAGATTAGAAATACATAATAAGTTCATTGTTAATCATTATCTTAAGCAGTTTAATGAAGAAACCATTAAGAAAAGAATGTTCAAGACCTGCGGAGAGGCCTGTCCTGCTGCATGCAAAAAAATGCATGGTATATATAAAAAGGATTATGAACCTTACCAGGCCCTTGGCCCTAACTCAGGAGTTTTTGACCAGAGAGCAGCTGAAAAACTTAATCACCATGTTGATGCATTGGGTTTTGATGCTATACAAGCAGGAGGAGTGGTTTCCTGGTTTATGGAGTGCTTGGCAAAAGGCATTGTTAAAAAACAGGATTTTGGAATAACCCTTATGCCTAAGTGGGATTGGAAAACTTTTGACAGGGTTAATGATTCAAACCACAATGCAGAGCTAGGAATACAAATAATAAACATGGTGCTTGATGATAAATACAATGATATCTTTAGCAAGAGCATACGAGTTGCTGCCAAGAAGATAGATGAAAAATATAATGTAAAAACCAAGGACCTGGCTGTTTATAATGCTTATGCAGAACAAGGATGCATGGTTCCTAACATGTACTGGGCTCTTGGCTTGTTCAGCCCAATGCCTATAATGGGAAAATACTTTCAGTATTACAAGAATGAGATAGTAAACCCATATGAATTAGGCAGGAAAAATGTTGAGAGAATGATAAAAGAATTCTACTCTGATAATGGAGGTTTTTGCAGGTTTCACAGAGGCTGGGTAGAGGAGTTATTGCAAGAGATAATTAACAAGCACTTTAACATGAACATAGATTTTTTTGCTCACCACAAAAAACTGGCACAGCAAATAAACATGGGCAATAAAAGCGTTTTCTGGGAGAGTGAGAGGGTAGTGGATATTGTAAGAGAGTTCTTCAGGGCAAAACTCAATGACAACCCTGCTGACCAGGAAGCCAAGAAATGGCTTGACAAGTTTGAAAAAGACAAATGGGAAGCAGCCAGGGAGTGCTGGGAAGAACTAAGAAGAGGCATAAATGATGGGTTGAAGGATTAGTTCTTAGGTTTATGCTTTAAGATATTCAACTTCTATTCTTTGTGGTCCGCCTATTAATTTTGCTCTTCTATTCATTTTACCTTTTAAGGTTGTGGTGTCTGACACAAGTTTAGCAAAACCCTGGTACTTGTCTATGTTTCTCTTGTCAAAAGTCATTAATAATTCATCTTCAGAAGTAGCAGCAACAGAATAACCAGGAGCATACATCTTTAGGAATTTGTTGTCAGGATTAATTTTTGCCATTGAAAGCAGTTTTTTAATATGAACTGAAGCAACCTCATTGCCTTTGTAAACAACTGGATTTTTTTCAGCTTCTTTTTTTATATCTTTGTAATAAAGCTTGGCATAAGGTTTTCCCTGGAAAAAAATGTCAAAGTAATGATTGTTCTCTGTTGTTTCAGGAATATCATATCTTGCTTTAATAGGGTTTCCGTGCTGGTCCCTGAAAAAAGCACCTGTTTGTTCATAACTTTTATCACTAAGAATTATTTGCTCAACATTAAAAATATCTTCTACTGCATCATGCTTGCTAGGTGCAACAACTGCTGTAAATGTTACTTTGTGTTCAATAGCTTCTTTTTTAAGAGTATGCTTATCTTTTTCTAAGCAAATAATAGGAATATGATCTTTTGATATTGAAAGAGCAAGATTTCCAATATCATTATCTCTTGCAGTGTAATAATCAGTTGCCCCTGCCTCAACCCCTTTAATTTTTTCAATACCTCTGAACTTAAGTTTTTCAAGTGCTTCAGGCAGTCCTAGGCCATACATATCTTTTTTTATTTTTTTACCAGACCTGCAATTAGCTGTGTAAGGAAAACGGCTCATATCAGCTGCACCAATATCTCCCTGCCCAATAGTTCTAGGACTATCGATAGGTCCGATTCTTAGCTGAGGAATAATACGAGGGTCATACCATTCAACAGGAATAGAAACAGACGGCTGAGTGCTAATGCTGATAGATATTCCATCAGGAAGAACACGGGAAAGATTCCTAGGCAGAATCCTTATTAAATCAGATTGAGTGCTAAGAGCAAGACCAGTGAGAATAGTGCTTTTTACTGCTAGTTCTAAGAAATCCCTTCTTTTCCAAACCTTTTCAGATACACTCACAAATACCACCCTTTTTTATTAAGTGATTAGATTATGATTTAAATATTTTCTTAATGAACCAGTCCAATCCTCTCTATCATGAACCAGATAGCTAATAAGCCCAGCAGGATAATCATTATCCCAAGCACCACATCAATTGTTCCGCCTTTGAGCCATATGATTACCAGCCTGATGACAATATATATTATTAAGATGTCCTTGATGATTCCTCTGATGCCTGTTTTCATGTTATAGAATAAGAGTTTTTTGTATTATATAAATGTTTTCTGGGATTCGCTTATGCACACTTTAATTTGAATCTCTTTTAAAGTTTTAGAAATATTTAAATAACTGGATTTATATATTACAATTTATATGGTAAACAGAATTACTATTGGAATAATTATTTTAATTATAATTGGAATTATTCCTATAGGGTCATGTGTTTGGAATGCTTCAAAAAAAATTGATATTCAAGATATAAATAACTGTGTTTCTGATTCTGATTGTGTACTCGTTGTAAGAGGCTATTGTGGTGGTGCATTAGCCATAAATAAAGATTATCTTGACACTTGGAATAAATTCTTAGAAGAGGACAGAGTAGAACACCAAGGTGTGCTTTGTAAACCAACCCTGCCCTTAGATTACTTCAAGGCAGAATGCCTTAACAATAAGTGTGTTGCAACACAAATAAAATTACAACCTCCTCCAATAGACTATAGATAATCTAATGAGGTAAATGTAGTAAGGACTGTTTAAGAATATAAATGCACGCCTGGAGGTGGATAAGCTGAATAAGCACTAGCTTACCCTGTTCTTTCCTCCGCTCCGCAACCCTTAAAGCACCCTTGCCTAAGCTTAGGGCTGCTCTGTTCCCAGCCTGACCCGGTTCACAAAGATAAGAGCCAATAAGGACAGAGCCTCGACAGTCCAAACAGGACTAACACTCAAGGAGCAAACCGCCCCCCAGGCTTCGACCCTCGCGTACATCCCATTTCGAGTAACAGGGAAGGGCGAACTCCCCGGTCTAGCAAGGGAGAGGAAGAATTAATCATTTAAAAATGTGATGAAAAACCACTCTAAACCGCAAACCTTATTAATATATTAACACCTTCCTTTGTCTATTCGGGGGTGTTTGTGTGGAGAATGGTGTGTTATTTCTAGGTACAGGCGGAGACTCAATAGTTGTTGGTAAACAGATTCGTGCTAGTGGCGGCATTATTCTTGAACTTGAGGGTAATCAGTTCTTACTCGACCCTGGGCCTGGGTGCTTGGCTAGGGCTAGACAGGCAGGTGTGAGCATCAGGGACACTGTTGCTGTGCTTGTTAGCCATGCGCATACTAACCACTCTAATGACTTGAATGCTGTTCTTGAAGCTATGAGTGTTTCTGGCTTGGACCGTATAGGAGTGGTTGTGTGCAATAAAAAAGTGGTTAATGGCGATGAAAAAGAACTGCCTGTTCTTAAGAATAGGAATCGTGATTTTGTTGAAAAAATCCTTGCCCTAGGCCCAGGTGCTAAAATAGGTATTAATAATATCAACATAATAACCACCAAAGCTCTGCACTATGACTCAGATGGCATTGGCTTTATCTTTGAGACCCCTAAGTACAGCATTGGGTATGCATCTGACACAGAGTTTACTCCTGAAATAGCAGACCAGTACAGCAAGTGCGGAATGCTTATTCTTAACTGCAAGCACCCCAGGGAGATGAAAGAGCCAGGGCATCTGAACACAGATGCTGTTGTTGAATTTATTAAAAAAGCAAAGCCAAAACTAGCAGTAATAACTCATTTTGGAATAAAAATGATAGAAGCCAATCCTTTGTACGAGGCTAGGGAGATACAAAAAGAATCAAAAGCAGAGGTAGTGGCTGCTAAGGACGGCTTGCTAATAAACCCTGTATCTTTTTCCTCAAGAATGAGGCAGATAAGCCTTGAGCCTTTTGGGGAGTGAAAAGATAAATTTTAAATAACTCTTTCATAATATATATCTATTATGGCTTTTTTCACTTTCAGCCTGCCTCTCTTATCAGAAAGGTTTTCTCAGCTAGTAAAAGCTCCTTTTACTAATCCTAATATGCTCTGGATAGCTGTTCCTTTAATCATAACCCTGGTAATGGTGGAGCTATACTTTGGCAAGTACAGAGAGGAAAAAATGGGCTGGAACACTGCTCTTACCAATGCCCTGGTGCTTGTGTTTGTTTCTCTTAACCTTTTCCAGTTTATTTTCAGGGTAGAAGGAGAAATGTTTTTCAAGATATTCTTTAATCAGGCTTTTTACATTGCTTTCAGCATTTTATTGCTGGGCATTTTGTTATTCTTTATTGATTTTTTTCACTTAATCCCAGAAGCCCTGGCTTTTACTATATCAGCTCATCTGCCAATTAATATAACTGCTTACACAGCTATTGTAATTGTTTATAGCAACCTGCCCCTTGACTTTGCCACAGTACTGGCATGGCTCTCACTCATAATAATCCTAGGAGTGTTCTTTTTCTTTGTTAAGCTAATGCTGCATAAAGATTATAGATAGGTTAGAGCAGCAAAATAATAACATATCCTAGGAAGCAGCCTGCAGCTATGATTGGCATTGCAGGGTAAAACTTTTCTTTCTTTGCAAAGATGAACAAAAAAGCCAGTGCAATTGTTGTTGTCAAGGTTATGATTAAGCTCTGGTAAAGAGCAAGTGTTTTTGACAAGCCCTGAATCACAAGCCCTTCCATTACAACGCCTGTAAAGATAAGAGGAAAAGCAATGTCTCCTCCTCCAAGAATAGCATTTTTTTTCATAATTTTCTTTTTCACAGTTTTTCCTGCTTTTAATTTTAAACTTGTACTAGGAAGAGGTGGAGCATCAACATCCAGGGCAGCATCCTCTTTCTTAGGAGTGTAAGGTATGAACAAGCCTGCAAACACTTTGCTCTTAGCCTGGAACTTGGCCATCTTAACCATGTGCTTGCTCTTGAAAACAGCATAGAAATCAGAGAGTGAGATTGCGATTAACAGGATAGCAGCCCAGAGAATGTTAAGCAAAGGAACAAGAAAAACAGCAATCCCAGCATACATTAATAGTTCTGTAAGGTTATGCACAAATACATTGGGCCTTATAATCTTGAGAAGTGCGAGCAGAAAAGCAATTATTAAAGCAATGTAATTAGCAAATAATACTCCCAGGGCAAGGCTTATGGCTATGAACACTGCCAGGAAGAACCAGACTTTCCACAGGGTTATCTTTTTCAATTTAATGATAAGAAGAACCAGAATAGTGCCTATTACTATGCCGATGAATATGTAAGCAAAGGCTCCCAGACCTGTTACTTCTGGCCTGGGCCCAAGGCTGGTATCCTCGTGAACAATGGTTACTTTGCCATCAACAATCTTGACCTCGCTTATATCCTTGTTAACAAG
>JAHWIP010000075.1 GCA_019322375.1 Candidatus Woesearchaeota archaeon
ACTCTGCTTTTTTACCGCACACAATGCATACAGAAATCTGTTTATCATTCTTTTTATCACTATCACTAACTGCTTTAGAAACTTTTTCTTCTTGTGCTTGTGATGTGAGTGCCATGAAAATAAAAAATTTTGCATGAATAAAAAATATACAACCAAACAAATAACCGCCTCTCCTCTTATTCTATGGAATAACCTATATTTAAAGTTTTTTGAAATACAAAGAAAAAGAGTAAAACAATAACAATATGAAAAGTTAATAATAACAATATATATAAACAGTTAATTTATTCTTAATTCTTTATGGCTAAATTCAGAAAAGCACCTGCAGAAGGAGAAGAGGTTGTAAGAGTCAGGCTTCCAAGAGGAGAAGAAGTGCTTGGCATTCTTGACAGAAGACTGGGAGGAAGCAGGTGCGATGTAAGATGCCTTGATGGCAAGACCAGGATTTGCAGGATTCCAGGCAGGCTTAAAAGAAGGCTCTGGGTTAGAGAAGGAGACATTGTTCTTGTTGAGCCCTGGGAGTATGGCGGAGACGCAAAAGGAGATATTCTTTACAAGTACAGGCCAATACAAGTTGACTGGCTGAAGAAGAATAAGTATCTTGACAAGCTGGAAGAGTTGGACGAGTTCTAGCTACTAGTTATTTCTTCTTTTATTTTTCTTTGAAAAATCAACAAAATCTTTGATTTTGTGTCCCAAAAGCTTTGCTTTTGTGAATTCAGAAACGTTTTTTGTTTCTGTTTTTTCCTTTTATTTTTTTCTTTTTAGAGCTCTCAAAATCCTTCCTCAGAACAACTATTATCAGCCATATCACTCCAATAACTATCAAACTATCAGCAAGATTAAACACTGGCCAGAACTTAAAGTCAATATAATCAATCACATATCCTCTGAACAGCCTGTCTATAAGATTGCCAAGCAAGCCTGCTACCAAGAGAATAACAGGCAGAGCATGTTCTTTTTTTATCTTGTCAGCATTAAGCATGATTAAGCCCAGAACAATAATGCTTATCCAGGCAAGAAGAGCATTGTTGCCCTGCAGTATTCCAAAGCTGGCCCCTGTGTTCTTGACCAAGTGAAAAGCCACAATGCCGATATCAGCATAAACTTTTTTTGTTATAAACAATAATTTTAACAACTGGTCTAACACTATCAGTCCAACAAGAATAATGGTGTTCCTGATAAAATGCTTCATAATCAATAAGAATTTGTTTTAGAATAAAAAGTTTGCTATATCTAATAACCCCACTTATCTTTATGTACAGAGCTCTCTCCTTCTGCTATTCTCTCAAGCCTTTTCATTCTCTGGTTCATTGAGTCAAGCTCTGCTTTTATTGCATCAAGCTTTGCACTTATTATCTCCAAGTCTTTGCCTATGTTTATCTCTCCTAGTTTATGGTCGTGCACTGAGAACGAAGGCTCTTTATCTGTTACTCTTTCAAAGCCCATGGCTTCTGGTGAAAAATCAGTTGGAGAACCAGGCGCACCATGAGTTGTGGGGGGTGCTCCTAATCCTGCGTCAGGACTTCCAAGGGGCTCGTGCATGTCAGGGCTTGCTCCCAGGTCTTTATCTATGTCGCCCAAGCCAAGGTCATCCTTTTTTTTTCCAAGAAACTTGCCTAAAAAGCTCATTACTCACCTCTTTTTATTGACTTATCTTATTATTCATTGTTTTAGTATAAAAACTTTACTCTTAGCATGCTGCTTAAATCCATGGCAGATACTTTATCACTTTAAAGCTTATGGTCTCAGGAAAGACTTTGAGCTGGTTGCTCTTAACATTGCTCACCAGTCCTCCTGCTTCCTGCGTTTTAAAATAGTTGGTCAGCAGAGCTGCAAACAAGTAGCCTCTGACTTTTTCTTCACTTCCATAATGCTCTTCAAAGCTTTTTTTTAAGTCTTCTATACTTATGTTATAAGTTGACTTGGTTTTTTCTGCTAGCACTAAGAAGGATTCTTTGCTCATAATAATGTTTAACAGGTCTTTTTCATCCAGCTCTGCTCCAAGCTTAAGAGTGTATGGCTTGTCAAGGATATCTGGTTTTAGAACAAAGATTCTGTAATTATTTAAGAGCAGGTCTTTATAGTTCTCCTTGTTAAGCTTTTCCTCAGCTTTTATTATATCTTCTTGCGTAAAGTAGGTAAAGCTGTCAATGGTTAGATTAGCACTGGTCATTGGCTTAAGAGTTACTGCTGTGTAAAGCTGGTTGTTATCATAGAGATAAAAAGTGTTGTTCTGCTCTACAAACCCCCTTCTTAGCTCACCCATATCCTTGTAAACTAAAAGGGTCAGCACTACAAAGATTATTATTAATAATACAAATATCTTGGTTATTATCTTAAAAGTCTTGCTTAAAAACTTAGTAACAAAAAGAATGATAAAGGCTCCTATGACTATGAGAATAATGGTTATTGTGCTCAAGGTTTCACCTCTTCTTATCTGTCTTTTATTTATTTTTATAAAGTTTTGCAAAAACCGAAAAGTTTAAATACTAGTTATGAATACATATTCATTATGGTTATGAATTTATATTCAAAAACGAAAAATATAAAAACAATGGAGGTGAACCAAATGCCAGGAAGAGATGGAAGCGGACCTCAAGGCGAAGGCCCCTCATCTGGAAGAGGATTGGGACCTTGCGGAAGAGGCTTAGCAAGAAGAAGAGGATTTGGCAGAGGCCTTGGAAGAGGCTTTGGCTTGAGAGAGTCAGTAGAGTTAAGCAAAGAAGAGCAAAAGAAAATCCTTGAAGCTGAGAAACAAGAAATCGAGAAAAGACTAAAAGAACTAGAATAAGGAGTCTAAGTAAATGGATGAAAAACTAAAGCAGGCAATAAAAAAGTCAGCTAAGGGAATGTATAAGGCATTACCTGTGTTGACAGGAGTTATCCTACTTGTAAGTCTAGCAAACACTTTGATACCAAAATCCATTTACTCCTCTCTTTTCAGCAAAAATATTTTTTTAGACTCAGTAATAGGAAGTGCTCTAGGAAGCATACTAGCAGGCAACCCAATAACCAGTTATATACTTGGAGGTGAACTGCTTAATCAAGGAATAAGCCTCATAGCAGTAACAGCCTTTATAGTGGCATGGGTTACGGTAGGGATAGTGCAGTTACCAGCAGAGATAATGCTTTTAGGCAAGAAATTTGCAATTACAAGAAACATTACTGCTTTTATATTTGCAATAATAGTTGCACTTGTAACAGTTGTGAGAGTGGGGTTAATCTGAAATAGACAGAGCAAAGCTATACTGGATGGTATTTTTTATTAGGAATATTGATAATCTACGTAATTTTGGCTTTTGCCAAACCAGATGCTTTAATGCCAAGCTTAAAGTTTTTCTTAAATATAATAATAAAGATTATTCCAATCTTTATATTAATCTTTATCTTAATGATAGTTATAAACAGATTTGTTAGTACAAAAAAAATAATGAAATATTTTGGAAAAAAAGCAGGTGTAAAAGCATGGCTTGCAGCCGTAATCACAGGAATAATATCCGCAGGTCCAATATATCTTTGGTATCCGTTGCTTTATGATTTGCAGAAAAAGGGAGTTAGAAATGGTTTAATAGCAACTTTTCTTTATAACAGAGCAGTCAAGCTTCCTTTGTTGCCTCTAATGATATTATATTTTGGAATAACATATGTAATTGTATTATCTTTGGTTATGATGATAGCTTCAGTATTCCAAGGATTAATAGTAGAAAAGATTATGGAGGTGAACTTATGAGAATAGCTGTTGCATCTACTGGAAAACATGAAAATACTTTGGTAAGCCCTGTAAGCGGCAGGGCAGAATACTATCTTTTATTTGAAGGCAAAAAATTAATAAAAGCAATAAAGAACCCTTTTAAAATAGGTGGAGGAGGCGCAGGCCTGAGTGTTGCCCAGATGCTCGCCAATGAAAGAGTTGAATTGGTTATTAGCGGCAAGTTCGGAGCAAACATGCAGACCATGCTTGAATCAAAAAATATTAAGATAAAAATAGAAAACAATAAAACTATTAAAGAGATCATTGAAGAAGTTACAAAAGAGATATAAAACATGCCAAGACCTAGAAGATGCAGAAGAGTGATGCATGAACCCCACCATACCTACTTCAAGCCGGCTGGAGTAGGCATGAGAGAACTAGAAGACACCATACTCTCTGTTGATGAATACGAAGCAGTCAGACTTAAAGACTTGGAAGGCATGGAACAAGAACAAGCAGCAAAAAAAATGGATATTTCACAGCCAACCTTTCACAGGCTGCTACTATCTGCAAGAAAAAAAATAACAGAAGCAATAGTAAATGGGAAAGCTATTAAAATACAAGGCGGTAACTATGCTATGCACAGCCCTAGAAAAGGGTTAAGGCACAGAAGGCATTAGGCATGGTGAAACTATATGAACATCTTACTATGGATAATCCTAGCAACCCTTGTTAATGGATTAGTTGCTTTTATAGGAGTATTATCTTTATGGCTTAAGAAAAAACTATTTCAAAAACTATTAATGATTCTGGTTGCTTTTTCAGCAGGAGCTCTTCTTAGTGGAGCATTTTTTCATCTTTTACCAGAGGCTCTTGAAGAACTGCCTGCTTTCAATGTCTTTGCTTATGTGATGATAGGATTTATCATCTTCTTCCTTATTGAGAGGTTTCTTCACTGGCACCACTGCCATACTCATGGGGAAAAATGTGAGACTCACCCAGTTTCTTATCTTATCCTTATAGGAGATGGGGTTCATAACTTTATTGATGGCATAATCATTGGTGTAAGCTTTCTTGTCAGCATTCCTTTTGGAATAATCACTACTTTATTAATCATAGGACATGAGATTCCTCAAGAACTAGGAGACTTTGGAATCTTAGTTTATGGTGGTTTTAGCAAGACAAAAGCCTTGTTATATAATTTTTTAGCTCAGCTCGTGGCTGTTATTGGCGGTATTCTTGCCTTCTTTTTTTCTAGCCGTGTTGAAGGAATAATCCCTTTTATCCTTCCATTTGCAGCAGGAGGCTTCATATATATAGCAGCCTCTGACCTGATTCCAGAGCTGCACAAAGAGCCTCAACTTAAGAAATCCTTGATATCCTTTGGGGTTTTTCTGATTGGAATAGTGTTCATGTTTTTGCTTAAATTTTTATTTGGTTGAAAATTATAATAAACTTTAAAAATCCCAGCAAAAGACTACGATGATAACAATGAACAAAACCTTTTTTCCGCTTGTATTTTTGTGCGTTCTTTTCTTAGTAATTCCTTTTTCATCTGCTGAAGAAGCGCATGATTATCATCCAGACATCCCTATCTGCGCTGTTTATTTCACTGGCATAGGCTGCCCTCATTGTGCAAAGGTTGAGCCTTTTGTAAAAGACTTATTAGAAGAATATCCCAACCTTGTTTTTATAAGATATGAGATTTATCAAGAGCAGCAAAATGCTCCTTTGCTGGAAACGTATACTTCAAATTACAATATCCAACCAGGAATACCTCTTATAATATTCAATAAGGAAAATGTTCTTCGGGGTGATTCTCCTATTCTTAGAGGGATGAAAAACACACTTGATTCTATGCAGAGCAATCCTTGTCCTTTGATGAATGGCTCATCTGTTGATTACAAAGAACTTGACTGTGACACTTTGCCTGGAAGACCAGAAATATTAATTGGGAGGAATCAGACAGCAGCTGGAGGAGGAGTTTGTGATGAGATACCTCAAGAACTGACCCTGGCTAAAATACTGGGCTTGGCAGCTGTTGATGCTATTAATCCTTGCGAGCTTGCTGTTCTGGCTTTAATGCTTATTGCTATTCTTACTTATAATCCAAGGAATAAGAAGAAGGTATTATTAGCAGGCCTTGCATTTACTTTAGCAGTCTTTATCATGTACATTATTTATGGACTTATAATTATAAAGTTCTTTCAACTGATTCAGCTCTTAGCTGGAATTAGGCTCTGGCTTTACAAAATACTTGGGGCAGTTGCAATAATACTTGGACTATTTAATATTAGAGACTTTGTTCGTTACAGACCAGGAGGGTTTGCTACAGAGATGCCGATATTTTTAAGGCCCAAGGTTAAAAAGTTAATTGCAGGCGTAACCAGCCCTGGCGGAGCTTTTGTTATTGGGCTATTAGTGACTTTGTTCCTTATTCCATGCACAATTGGTCCTTATATTATTGCAGGAGGCATACTTTCTGCTCTTGAGCTCTTTAAAACCCTGCCCTGGCTCTTGATATATAATCTGGTGTTTGTTTTGCCTATGCTTATAATAACTTTTATTGTTTATCTTGGCTTCACCACTGTTGAGAATGTTTCTGGGTGGAAGGATAAGAATATCAGATATCTGCATTTGGTTGCTGGGATTATTTTGGTTCTTCTAGGAATTGCTATGCTGGCAGGATGGGTTTAGAATAAAACTAATTAAACAAATCTTATTTGTGTGTCTATTGTTTTGTCCTCTCTTTTTAATTCTTCAAATTCATCAACAAAATTTTGCTTTATTTCTTGAACTTCATGCTTTTCATCTATGTTATATCCGTCTTCGTATCTTATTTCTACTTTTTCTGTTGGCTTGATATAAGCTTTCATTACTCCGTAAAACCCGCCGCCTATATTATCTGGTTTTGAGACATGCACTTTTAGTTCTCTTGGCCTTGTTTTTTCTACTGCTCTGAGCAGAGTCTCTAGTGATGGCTTTTTAACTACAATATTTCCGTTCTCCCTAAGTATTTTTCCTCTATTATCTATTCTGTTTACCTCTTGGCTTAGAATATCATATATGGTTGACAAGAAATACATGTTCGCGCCTGCTTCCCTTCCGCAGGCAATCATTCCGCGCGCTCCATAGTTTTGGATTCTGTCACCTGGAACACCTAGAATTTCACCCATTTCCTCGGCTGTGTAGTTTTTTCTCATCTTGGATTATACATTAATTTACTCATTTATAAATCTTTCGATTATTTAACCACTTAGAAGTAATAACAACACTATTTTATCAACACAGCATTAACCATGCCTTCCTGACCAGGCCTGCCAGTAATCCTGGCCCTGCCCTTGGAAGTCTCAACAACCGCCCCTTTAGTCAAAATATTTCTCCTCACAAAATGCCTGTTAGCAGGGCTTTCAACAACATTCTTAATATCCTCAATACTATGCTTCCTAGTGGAAGGGTCAAACAAATTAACCTTATCAGCAAACAAAAGCCTGGTCTTAGAACCACCAGCATTAACTCTAGAAGTCCTGGCATCCCTCTTGCCAATCCTGGTATGAGCAGGCAAGCTACCTTTCTGATGCAGCCTCTTAGTCCTAGTACTCTTGTAACGAGCACCAGTAGACTTTCTCTTGGACTTGCCCTGAATAATAACCATAGCCTCAGAGGAGAAATAAGGGATTTATAAAGGTTATTATAATTTAATGTATTATTTAATATAAAAAAAGAAACCTTTATATGTCTCGTGTCAGTTTCCGATTATTAAATTCACGATTTGGGGGTTTTAGAATGGAAGAACAAGAAATTGGAAGGTTTAAAAAAACTGATTCCACTAGCGTTGTGGTCAGGATTAATGAGTTTCAAGGAGAGAAGGGAGTTGATATTAGAGAGTTTGTCGAGACTAATAAATATACCGGACTTACCAAGAAAGGAACTCGCATTCCTGTCAGTAAATGGAAGGAATTCAAGGCACTAATAGATAAGGTGGAGATCTAAATTTTTTATGTCTTCTTAAAAAACACAAAACATTTATAAATACGTTGAAATAACCTCTGAAAAAAGATTTTTTTGTTATTTTAGGTGATAAAATGGAAGCATCAAAAGCAAAGCTTTTGAGTGCCAAAGGTAAACCTTTGAGCACATCAAAAGCAAAGCTTTTGGGGCTCCATCAAATCACAAAAAGGTGATTTTATGGAAGCGGCAAGACCATTATACTCCTTGAACAAAGCAAGGAACAAAAGAGTAATAGTAGAATTAAAAAACAACAGACAATATGTAGGAACCCTGGTTTCATTTGATATACATATTAACACAGTACTCCAAGATGCAGAGGAAAGAGTTGAAGGAGAGATGAAAAGAAAGCTAGGAACCGTGTTTATAAGAGGAGACACAATCACAATAATATCAACCCAATAGATTGTTAAGACTTTCTAAGGTGAAGAGAAATGGTTAAAGGAACTCCTTCTATGGGGAAAAAATCAGGCAAAAAAACCCATATAAGATGTAGAAGATGCGGCAAACATACCTATCACATAAGAAAAAAAAGATGTTCTAGCTGTGGATATGGAAAGAGCACAAGGATAAGAAAATATAATTGGAGAAAAAAGAAGTAGACTTGTTCCCCTTTTCTCAGTAACCTTTTTAAAGATGTATACATACTTTGTCATAAAGCCAGATTTATCCTCGAATACAAGATTAATGCGGGGGTGCCGGCAGACAAAAATTTGACAGAACCAAATTTTTGGGCCGTCACTGCCCGACTAATGCGGGGGTGCCGGCATGCAAAAATTCCATGGAACGAAATTTTTGGGCCGTCACTGCCCGACTAATGCGGGGGTGCCGGAGTGGCCAAAGCTTAAGCGGCTAGACGGGCTGGGTTTAGGTATCGCAAGGCTTTGCTTGCGATGAAAACACCCAGTGGTTTAGACAAGATCCTGGGTCTTGGCATGACAAGACGCCAGTCTTGGAATAGTACCTACGAGGGTTCGAATCCCTTCCCCCGCATTTTTTCCTGCTTCCTTTCATTTTTATATGCCTCCTCGAGCAATTTCAAGAGAATAATACTTACTCATACAATCTTTATTTATAAATGAAAGGTGTAATCACTTTAAAATTAAGAATGCTTAATTTTAATGAATTCAGAGGTTTAAAGCCTTATAAAAAAATATACAGCCCTATAATACCAAGGGTTGCGAAAACTTTATAAATAAATATTGACTAAAAAAGGCATACGATTAGGTGACTATATACATGAATGTATAGGGGCTTAAAATATAGTTGTGCGAGCAACTATAGCGCAAACCCTATATATTCGAGGGAAAACATAGTCAAAGAGGCTAAACACGGAGGTGTGTAAATGAATATACGAAAGACAGTAAAAAAAATAGCAGCTCTGGTTGCTGGAACAACCATGGTAGGAGCCACTATCATGGGAGCAATGGCACTGGACCTAAGCGACTACCCCGCACCTTTTGTGTCCGGCGGCGTTTTCGACGGTAAAATCGTTGTGGGAGCTAATGCAGCTACCTCAGACGTCGTAGGAGCAATAGACCTAGCAGCAAGTCTACAAGCAGAAGCAACAAGTGTCTCAGAGATAAACATACCTGGAGCAGCAGGTACAGCAACAGTAACAGGAGACTCAGCAGAGTTTAAGACTGGCTCAGACATAGTAAGAATAGGAGAGGAAATTGGAAGCACAGCAAACGATGGAGTAAAGCAAACCTTTACTGCCAATGACTTGGAAGCGCTAAAGTCAGGTGTGTTTGACACAGGTGAAAGTTCAAAACCAGTTAAGCAGTACCTGAAATTTGGTGACACCAACGCTACTGTTGAGTATGAGCAGAATGATGACGACATAACAGCAGACTTCCTTAAATTTCCTGACGGCGAAGACATGTTTGAGTACCACCTTGAATTCACAGAAGGAGCAGTAGCAGACATAGAGTCAGGAGGAGCATTGCAAGATATTGAGAGTGAAGTCTTAACAATCTTAGGTGCGCCTTTTACCATTGTAGACGCAGACCTAGATGCAGGTAATCAAATAGATCTGACCTTGCTAGGTGGAGAAGTTGCTGACACACTAAGAGACGGCGAGACCAAGACCTATACCATCAAAGGTGTAGACTATGAGGTTACAGCTGTCTTTATTGCCAGTGATGACCAGTCAGCCAAGCTAAGTGTTAATGGAATGCTGACCAAAGAGCTAGAAGAGGGAGAAACAGATGTGCTTGGAGCAGACGTAACAGTTGGTGTCCAGGAAATCCTGACCAACCAAAGGGAAGGGATTGTAGAGTTCTACCTTGGAGCTAACAAACTTGAGATGACAGACAGTGACTACACCAATGGAGCCTATGCTGAGGAATCAGTAAAGGTTGGTGGAGAAAGGATTGACAACGCATGGCTTGATATAAAGGCTACCAACTCAACAGCAGATGATGAGATAACCTTGAATTATATCAAGTACAAGGTAGAAGCTGACGACGATATCTGGGTGCCAGCAGGCAAAGGCTTGAAAGAGTTCTTAGAAGAGCCAGAAGCAATGCTAACAGGAACCTGGGACGTTCTGTACGCAGGTCTGATGGAGACAGGAGTGACTACCATTAAGATCGATGCAGTTTCTGACCACAGCTATGACATGGAGTTTGAGAATGTCAATGGAGACATGTACGACTTTCCACTCCTGACCAACAAGGACGGCACTTTTAAGTATGGTGATGATGATGATGACATCGTCTTTATAGAGCCATATACAGCCACAGTAACTGGTTTGGACAATGAGACTTTCATCTCTGATGACGACTACTTTGTGGTGTCAGACAGTGCAACCAGTCTTACCAGTGATACAGTTGTTACCAGTATAATGAGATATAAATCTTTAAGCAGTGGCGACAATACTGTAACCTTCCAGGACACAGCAGGAGACACAGTGGTTGTTTCCTATACAGGAATTCCTGGTGCAGGTGCAACTGGTGAGCTAATAGTTGGTGGTGCAAGTCACGACTTCTGGGTCGGTAATGAATCAACAACAGCATCAGAGGACTATGCCTTGGCAGTGGACCTTGACTCATCTGGCGCTGTTGACAGTGGAGAAGTCTTCCTTGTTACAAGAGGAGGCGCAATCATTGACCTGGGAACCCAGACCTTTAGTTTGGGAGCAGCTAAGGATAATCTGACCAACCCTGAAACAGCATTAGAAGCAAACACAGTGATAAACATCACAACACCAACAGACAACTTTGACGAGTCTGATGACACAGGAACCAACTGGATAGCTATACAAATTAATGAGACCAGTGGAAACGAAGTGGACCTAAGTGTAACAGAGCCAGGCTTGTATGAATGGGAAGATGATGAGGACTTTGATCTGGGAATGACCAGCTATGGTGCATTTGTAAAGCACTACAACCCAAGCGGTGATGAAGCAGACGAAGTTGTTGTCGAGTACCCACTTGTGCAAAGAGGAGCTCAGGTCTTTGTGACAGCAGGAGTAGTTGAAGTCAATGAAGGAACTATGGGAGCTAGTGGAAGTGTTGAAACAACTGATGTGAACCCAATCGCTGTAGGATTGGCAGTGCTTGACACAGACGCACCAACTGTTGGAACAGAGAACATGATTGTGGTTGGCGGTCCATGTGCTAACATCGTAGCTAAAGAACTAATGGGTAACCCAGAGAACTGTGCAGAAGGCTTTGAGCCAGGAAAAGCAGTTATCAAGCTGTGGGCTGATAAGAATGCTATGCTGGTTGCAGGTTATGAAGCACAGGAAACCCTTGGAGCTTGCTATGTATTAGCTGACTACGAGGACTATGCTCTGTCAGGAACAGAGCTCGAAGTCGTTGTAGCTGACCTGAACACAATAACTGTTAACCCAGTTAGCTAAAAATAAAATTTTTTCTTTTTTTTCTTTGTTTTTTTTAAAGAAAAACTCAAAATTTCTACTTTTGTTGTTATTTTTCTTTTATTTTTCTTTTTCTGTTTTTTTGTTAAGAAACGAAAAATTTATATCTATGAAATTCAGGGTTTATAATAAGCATGAAATCAATAAAAGAATTTTTTGTTCTGATAAGCATATTCTTACTGCTTATACTATCATTCCCTTTAGCACAGGCAAAAAGCCTTCATGGAGCCTGGCATTATTCAGGGGATACGTTTACTGTGGAGGATGATGTTTTCCTGGTCACGCATTATAATTTCGAGGACATGACAGTTGTTCTTTATGTAAATGATGATTCATATGTGATTAATGAAGGCGACTGCAAGTTAACTCCTACAAGGCAGTATTGTATTGACGAGATATTCAGAGACCTAGCAGGTGCTGATGAAGATGATCCTATAAAGTTTGAGGAAGGAGTGGTTTATGCAGGTATATATATTAAAATAGACACGCGCGGCCCTGAGATAAGTGTTTCCAGGGACTTCTCAGCCACCAAACCTGAGCTTAATGAAGAGGTAAGTGTAGATGTGACTGTTAAGAATGAGGGTACTGAAAACGCAGGCTCATTTATTTATGAAGAATCTTTTCCTGAAGAGGTTATTGTGACATCCTCGTCTTTTGGCACTCAAAGGACGTATAGAAGCGTCATTTATGAAACAAAGAGTATAGCTATTGATGATGAGAAAACCTTTTCTTACAGATTTAAAGTAACTGATTATATCAAGTTCACTTCTTCTCCAGAAGCATCTTATATGTATGAGGGCACTCAGAACAGTGTTAAGATTTCTGATAAGAAAGTTGAGGTAACCAAGCCTTATGATTTTAAAGTAACTCTTTCTCCCAAGAGTGTTGAGACCACTGATCAGACTGCTTTGAGTATCAAGATTGAAAATGAAGTTTCAGATAATATAGAGGTGGAGGAGCTTAAAATAACCATACCGCCTTTTGTTTCATTACAGACTAGGCTTGGAGAGCTTGAGAAGAAAAATGAGAATTATTATTGGAGCGGGAGCATAGAGCCTGAGAAGTACAAAATGTTAAATCTGCTTTTAAAACCTCTTAAGTCAGGCGTATACGAGATTCCTGCTACTCTTAACGTAACAGATTCTGATGGAAAAGAGTTTTCTGATTCAGAAAAAGTCACTCTTACCTCTAAGATTATTGATTTAGAACCAATTCTTTCAGTTCGTGACTCAAGTGTTTCTGAAGGAGCAGATTTCAGGGTGGCTTTCTCTGTTAAGAATCCCAATAAGAGAGTGGGTTTTAAGAACATCAATGCAAGTGTTGTGAGCGAGATATTCCCTGACATGAAAGTAGAGTTAGAGGAATTATTGCCTGACAAGACCCAGACACTGATAGTTGATGACGCCTTAACAGCGCCTTTTCTTGACGAGAAAAAAAATTATAATATAGAGGCATTAGGAAGCTATGATACCACTACTAACGAGCGTTTTGAATTCTCAGAAAAAGAAACCCTTACTGTGACGCCTGTGAGCCAGGCCATATCTATAATTCAAAGCACTGATAAGAAAGAAGCAGATGCTGGAGGAAACATCACAGTAACTGTTAAGATAAAGAATAATAATGAAGAAGCAATACAGGTAAATGTTTATGATAAGTATCCTGGGGATGTTAATCTTATAGGCGGCAAGACAAGCGGGACAGTGTTTTTTGAAGATGCAGGAACAGAACAAGCCTACACTTACAAATTACAGATTCCGCTGACATATGATAAAGAAGAATTAGAAATAATATCAAGTGCAACCATAGAAGAAAAAGACTTTTCTGATGATAAGACCCTGACTATTAAAGTCAAACCTCCAGAACCTGAAGAAGAGGAAGAGCCAGAGGAAGAACCAGAGATAAAACCAGAATTAGAGCAGGAGAAAGAGAAAAAACCAGGGTTTCTTGAAAAAGTGGTTAATGCGGTAGCTGGTTTCTTTAAAAGACTGTTGGGGATTGATTAGTAAAGCCTGTACTTACTGCTTTACTCCTCTAAAAATATTATGCTTATCCCTGATAATCCTTATCTTTATTTCAGAGTTAACCCTTCTATTTGTAGCGTTCTCGACGATAATTGCTCTGCTCTTGTAAACACCTATCTTTTCTCCTCTGAAAGGACCGTCACACACAATCTTTGCTTTTACAAGTTGTTTCTTTTTGAAAGGCTTTTCAAGTTTAATATCTTCTCTTATATTAAAATCTTCTTTGCATAGTTTTAGTCTAAGATTATGTTTTTTTTCAAAGGGCTTTAGCATCTTAAAGAAACCTTCCCAATTTCTCTGCTTAACAGGGTTTCTTCCTCGCTTGTAATTAAGAAAGTTCTGGATTCCTAGCACAGGGAAATCTGACTTTAATTTTTTCCCTGTATTAACCAGGTCTTTTAGTTGCTCATCATTCATGGTTGGCACAATCACCGGAGCAAGGAGCACACTGGTTTTTTTACCTGCATAGTCAATCATTTCAAGCATGTGTTTAAGATTGTAATTAGTGCCTGCTAATAATTTGCACTTTTTCTCGTCGAGAGCGTTGAGGGAGATGTTGAACCTGGTAAGGCCTGCTTCTGCTAACTCATTAATTAATTTTTTTGTTAGCAAAGTGCCGCTGGTGTCTATGGATATTATTTTTACCTTAGGATTCTTTTTTAAGTCTCTAATTAGTTCAACAAGAGGGGCATATAGAAGAGGCTCTCCCTGGGGGCCAATATGAGCCTCAATAGGATGTTTTTTGTTTTTTATCAGGTTATTAAATTCCTGAACAAGATAATCCTTTTCAACAACATAACCAGATGTTTTTTTTGAGCTAAGCCCAGCATCAACACTGCAGAAAACACAGTCAAGATTGCAGGCAGTGAGGGGTTTGACTTCTATACAATTAGTGTTCCTGTCGATTAATCCAAAAACACCTGTTC
>JAHWIP010000076.1 GCA_019322375.1 Candidatus Woesearchaeota archaeon
CAACACAGTAGCAATGTTCCATATCAAAATGGGTGCTGTAAAAGACTTAACCACTTACAAATTCTCTTATAACTGGCGTGTAGAAGGCAATCCTTCCAAGTACTTGTTAATTACTGAAGTCAACCTTGGTTACTGGTTCTCAGACAGAATGTATTTATCTGCTGGAGTTGGTCTTATTAGCAAATGGTTTTCCTATGCAGAAGAGTCCATTTATCCTAACAAAAAGCACAAAGCAAGATTTCTAAGCTCATTATACCTGAACATAAAGCTTGCTAGTTTTCAGGTAAAACCCTTAGCTCCTGAAGTAGGAACCGAGCTCTGGATAGAAGCAGGTGCTCGAACCACTTTCAAAGGAATAGGCTTTCCAATTTGTTTGGTGATGAGGTTCACACAGAATGGGAATTGAGTAGCACTTAGTGCTTTTTTAATAGATATGTTACGAAAACCAGAGTTCTAAAGCAAATAAATACGGATGGCTCCTAATAATCAAAGTAACTTTGGTTTTTTAACAAACCCAGGAGGGAGTTTAAGGTTTAATAGAATTCTCTCTAAGGAAAAAATTCATGTGAGGAGGAAAAAAAAATCTCATGAAGAAATTTTACTTTTTTTTGGTCATTGGTTTTGTGTTGGTAGCCTTCTATCCCCAGAACAACCAGATTTTCCCTATGAATTCTGCTGAAAATCCCAAGCTGATCTCTAACATCATGTCTCCTTATTCTCAGCTCCAATTAAAGACTCTCAGACAAAGACAGATGCTGAGAAGAAATCTTCGTCCTATTCTAAAATCTCAAAACAATGAAAGCCAGCACTGGATAAGAACATACGGCGGCACGCGAGATGATTTAATCTACTCATTAGAGCAGACACTTGATGGTGGGTTCATTACTGGAGGATTGACCTGGAGTTTTGGAGCTGGTGAAACTGATGTGGTCATAACCAAGCTGACTTCAGAGGGACTTGTTGAATGGCAGGAGACTTATGGCAGATCTAGTCATGATGGTTTGTATTATGTCTCTGTTCATCAAACACCAGACGGCGGGTACATTGTTGCAACTGATACTTTTCCAGAAGGCTCGGGATGGCTTGACATTTGGGTATTCAAACTTGATTCTCAAGGCAACATCAAGTGGCAGAAAACCTGCGGGAATCCTGAAAGTAGTGAAACTGCGTTTGGAGGTATACAGCTGACAAATGACGGAGGCTTTGTTATGACAGGATATACAGCTACTTCTTGGGCTGGACACGACATATTCGTTGTTAAGCTTGATTCTCAAGGCAAGGATGAATGGCAAAAGGCTTACCCTGGACCTAATGTCGAAAAAGGAAACTCTATCCATCAAACACCTGATGAAGGATACATTGTTCTTAGTAGCATAATATCCCCAGATGAAGATGCAGTCGCTACTTTTGGTCTTCTAAAACTGTACCCGAACGGTGAGATTGAGTGGCAAGAAACATACCCTGGATACGAGAGAAGCGAATCTTTTTATTTTTACGGGTATGTTGAACCAACAAGTGATGGTGGTTATTTTGTTGCAGACTTCACAGACAAAGAAGAATTAGGTCAATACGACATGTGGTTTCTTAAGCTTGATTCCAAAGGCAATCCCTGGTGGCAGAAGAAAATCGGAGGTCTGGAAAGAGATGTCATAGGAAGAAGAATGCAGCAGACAAATGATGGCAAGTACATTGTAGCTGGCTATACTGCATCATTTGGAGATAGTTTCTTGGATGCTTTGATTTTCAAGCTTGGTTCTAAAGGCAATGTTGAGTGGGCAAAAACATATGGAATGCCAGGCACAACAGAAGTTGCTTTTGACATTCAGGAGACAAACGACCTTGGATACATTGTTGGAGGATACAGAAATGTCGACAGTTTTGATCTGATGGCTATGAAGATTGATCAGAATGGTAATATAGGTGCTGGTTGTCCTTTCATAACTGATGTAAATCTCACAGTCACAGATACTTATGCTGTTCCTATGAACACTGCTTTCACATCTCAAGACAAGGACTATCCTGTTCAAAACACAAATGTGACACCTGAAAGCATTACCATGGATTCAAGGCTGTTGTACTGGGATTTAAACCAACCACCAATCGACATAACTGTAACAACAGAGGAGAACTACAGTGCATTCCGAAAAGAGACCTACAATATCATTCGCTGGAACCCGAACCCATATAACACTAACTTTACAGTCACAGAGTATCGAGTTTACCGGGTATTCTTTGGCGAGTACGAGTTGTTAGAAACTGTTCCATATGGTACTTTTGAATTCTGGGACAGACTTGTAGACGAAACTCCAAATTACAAGTATGCTGTGACAACGGTTGTTGATGGCAAGGAAAGTCCGCTACCTGAACCAGTAGGCGGCAATTAAAGGAGGTAAAAAAATGAAAAAATCAATCTTGTTCCTTTTGGCACTGCTCCTGGTGTCTAGTTTCTCCTTCCAATGCTGGGCTGGAACCTTCAAAATAGGGGCATCTGTGAACTACTACCTCATCTCAGATCCTATCTTCAAAGAGCTCTACTCAAGCGGGGGCATGATGTTTGGTGGCTTTCTGAGCTTCTCGTATAAAATGTTCGAGCTAAGGACTGAGTTCAACACTTTCCAGATGAATGGCAACATGAGCCTGACAGAAGAAGAAATCAAGTTCTCAATGACCCCGATTGTTGTAGGACTCCGGGTTTTTCTGCCTAACAAAACTGTTTCCCCATACCTGGGAGGTGGTCTTACTTACTGCTCTTACAAGGAGGAGCTTCCAGCACGTTTTGAGCCAGTGTCAGAATCAGTCACTGGTTTTCATTTTGAATCTGGCAGTTACTTCATCTTGGCAAAGGGACTTCTCCTGGATCTCAATGTGCGGTATTCGAATTTAAATGCAGAATCCTTTGCAGATGATGTAAAGATTGGAGGAATCCGGGCAGGCCTTGGGGTTGGGTACAGATTCTGAATCATTGAATCTGTCAAGACATTAAGAAGAGGTGCCATCCGATAAAAAGAACCAGGGGAGAGGATTATAGGGGTTAGAGCGAGTTTTAGCTTAAAAAGAGCTGATACTTATCTAACCCCTCTCCCCTTGGTTTTTCTCTTTTTTTTACTTTATTTATTTACCATATAGAAAATAATATATTTCCGACTGCGAATCCAAAACATTTATATATAATAACACATTACAATTCAATTACTATGGTAATGGATACTTTGCAGATAAGATTGAGCCACAACATGGTAAAGATGATAGATTCTATGGTAAAAAGAGGAATATATAGTAGCAGATCAGAAGCAATAAGAGATGGAGTAAGAGAACTCACTCTCAAAAGCCTAATTGGAATCATACCAAACACAGGAGACTCAGTAAAAGAAATAAGAGAAATAAGAAATAAACTTTCAAAAGAAATAAAGAGTTTCAAAGATATTGAAAAAATAAATAAAGAATTTGCTCATCTAAAAAAATAAATCTTCTGGTTTTAAAACACAGATATGTTTCTGTGCAAAGGCAATCAGTTTTCTATCCCTTGTTATTAAAATTAAATTTAAACGTTTGCAAATTGCAACATGCAAATAATCAGAAAAACCAATTTGAAATCCATTAATTAATTCCAGCTTTCTTGCTAACCGATAATCATCTGCCATTAAATCAATGAATTCAATATCTTTTGTGTTCCTTAAAATATAATTTTTAAAATGACTGAATTTGTTTTGTAATTTATAACTAATCTCTTTGAGAACAACAGGCGAAATTATTATCACAGCACGATTATTCGTTACTTTCTTAAAGAACTCCTCTGCAATCTTCCAATAAGGCATACCTTTAGAAGGGTCACCTTCTTTCTTAAACAAATTTAACCAAATACAACTATCCACATAATAAGATTCCTTAACCATTTCAGAACTAATCAATCAGTGCTTAATATACGCTCCATTTAATTTTCCGAAACAAAAAAGAATTCTTCGTAACTCTTTCAAAAGAAATCTCCCAACCCAGTCTGGCTCTTCTTAACAAGCTCGGGCTTCTCTTCTTTAACAACTTCTTTTCCATTAAGCAAAGGAACCCCATACTCTCCGTCAAAACCAGGCTTAATCTCAAGCTTGCCTTGCCTGTTTAACATGATGATATCAACAATCTCTTTATCAGCCACTTTTAATAATTCTTCTTTAGAAACATTCAACAAGATATCAAACTCATTCTTTCCTGCTTTTAATATTTCATAGTATTTTGCCCAAACCTTTTTAGTAGCCATGCTGCTTTTAAGAACAAGAGAAAGAATCTCATGAAGTGGGATTATTCTTTTAAAAGGCTTAGCATCTTTAGGTTTACCTTGTTTTCTGTCAGCAAGTTCATCAACTCTGTTTAACACCCCAATAGTCAGAGGTCTTTTACAAACAGGACAAATACCATTATGCTTTTTACTTTCTTCAGGGCTGAAAGATACATTGCAATTTCTGTGCCCGTCAAAATGATACTTGCCATAATTAGGGTCAACTTCAATTGTTTCAACCAAGCCTTCTCCTGTGCGCAAAGCCTTTATCAGGTTAGCATAAGTCAATTCCTTAAACTCAAAAACAGTTGATTCTCTGCCAATCCTCCAGGGCCAGAAGCTATGGCTGTCAGAAAAACTAACTAAATTATAATTATCAAGTTTTGAAAGCCTCCAATTCATCTCAGGGTCACTGCTAAGACCTGTTTCAAGAGCATGGATGTGTTTTGCTTGTTCACCAAAACATTCTTCAACACTGTCAAAACCACTCTTACTGCCAAACAAACTGAACCAAGGAGTCCATATATGCGCAGGAATAATCTCAATATCCCTGGATATCTTCATCATCTCCTCAACAAACTCTGGGCAGGGAATATTAAACATAGGCCTGCCATCATAGTCAACTCTTCCCTTAGAAAGCAAATACTTTGTAATCTTATCAACTATTTCAAAACTAGGAGCAAGCACAACAAGATGGATTCTTCTGCCCTTGTACTTATGAGTATAGATTAAGCTTATCTCATTCTGCAAAACAAAAGGAAAACCAGATTCTGTTTTAAGAATACCACTCCCATCTTCTTTTAACTCTTTTTTCAGCTCCTTAATCCATTCAGGATGGCAGAAATCAGATGTGCCAAGCAAACCCAAACCCTTGGTCTTAGCCCATTTCTCAAGGTTCTGAATGTTTAACTGGGCGCTACAAGCCCTTGAATACCTGGAATGCAAGTGTAAGTCAGAGATTATTCTCATGATAGAAAACAGAATAAGTTATTATATATAAATATTTTTAACCCTTAACCAACTCTCCTAACAAAAACTTCATCTCTACTATCATGTCCAGCTTTACTTCTTGAGGCACAAAGGTTGCTAAGGGCAGTATTTCTGCTTTTTTATAAAAACCCATGAAGAGTATTTTCATTAATAAAGGTATCTTTGATGCTCTGAGCCTCATGTTAAATATATTATTATCATATTCTTCTGGCAAGCCCAGTAAGGCTGCATATATTCTTTGTATTCTTTCATATAATTCTTTATCATTAATTTCAGGTCTTTTGCTTGTATCATTTAACTCATTAATAAAGTTTTTAGCAACTTCTTCACTAATAGCAGGACTCTTTTTTCTTGACACCCTAATCTTTCTAAAGAGCTTGTTAGCTCCTACAAGGAATGCAAAGGTGGAGTTGTGTTCATACAATCCTCTTGCTTTCTCAGGATGGGTTAGTAAGTAAAAGAAGTAGCTGATTAAAAGAAAGGGTATTAATCCTAGTATAATAAATAAGATTATAAACCCAGCATAATAAGCCTGGAAATAATCACTAAAATTACATTTTCTGCAATTGCCACCGCAGTCAGCAAGTCTTTCATCACCATTCTTAACTCCATCATCACATCTTGGACAGGGCCTGCAAAGCCCTCCGCAATCAACACCCATCTCTCCGCCGTTCTGTACGCCATCAGAGCAAGTACCGCAACGCTTTGTACAAGGGCCACCGCAATCAACACCTTCCTCTTCCTGGTTCTTTATGCCATCTTCACAACTAGGAAAAGTGCATATAAGATACTCGCATCTTAAGCTCTCACAATCCTTGTTTTTTAAACAGCTCTGATTACCAGCACACCCAGCGCAAACACCTCCGCAATCAACATCACTTTCATCCTGGTTCTTAACACCATCAGTACAACTAGGACAGATTTCAAGGCATGGGCCCCCGCAATCAACACCTTCTTCTCCCTGGTTCTGAATACTGTCATTACAGGTTGGACAAGGGTCGCATGGACCCCCGCAATCAACACCTTCTTCAATGCCGTTCTTTAAGCCATCAGAGCAAGTAGCATTGTACTCACATATTCTTATTTCATCTGGCTTGCTCCTGTTATCACCGCAATTAGCTATGTCTGTACAGTTCCTGGTCATAAACCCTCCTGGCATACAAGGACCCCAGTCAGAGCAGTTCCAGTCAGGCATGCATCCTATTTCCTCGTCTTCGCATGGACCGCAATCAAAAGGGCAATTAGAGCAGTCTTCTACTGCACTGCAAACATAATCACCGCAGAAATCTGTTCTAGAAACATTCTTAAGAGTGTTAAATTTATCAGAACTAACAACATCCACTTTCACAAAGTTGCTTTCAACACTCTTATTCATAATATCATAAGCTGTGAAAACAAAATAAGCATATCCACTGGTATTAAGAGCAGGGTCATAGGTTACAAAGCCGGTTTTGTCAATGCTCGCACTAATATTTGCATAAGCTGTTCCTTTGATTTCAAAAGCAGGATTGACTTGTCTGTAAGAGAAACTCAGCATTCCGCCGTCAGGGTCATAAAAATAGTCATTAAGATTATAAGCACCTGTGGCTGTGTTCTGGAAAACCATGAAGTTAGGAACAGGGAATAGCAATGTTGGTGCCCGGTTTACCTTTGACACCTGCACATACCATGTTTTTATATCTGAAAGGTTATGAGAATCAGTCACTCTTGCACTAATATTGTGAACCCCTGATAATTCATATCCTGGCCTGAAAATATAATTAGTCTTATTAAATGATTCATTTATTAATCCAGAATCAAGAAGCCACTCATAGATAAGAGTTTCATTATCATCCTTGTCAATTGCTTTTACCCTGAAATAAACAGATTGTGTCTGGTTAATCTGAACAGAAGAGTTCTTTGGCTCAAAAGAAGTAATCTTAGGTTTGGCAAAGATTTTAAAAGTTACTACCAGGGTGCCTGCGCATGACTCCTTAACAGCTATCACCCCTATTTTTGAAACTCCAACATCATCACTGCTAGGCTCAAATCTAAGAACACCACCACTACTAATACTTATGCCTGTTAGTCTCCTGTCAAACAAGGCATAAGAATAAAATATTCCCTGCTCATCCATGTTAGTAAGATTAAAATCATGCACAAAGAGTTCGCCTTCTCCTATCTCAAAATAATTAATAGGATTAATTCTAGGCGTATCAGTAGAGGTGCAGACACCAGAGGAAAAGCCTATATTTATTAATAAGAAAAATAATACTAATACAACTACCATAGAGGCTTTTTTGTTCACTAATCAACCCTCTTTTTTGTTAATATACCCTGTTCTTTGTATTTGGTATATATAAAGGTGGTGGTTTTAATAGAGAACATAAAGTTAAATCAAAACATTAATAAACTTCTCATAATAAATAATTAGCAGGTAAAAAGGAAATAAGAGTGAGAAGAGGTGAGTGGTTAGATTGTTTTACAACATGCCTTCTGATGAAGTGATAAAGCATTTTGCTAGTTCTGAGGATAATGGCTTGACTAGCAAAGAGGTTGAGTTCAGGCTTAAGAAGTTTGGCAGGAACAAGCTGGCTGCGAAAAAAAAAGTTACTATTCTGCACAGGTTCATCAACCAGTTCAAGGAGTTAATGATTATCATCTTAATACTGGCTGGTGTTATTGCTTTTATTCTTGGAGAAAGCATTGATGCAGGCATTATATTCTTTGTTGTGCTTGTTAATGCAGTCATAGGTGTGCTTCAGGAGTACAAAGCAGAAAAAGCTATTGAAGCCCTGAAAAAAATGATGACTCCTCATGCAACTATTCTTAGGAATGGAATAGAAAAAGTGATTAATGCAGAGGAGCTTGTTCCAGGCGACATCCTGATTCTTGAAGAAGGCACGCGTGCACCAGCAGATGCAAGAATAATAGAGGCTGCTATGCTCAAAGTGGATGAAGCTGTTCTTACAGGAGAAAGCGTGCCCAGAGGCAAGCATGAAGCAGTAATAGAAAAAGAAAATATTGCTCTGGGCGACAGGAATAACATGCTCTTCATGGGCACCAACATCACCAGCGGCAGGTGCAAGGCAGTTGTTACTGCCACTGGCATGAGCACAGAGTTTGGAAAAATAGCAGGTTTAACAGCAGAGATAAAAGAGGAGAAAAGCCCGCTTCAGAAAGAGCTTGTAAGGGTTGGCAAGTTCATTGCAAAAGTTACTCTGGGAATAGTGATAATAGTTTTCTTTCTTGGACTGCTCAGCGGGCAGGGCTTGTTTGTCATGTTCTTGTTTGCAGTCAGCCTTGGAGTGGCTGCTGTTCCAGAAGGCCTGCCAGCAACCATGACCATAGCCCTTGCTTTGGGTGTGCGAAGAATGGCAAAGAGAAAGGCTATTATGAGAAAGCTTTCAAGTGTTGAGACTCTTGGAAGCACCACAGTGATTTGCACTGACAAGACAGGCACTCTTACCAAGAACGAGATGACTGTTAAGCAGATATGGGTTAATAATAAAAATATATATATCCAGGGAGAAGGTTATGAGCCAGCAGGAGGCTTTCTTTATAATAACAAGGATTATTCTGATGATGTTCTTAGGAAGATGCTAAGATGCGGATTACTGTGCAACAATGCTGTTCTTCAAAAAGACTCTGATAACAAGGATAAATGGGTGATTGTGGGTGACCCTACTGAAGGCGCGCTTGTGGTTAGTGCAAAAAAAACAGGGCTTGAGCAGAAAAAAGAAGAAGAAACTTATGATCGGGTGTTTGAGATTCCTTTTAGCAGTGATGCCAAGCGCATGATAACCATTAACAAGGATGAAGCACGCAAAAGCAAGGACAGAAAAGGCTTAACTGCTTATATGAAAGGAGCAACAGGGGTTATCCTTGATAAATGTTCTTATATAGAAGTTGATGGCAAGGTAAAAAAGCTTAGTGAAAAGCAAAAAGAGGATATCAAGGTTGTTAGCAGGCAGATGTCTGAACAAGCTTTAAGAGTGCTGGGCTTTGCTTATAAAACATTAAAAGGCAAAGAGCAGGAAGAAAATAATTACAAGAAAATTAAGGAACAAGATTTTGTGTTCTTAGGCTTGCAAGGAATGATAGACCCTCCAAGGCAGGAAGTAAAGGATGCTGTTGCCAAGTGCAGAAAAGCAGGCATAAAGATTTATGTAGTGACTGGCGACCATGGCTTGACAGCAAGAGCAATAGCAAAGGAGATAGGAATAGCAACTGATAATACCAGGATTATCAAAGGGCCAGAGCTTGAAAAGATGAATGATCAGGCTCTTAGCATTGCTATGAGGGAAGAAGTAATCTTTGCAAGGGTTAGTCCTGAGCACAAGATGAGAATAGCAAGCCTGCTCATGAGCCATGGCGAAGTTGTTGCTATGACAGGCGATGGTGTGAATGATGCTCCTGCCCTGAAAAAAGCAGATATAGGCGTGGCCATGGGCATAACAGGAACAGATGTGAGCAAGGAAGCCAGTGAAATGGTGCTAACAGATGACTCTTTTGCAACCATTGTTAATGCTGTGGAGGAGGGAAGAAGCATTTACTCAAATATTACCAAATTTATAAGGTATATGTTCTCAACTAATCTAGGAGAGATAATAGCTATTCTGTTAGGAATGCTTTTAATACCTGTTTTCTTAAAAGAAAAAGGAATAGTGCTCATAGTCACAGCTGTTCAGATACTATGGATTAACCTGGGAACAGATGTGCTGCCAGCCCTGGCCCTGGGAGTTGAGCCTCCAGAGCAGGGGGTTATGAATAAGCCTCCTAGAAACCCAAGAGAAAGAATAATTAGTTCCAAGCGCTTTGCACACTGGCTAATGACAGGCTTAATCATAGGCATTGGAACCCTTGCAATGTTTTTGATGAACAGTGATGAACCTTTAAAAGCAAGAACCATGGCTTTCTCTGTGCTAGTCTTCTATCAGCTAGCAAATGTGTTTAACTGCAGACATGAGACTAAATCATTGTTTCATATAAAACTGTTCTCTAATAAATATATCATTTGGGCTGTGCTTGTGTCACTAGTGCTCCAGATAGCAGTTATACAGGTGCCTTTGCTGCAAAAAGTCTTTAAGACCATGGCTCTTTCATTATTTGAATGGGGGGCTGTGGTGCTGCTAAGCCTGACAATAATTATCTATGATGAAATAAGAAAGGTGTTTGCAAGAAAGCATATGCGTTAAATTTAAATAATCTCCTATAATCCAAAGCACACATGGCAGATGTACAAATAGGCTTATTTGGCAGCTCAACAAGCAATGATAAAAAACTCTTTGCTATTGCACAAGAAACAGGCAGACTTATTGCTGAAAAAAAAGCAACTCTTTTCTGTGGTAATGTTCTTGGTGTTATGAGTGCAGCTCTTAAAGGTGCAAAACAAGGAGGAGGAAGAACAGTTGTTATTGTGCCTTATGAAGAAGCAGGACAAGGAGATTTATCTAATTGCGATGTATATATCCCCAGTGCTATGAACTGGTTTTCAAGAGGAGGCTCATTGGTTAATGCTGTTGATGGAATCATCGTGGTGGGTGGGGGTGTTGGCACTATTAGTGAGCTTACATATGCTTGGTGGAAAGAAATACCTGTTGTAATTATAGAAACAGGTGAGCTAATAGACCAATACATTGGTAAAGGATTTGATAAAAGGAAAAAACATAAAATACTAGGTGCAAAAACCCCTAAGGAAGCAGTAGAGAAATTATTTGAGCTTATTTCTAAACACTCCTAAAGAACACTATCTTCATTAAAACAAACAAAAAGTAAAGCCCTATGAGTATAACTCCTTCTTTTTTTTCATGATGGTCAACAGTTATATTCTTCCTCAATAAAAGCATGACCACAAGCACTGTGAAAGCCCAGAAAGGAAGCTCAAAAAACAACAGGCTTCTATTAAAACTAAGACCGGCAATAGTTGCTCCTAATCCCATGGATAAAAGAGGATTAGTAATGTTTGAGCCTATCAAGGTTCCTAAAGAGATGCCATGGGCCTTCTTAACAATACCCTTAAGAGCAGTTGAAAGTTCTGGCAAGCAACCCCCAACACCAAGGATAATAACACCTAAAAAGGTCTGGGTAAGATTAAAAGCATCAGCTATTCTAAGAGCATTATCAACCACAAACTTACCTCCAAGGATTAATAACCCAACACCGCCCAGCATTATAAGGCTCACAATAAAAGGATGATGTCTTAATCTTCGGGATTTCAGCTCAATAGCATCAACAGGCTCTGCAAGTAAAGGGCTCTTTCTTCTATCTCTTCTCTCATCCCTGCTCAAAAACAAGAGATAAACAACATAAGCAAGTATCAAGATGATGCCCATAATCCTAGAGATAAAGCCTGTTAAACCCATAAGAAAAACTAATAATATTGATATGAGAATAGCAACTCCATCCCTGCTAAGAGTCTTTTTATCTGCTTTTAAAATGCTTATCAAAGCCACAAGCCCGACAACAAGAGTCATCTGGGTGATAGAAGAACCAATATTAACACCAACAGCTATACCACTGGCAGCAACTCCTCTAAGATTAGAAATACCAGCATATACATTAGTGAATATCTCTGGCAAAGAAGTGCCAATGGAAACAACAGTTAATCCAATAAACACATGGGAAAGCCTGAACCTCTGAGCCAGCTTCTTAGCACTCTCAATAATAAAATCAGAGCCAATCCAGAGCAGAACAAGCCCAAGTATTAATAAGAGGATTGGGATTAGCATGGGAATAACATGAATACATGGGTTTTTAAAGTTAGCGATAGTCAGCTCCTAACAAGCATTGATTCCAGCTTGTCTTCAATAGCAGGTATATTAAGGTAGCCTTGGTCTTCACACATAACCCTCATTTCCCCATATAATTCATGGAAGGGCTTTTGGAATTTCTGCCAGAACCAGTTGGCTATTGCAAAATTTACATTCTTCTTAGAATTAAACTCATTGTTCTTCATAGAAACATGCCACCTGTCAAACTGGGAAACATATCCCCCTACATCAAACAAGTTAATGTAATAAGTCCAGGACAGGGGTGTGTTAGCATCACCCGGAATAAAATAATAGTGCTGGTCAAGGTATTTACTTCTGCTGTCAGCAACACTCACAACATTTCCTATATTGCCATTTCCTAATAGATTATGCAGTCTTTCTTTATCACGCCCAATAGAGTGCTTGTCTTGAGATGAGAAGAAAATATTAGCAAACATCACTACTCTTGACAAATCAGCGTATACTAAGCCGTGATTAACCCCTCTTTGTATAAAAGAATTATTCTTAATCTTTTTTAATTCAAACATAAGATCCCAGATTTCTTTAGAATCTGCATTAAAGACTGATTCAACATAACCCATATCTTGTATGCCCCTGGCAAAGAATTCATGAATAACATCTTTTTTCCTAACCTCAAACGGATACTTTTCTAATAATAAGTATTCAAAGAGCACAGGAATATCTATTGCATCAATCATGTGAATAGTGTATCCCTCGGTGTTTAAATATTTATCTTAAAGTTTTTTGTCTTCCTATACAGTTCGTCGCGCACGACCATATATATAACAAATAATTTAAAAACAATGCCCTCTCTCTGAATCCTATGCCTAAATCAGATTTTTTCAAGGAAATAATAGAGCACATCAAGCAGAACAAGCCCAACAAAGCAAGGCTTTCCAAGCAAAAAGTCAGGCTTTGCTCTAAGCACAAGCTTAAACGCATACCCACAGATATAGAGATTTTATTGCATGCAAAAAAACAAGACTTGTTTTTTCTAAGGAAATACTTGCAAACCAAGCCAACAAGAACTATTAGCGGGGTTGCTGTTGTGGCTGTTATGACCTATCCTTTCTCTTGCCCTCACGGCAGGTGTGTGCAGTGCCCTGGTGGTCCTGATAGTTTTTTTGGCACTGTTCCGCAGAGTTATACTGGCAAAGAACCTGCTACCATGAGAGCTATTAGGAACAGATATGATTCTTATTTACAAATATTTAATCGTCTTGAGCAGTATGTTGTGCTTGGACAAAGCCCTGAAAAAGTTGAGCTTATCATTATGGGAGGGACTTTTCCTAGTTTTCCAAAGAAATATCAGGAAGAATTCATCTATTATGCTTTCAAGGCAATGAACGATTTCTCAAGATTATTCTATAAGAATGGCAATTTCAATATCATTAAGTTCAAGCAGTTTTTTGAACTGCCAGGAAAAGTTGGTGATAAGAACAGGGTTAAGAATATCCATGAAAAACTGCTTGCAATGAAAAACAAGGATAAGAAAACAAAAAAAGATAAGAAAAACCTTGAGCAAGAGCAAAGGCTAAATGAGAAATCAAATATAAGATGTGTTGGCTTAACCATTGAAACCAGGCCTGATTATGCAAAGCAAAAACATGCTAATGAAATGCTAAGAATGGGGTGCACCCGTGTAGAGCTCGGAGTTCAGAGTGTTTTTGATGACGCACTCAAAAGAATTAATAGAGGACATGATGTTGCAGAGTCCATATGCGCAACCCAAATCTTAAAAGACCTTGGGTTTAAGATTAATTATCATATGATGCTGGGATTGCCTGGAATTAATTTCCTGCAGGAGATTGAAGGATTAAAAAAGCTTTTTGATAATCCTGATTTCAGGCCTGACATGCTAAAGCTATACCCATGCATGGTTTTAAAAGGAACCCGATTGCATGAGGACTGGAAAAAAGAAAGGTATAAACCTTTAACGACTCAGCAGGCAGCAAAACTGATTATTGAGTTCAAAAAGCACATACCAGAATACATCAGGATTATGAGAGTGCAAAGAGATATCCCTACAAAAATGACAGAAGCAGGTGTTGACAAGACCAATCTAAGACAGTACATGCATGAAAAAATGAAAAAGCACGGTGTTAAGTGCAGGTGCATTCGGTGCAGGGAAATAAGGGATAAGGAAATCAAGGGTAAAGTTGAGTTAAAAATTATTAATTATCAGGCTTCTAAAGGCAAAGAATATTTTATTAGCCTGGAGAACAAGGACCATATATTAGGTTTTTGCAGGCTAAGGTTTCCTTCCCAAAGCTTAAGAAAAGAAATGCCTAAAAACTCTGCAATTATTAGGGAACTGCATGTGTATGGAACAGCAGCAGCAATTAAAGGAAAAGGAAAAGTGCAGCACAAAGGCTTTGGAAAAAGATTATTAAGAACAGCAGAAAGCATTGCAAAAAAGAATAAAAAGAAAAAAATGATTATCATCTCCGGAGTTGGAGTAAGGGATTATTACAGAAACCAAGGATATAAAAAGCAAGGGCCTTATATGGTTAAGAATATATAAGATGGAAGAAAAGTTTGTTGTAAAAGAAAAATTTGAAAAAAGATACAGAGAATTACTAAGGGATAGATATGATGAGTTTATCAATTACTCCAAGAAATACATAAGAAAAAGCATTCGTGTGAACACCTTAAAGATTTCTATTAATGAATTAAAAAAAAGACTGGGAAAAAACTGGGAGTTAAAACAGGTTCCCTGGTGCAGGCAAGGTTTTTGGATAGAGCATAAAGCAAAGGATGATGAAAAAAGATATGACATAGGTAATGTTTTAGAGCACCAGCTAGGCTATATATATGTGCAGGAAGCAGCAAGCATGATACCTCCTGTAGTGCTGGAGCCAAGACCAGGGGAAACAGTTCTGGATATGTGCTCTGCTCCTGGCAGCAAAGCAAGCCAGATAGCAGCCATGATGCAGAACAAAGGCTTATTAATAGCTAATGATGTGCAGACAGGCAGGTTAAAGCCTCTTGGAATCAACCTTCAAAGAGTAGGGGTGAGCAATGCCTTAATCACACAGATGCCAGGGCATAGATTTAAAAAAACAAGCCTAAGATTTGACAAAGTGCTGGTGGATGCTCCTTGCACTGGAACAGGAACAATAAGGCGCTCATACAAAACCTTAACCATGTGGAGCCCTAACATGATAAGAAAACTGGCAAGCCAGCAAAAACAATTAATAGCCAGTGGATTTGAAGTGCTAAAACCAGAAGGAAGGCTTGTGTACTCAACCTGCACAATGGAGCCAGAAGAGAATGAAGAAGTGGTGAGCTGGCTGCTAAATAAATATCCTGATGCAAAGATTGAGAAAATAAAGCTAGATATCAACCGCAGTCCTGCAATTGCTGGGTTTGGAAAAGAAAAATACAATTCCCAAGTCAAAGAATGCCTAAGAATATGGCCCCAGGATAATGATACTGAGGGGTTTTTTGTAGTTAATATAAGAAAAAAAAGTTGAACAGAATCACTTCCTTGCCTTCTCCAGCTTTCCGCGTAGCAAAGCATCCAGGCTTTGGTCATTGACTTTTATTACCTGCCATCTTACTCCTGGGATGTCTCCTTTGCTTCTGCCCATGGTTCCTCCTATGCACTCAATTATTACTTCGTCATGTTCATCTATTAGCTTGGTTGCTCCGTCTCCTGGGCAAAAAGCAGTCACTTGCTTGCCGTTCTTTACCAGCTGCACTCTAACGCATTTCCTCATTGCAGAGTTTGGCTGTTTTGCTTCTAACTGGACTTTTTCCAGCACTATGCCTGAGGCCTGGCTTGCCCCTCCAAGAGGGTCTGACTTTGCTTTCAGCCTTTTGGCTCTTTTAACATACCATTTATCATGCCATCTGCTTTTCTTGCTTCTTTTCTTAAGTTTTTTTGCAGCGTTCAAGCCTTTGCTTTTCTTTGCCATTTTTTATCTCTGATTGGCAACAACAAAAATCAAAGATTTTTGAGTTTGCCATTTTACTCGTCCAATGAATGGTGATGCTTTTTTAAATGTTTTGTAAATAACTTATACAACCTTTATCTCCTCTACCTTAAAGTACTTGCCCACAACCTTCTCAAGGTTTCTTAAGTTCTGGGCTTTTATACCTATCATTAACCCTTTTGTTTTTGTGTCTGCTCCTGTGATTATAACAATCTCTCCTTCTTCTTTAATGTCTGTTATTTTTAGAGGTGCCAGGTAATTGGTTATGAATTGCAAACGATCAGGATTAAACTCAACTATCTTTATCTTTCTTTTAAGCATTTTCTCAAGCTTAACAATGTTGGTTTTGTTCCTGCCAAGAGCCTTGCCCATCTCTCCCTGATCAACCAGAAACACCAATTTGTCTCTGTCAAAAAAACAGTCCTTAAGCTTTGCATGAGTTATTTTCTCAAACAATGCCATGAACTTGAGCATGTCTGTGTCAAAAGTTATTTTTTGATTAACCATTTTTTAGAATCAGAAATATTTTTCCTCCATTCTTAATACTTTTTCTTCTCAACCACTTTCTTCATACCAATACAGGCTATTGAAAAAGGTTTCTTACAAACAGTTCCTAGCTCATCATTGGGAATGTCTAGCTTCTCAACAGCTATCTTTAAGACAGAGGCATAGTACTCTATGTCCTTTGCCAAGCTCTCAGAAGCATTGCTTGCAAGGAAAACCTTTACTAATTCATTGTTCCTAAGAGCCTTCAGAGTATTATCTGTTCCTATAACTAAGTTCGGGGTTTTCAAGTGTTTTTTTATTTCTGCAATTGACATTTTATCTCTTCTTCTTTGCTACTTTCTCCTCTCTTATCTTGGTAATCAAGCCGGGCAGCCCTGTTCCCAGGGGCACTGGCTGGTTAATCATGACATTCTCAATAACAGAGTTAAGGTCGTCTATCTCTCCTACCATGCTGGCATTGATTATGTGCCTGATAGGCGTCTCAAACGAGGCTCTTGCCAGCACACTAGGCTTTTCCTTAACAATACCGTATCTGCTCACACCCAGTACTTTGCCTGACATGGTCATGGCATCTGCTATTAAGAGTATGTGCCTTGTATCAATGTTTATTCCTTGAGCTTTGAGCACTTTGATTATCTCTCTTACAACTGCTTCTCTTGCTGCTTCTATGCCCAGGAGTTTCTCAATCTCAGTAATTTTATTGGTGGTTGTCATATAAGGATTAACAAAGTCAAGTTTAAGCACGTCTTTTAGATTGCTGCCAGCAGTTACTATTATATATTCGTCCTCTCTCTTAACAGGCAGTACTTGGACTATTCCTTTCACACCATTAATGTACACATCTTTTATTTTTTCTTTTAACCTGTAAATCATGTTTAGGGCTTCGTCTCCTGAAGCCTTTATTCTTATGCTGCTGTCCTTGTCAAGCCTTACATCAAACCCTTTCAGACCTTTTTTTAGTAGTCTTGCAATCTTTAAGTGCGTAACTCTTCTATCCTTGAGCTTCTTATCATCAAGCTCAATTCTCATCTTGGTCTCAGCAACATTAATACTTATCTCCTTAAGATACTCTTTGAATCTGGTTTCTTTCAGTCCTTCAGCTATTAATCTGATATCCTTGCCCTGGGAATAAGGCTTTTTCAAGTATATCTCCATCATCTCAGTGCTAATCTCTTTTCTAGCATCAAGAATCTCTATTAATCTTGGCAGGCCTGTAGTAACATTCATTTCAGAAACTCCAGCAAAGTGAAAGGTGTTTAAAGTCATCTGGGTTCCTGGCTCTCCAATAGATTCAGCAGTAACAAGCCCTACTGATTCTCCTGGTTCTGCTAATGAGCTTCTATACTCAGAATACACTCTTTCAACTATTTTTTTTATCTTATTACTGCTGGTTTTTTCAGGAAGCTCTTTTTCCAATTCCTCAAGTAGTTTTAATGGAAGCCTGTTCTTATATTCTAATAATTCCCTTTTCATTTTTTACCTCGTAAAATGTTTAAATCTTGTTTTTTATTTAAACCAACAAAATCTTTGATTTTGTGTCCCAAAGGCTTTGCCTTTGTGAATTCAAAAGAGCAAAGCTCTTTTGTATAATGGCTCAAAAATGGTTTGTTCATTTTTTTAAATGAACATTCAAAAACCCCATGGGTTTTTGTAATTTTCATTTTTGTTGTCATTTTAACCTTTTCTGCCTGTTTTTGAATCATGTAGTCCTTATTATATGCCCAACATTAATCTTGCCGCCCTCGCTCTTGCTAACATCCACTCCATCCTCCCCATAAGCAAACTGTACAATCTTTTTACCAGCGTCCCGCACAGTAAAGTCATATTCTACTTTGAAATCTTGAAGAGCATTGGCCAGTCTTCTGTAAAGATAACCTGATTTAGGTGTTCTAAGAGCAGTATCCATTAAGCTATCCCTCCCTGTCATTGCCATGAAAAAGAGTTCAAAAGGTTCAAGCCCGCTCTTAAAACCATTTCTTATAAAGCCTCTTGCAGATGCTCCTAAGTCTCCTTTTTTAAAGCATGATAAAGTCCTGTCACTGTAACCCTTGCTAATCCTCCCCCCTCTCAAAGCCTGCTGTCCTACGCATGCAGACATCTGGGCAAGGTTAAGCAGATTACCCTGGGCTCCTGACTGTATCATCATAAGGGTGTGAGAATCTTTTTTAGCATTCTTAGCAACTATTTCTCCTGTCTCATTCCTTGCTTTGTTAAGCCTTTCCAATATTCTGAGTTCAAGAGTCTCTCTAATATCTCTTCCTGGCAAGAGCTCAAGGGTTCTGTCATGATATTCTTGTATCATCTTCTTAACATCAGTATCTGCTTCTTCAAGAAGCCTAATAACCTCTTCCTGCACTTCTGGTTTTAAATCAATATCTGAAAGAGTGATTGTTAAGCCATACCTAAGCAACACTTCTATTCCTAACCTATATATTTTCCCAAGCATATCAACCATCTGAGCAGCTCCGTATTGTTTATGCAGGTTTCTCAGAAGCAGGCCTGAACCTTCTCCCAGGTTGTTCTTATCAAGTATTCCTGTAACCAGTTTTCCATTTTTTATCTCAACAATAGCATCAGGGTCTTTTACACCTTCCTTGTAATGCCTTGCAAAACCTCTGAAATTAAAATCATCAGGTAAGAGCACAGAAAAGATTTCTTTGCCATTAACCATGTTCTTGCTGGATAGTTTTGTAAAGTTATCAACCCCGACTGCAACAAGCAAGTCAACTGCTTCTTCTCTTGGAAGGCTTAAGTACTTGGTTAAAATATAATTGCCAGTAATAGCATCCTGGTTACACCCAATAATGCTCAAACCATACCTTGGGCTTATTAACTGAGTCTGAACCTCCATTAGTATCTCTGCCTCGCTTCTGGCTTCCTCTGTCTGAGGGATATGTAAATTCATTTCATCACCATCAAAGTCAGCATTATAAGGAGCACACACAGCAGGGTTAAGCCTAAGAGTAAGACCTGGCAGCACCTTCACACGATGGCACATCATGCTCATCCTGTGCAGGCTTGGCTGCCTGTTAAACGTGCTTATATCACCATCCATTAAGTGCCTCTCAATAATAAAGCCTGGCTGAAGCTCTTCAAGCAGCTGTTCTTTTGTCTCATCAGTGATTTTTTTCCTTCTTCCATCAGGCCTGATAATATAATTAGCACCAGGATACTTCTTAGGACCTCTCTTAACAAAGTCTTTAAGAAACTCAAGGTTCCACTCTGTTATTCTCTCAGGCACTGTGAGCTTCATAGCCATCACCATTGGCACACCAACCTCATTTATATTAAGCATGGGATCAGGGCTAATCACAGTTCTTGCTGAAAAATTAGTTCTTTTACCAGCAAGGTTATGACGAATTCTTCCCTCCTTGCTCTTAATACGCGCAGTAAGAGTTTTTAATGGCTGCCCGCTCCTATGCCTTGCAGGCGGTAGCTGGGCAACAGCATTATCAAAGAAAGTAGTGATATGATACTGCAATAAATCCCATAAATCCTCAATAATAATTTCCGGAGCTCCTGCATTGATGTTCTCAAATAATCTCTGGTTAATCCTGACAATGTCCCCTAGTTTATGAGTAAGGTCATCCTCGCTTCTCTCGCCTGTTTCAAGAGTAATGCTTGGCCTCATAGTAACCGGAGGTATTGGCAGGACTGTTAACACCATCCACTCTGGCTGAGCACTGCCAGGGTTAATACCAAAAAAAGGCAGGTGCTCTCTTTTTATTCTCTCAAGTCTGCTCCTAACCTCTATTGGGCTGAGCCTTTTATCATCCTCTAAGAAAGTGGTTGGCTTCTCAATTCTTATCTTGAATTGTTTCTCCTTGCAATGAGGGCACTTAGTAATAGTCTTAAGAGCAGCAATGATTTCTTTTATCTTTTTTCTCTGCTCATCAACCCCAAACTCTTTGCCAATGTTTTCAAGCTCATGCCTGAACCTGTTAATCTTATCACTAGGAATCAATATGTTGCCGCAGCTCCTGCAAGAACATCTCAGCAAGTCAAGAATAACATTAACAAATTTGATATGAATAACAGGCCTTGCAAGCTCTATGAATCCAAAATGCCCAGGGCACTCTTTTAACTTGCACCCGCAAGTCTTGCACTTAAGCCCAGGGTCAATCACTCCTAAGCGAACATCCATTAAGCCGCCATCAACAGGATAGCCCTCTTTATCATAAAGCTCAGGAGTAACAATCTTGGCAGAAGCCATTTCCTTGATAAACTTAGGACTCATCACCCCAAATTCAATCTGGTCAACTTTTTTTGATACTGGTGGTTCCATTTAACCTTTTCCGCTCCGCGCAAAACGTTAACGAAAAGTAAGCGACTCCTAGTGCTGCGCACCGGAGTCCCTTCAACGCGGGCAATTTTTTTGCTTAATACTTACTCTTCAACCTTAACTTTGGATAAAGCAGCATGCTCTTGAACTCGTCAAGGATTAGTTTGAAAGCATAACTCATCTCAATACTGCTTATCTCAACATTCTCACCGCACACAGGGCAGTAATACATATTCTTTCTAACATCATAAACAGCTATTAAGCCGCATTCCTCGCAAACAGGCACCTCTGTTTTGTCACTGTCAAACCTTTCTTTTAGTAAGAGGCTTGCTCCGTGAGCAATAAAGGTGTCTTTCTCCATTTCCCCAAGCCTGAGCCCTCCTTCCTTTGCTCTTCCTTCTGTTGGCTGCCTGGTGAGCAGCTGGATTGGGCCTCTGGCTCTGCTGTGAATCTTGTTAGCAACCATGTGTTTGAGTTTTAAATAGTACATGTTACCAATGAATATTTTGGCTTCATACTGTTCTCCTGTAATTCCATTATACATGGTTTCTGTTCCGTTCTCTTTGAAACCCATTTTAAGCAACTCTAATCTTATATCTGTTTCTTTTTCTCCTACAAAAGTGGTGCCGTCAATGTATCTGCCGTTCAAAGCTCCTGTCTTGCCTGCCAGCAACTCTATTAAATGGCTTACTGTCATTCTGCTAGGCACACCATGAGGACTAAATATAATATCCGGCTTTATGCCTGATACTGTGAAAGGAATATCTGCTTCTGGAATGATTAAGCTTATAACTCCTTTTTGCCCATGCCTTGAAGTGAATTTATCCCCAATCTCAGGAATTCTCTGGTCTCTGAGCCTTACTTGGACTAATTTATTTCCTTCCTCGCTCTCT
This sequence comes from Candidatus Woesearchaeota archaeon, assembly GCA_019322375.1. Classification (GTDB taxonomy): domain Archaea; phylum Nanobdellota; class Nanobdellia; order Woesearchaeales; family SM23-78; genus SM23-78. The sequence goes on from JAHWIP010000076.1 coordinate 21,630, forward strand.
GTGAGCATCACAAAGTCAACTATGCCTTTTTCTCCGTGTTTAAGAGCACTGCTTGACTCTCTTCTAGAAGTGGTTGCTAGGTTGTACTCTTCAAGGCTGCTCAGGAATCTTGGAGGGCTGGTCTTGCCAATGATTACATCTCCTTCCTGTACAACTGCTTCTGAATATATTATTCCATCGTCTTCTAAGAACCGGTAATCATGCTCTGTTCTATAACCCTTAACATCTTTGTTAGGAATGCTTACTTCATCAGTCAAGCCCCCTGAGTACCTTAATTCTTCTGTGATTATAGGCCTGTAGTACGTGCTCCTGCCAAAACCTCTTTCAATACTTCCCTGATTAATAACAACAGCATCCTCCATGTTATAACCTTTATAAGACATTATTGCCACAACAATGTTCTGTCCGCTAGGGTGCTTGTCCAAGTCAAGAATATCATTGGTAATAGTGCTTACAACAGGTTTCTGCGGGTAGTGAAGCAGATTAACATCCATGTCCACTCTTGAAAAGAAATTAGCAGTGTAGAATCCTACTGCTTGCTTTTGGTTCTTTGAACCCTGAGTGAGCCTGACTCCATGGTTATAGTTGCCAAAAGGAACAAGGCTGGTGGCTAAGCCAAAAATATCAATAGGGCTTATGTTTAGGTGTGTATCTTCTGGTGTTAGATTCTGTTCCTTTAAGGATACTATTACACTTTCCTCCTCCAAGCTGTCCACATACTCAACTATTCCCTGCTCTACAAGACCAGACCATTTCACCTCGTTCTTATTAAGCTGCTCAGCATGTGCCTCTGTTAGTAATGACTTGCCCTCCTTGGCAACAAGTAATGGTCTTATACACCTGCCACTGCCAGTCTCAATAAATACTTGGTCTGCTTTGTCATCGTAAAGAAAATTAATACCAAGAGAGATTTTATTATTCCTTCTCTGGTTTACAAGCTTGTTAACAAACTCTTTACCATCACCAACTTTTCCAAGGTATTTGTTGTTAAGGAATAATTCGCTCATTTTGATCTTTGTTTTTAATTATTTCTTCTTCTTACCACTCGGTACTTTCTCCATTTCAAAGCCTGCTTTTTGCAGCACAGGAAGGATTTTCTCTTCTGGAAAAACCTGGGAAACACTTGCCAGTAATGCAAGATTCTTTCTTAATCCTATGTTTGTTCCTTCAGGTGTTTCGCTTGTGCATAATCTTCCCATGTGCGTGCTGTGCAGGCTTCTGGCTTCAAAGTTTTCTTGTGAAGATGATAAAGGACTAACAACTCTCTGCAGAGGAGATAATGTCTGCAAGAAGTTAAGCCTCTCAATCCTTTGGCTAACCCCTTTTCTCCCGCCAACCCAGTTGCCAGTTGCCATGCTTGAATAAATTCTCTGGGTTAAGAGTTTCTCCCTAATGATTACTTTAATACTTGGGAACTTGCCTCTCTTTACAATTCTCTGAAAATTATAAAGCAAGTCACCGATTAAGACTTTGAGATTAACCCTGAACAAATCTGCAAGAAGGTCACCGCTCATCTTTAAGCGTTTATTCCTATAATGGTCTTTGTCATCTGATTTCTCCTTTCTTATGGTGAGTATCATTTTCTTAAGCATCTTGCAAAGATTATAAGCCTTCCAAGTCCTGTCATCACGAGTAATGCCAATATGAGGCAACAAGTATTTATCAAGGATTTCCTGCATTCTCTGAATCCTTATCTCCCTTGCCTGGGTTATGCCTATCTTCTTAGCAATATAATCAATTGCATCCTCAGAGTTCTTCATATCAACGAACTCATACAAGTTGATAAGCACCTCTGCATCATCTTCCAAATCAATAAAGCGCATGATTTCCTCGTCTTTTATAAGGCCAAGAGCCTTGATAACCGCAATAATAGGTATTCTCTTCACCCTTGTGAAGGTAAGATAGAACAACCCGTCTTTTAGTTTCTCGAACTGGTGAGGTATCTTGTAAGAACCTTTTTCTGAGAATAGTTTGCCAACATAAGGGCTAATACCTGTTGTTTGCTTCTCAATCATGAATGTATTAGAAGCAAGGTCTTCTATGTTAACAATAGCTTTCTCAGTTCCATTGATAATAAAGTATCCTCCTGTATCATCCGGGTCCTCGTTCTGCTTGATAAGCTCCTCCCTGCTTAAACCATGAAGATGGCAGTACTTTGATTTGAGCATAACAGGAATATTAGCAACCTGCGTTGTAAAACTTTCACGCTGCACACCATTAATATGAGCGCTTACCTCAAGGAACATAGGAGCAGAATAGCTAAGCTTTCTTAATCTGGCCTCAACAGGATAAATGCTCCTCTTAGAACCATCAGCCTCTGTAATTTCAGGCTTAGTAACCCACACATTATCCAAGTGTATCTTAAACTCATCAACATTCGGAGGAATAATTGTGGGCTCAATCTCCTTGTTCTCATTAATAATTACTTGTAACTCATTATTAATAAAATTGTTAAAAGATTCAATATTAGCCTTGATAACACTGTTCTCTTCAAAATACTTTTTTAGCAATGCATAAGACTTTTTCATTTTAGCTTTATCTAATCCTTAACAACCCCCCGATAATATATTATCTCGCCAGCAGTCCTGCTCTTACGCTTAATCATAACAATATCCCCTTCCTTAACACTGAGATGAGCTATTGCTGGATCAGAAACATTAATTTTAGGAATCTCCCTGATAGAGACCTTATAATCTTTTAGCAAAGCCTTTGCTTCTTTATCAGAGAGCTTGATATGCTCAGGAATAAGGTCGTGTTTGAGTTGAGATTTTCGTGTCATTTTAATCTGAAATGTATACATGGGCCGGACGAGACAGTCAGAAAAACTCACATTTTTCCGGGTGATAAACGCAGTTTCTCATTTGAACTCGCGACCACACGATGACTTCCTGATTTAAAAGTCGTGTGCTCTAGTTCCCAAGCCACAAAGGCTTACCGGACTGAGCTACCGGCCCATACGCCCTGGCCGGGATTCGAACCCGGGTCGAAGCCTATCCACGACTTTAATCATTGATTGTGAATGATTATTAGTTCTCGACAGGGCTTCATGATAGTTACTGCAACAAAACAAGGTTTGTTTTGCTGAACCAGGCTACACTACCAGGGCATCGCATACTTAATCATGAAGCAAATTGAAGTGAATAAAAGAGCAGTGGCTCGTAAATGCGTTTGTATTACCTTTCTAGAACCCTCCTGCCCTTAAAAACATTTTATTCCAGCTCATATTTCCCTGCTAATAATGATATGAGTATAGCTAACAATATATTATTAATACTGAATACAAGCAAAGAAGGTGGATAACCATTTATAAAGGTTGCTGTTTTTTAATAAACTTAACTATGCCGCCTACTGCACCAATCAAGAATACTATTGGGCAAATAGGGATAGCAATAATAAAGAATGTTACATGAAGAACTTCCATCAAAATTCTTAATACAGTGATGTTGGCGGCAATCATACCTAAAGCATAAAAGAAGTTGTGCAGAAAAACAGAGACAAGAAAGCCAACAGCAGAAATCGCTGTCAGAAACAAAAATGTTTTTAGCCTTCCCTTAACCTTTGATTTCCAACTCAAAAACAGCAGTGCAGCACCAAAAATAAAAAAAAGAAATGCTAACACAGCAGCAAAAGGAAAAAGATTTCGTTTCATAACATCAGAAACAGGAACAAGGAAATAAATAACTAACAAAATAAAGATAGCAATTAAAACAAAGAAGAATATTTTTGATAAATAAAGGTGTTTGTCTTTCATAAAAAGAAAAATGATATATCTAATATTAAAATGTTGTTGTGGGTGGAAGTGCTAGCGCCTGGATGGATGGTTTTGGTGGGAATCCGAAGTCTATTTCTTTTGGGCTAATAGGATCATATTGACGTGTGCAGGCTTGTGAGTAAAATGATATAATCCTGTTTTTACTTCTTTATCTAACAAAGAAATGAATGCTATATCAAAACCTTGTTTTTTAAATGCCTCAGTAAACTCCCGATGATGCTTATGATGATTATAAGTACCAAAAATGTGAAAAAAGTGTCCTTGGTTTGTGAAGAAAAAAATCCCTTTTGGTTTCAATAACCTGTTAATTTCACTTACATACTCATCAATAGTTGGTCGAATTGGTTGAAATTCTTCTGGAGTTGTCCTTACAATTTGATCAGTAATCATGTGATTGTGTATTTCTGTAAAATAACCATCCTCAAAAGGATAAGGCAAATCCTTTGCATCCCAAGGAAAGAGAATAAATTCAATGTTATCACTCTTTGTTCCTTGTTTTCTGAGTTTTTCTTTAGCATAATCTCTATACCAAAAAGGTTTGGTTGTATCGGGAATATTTTTTGGGACGAATGTGAGATTTTCCCAGTATGAACTTAAATCAAAATAATAAGTCATTCCTCTATAAGTAATCTTGACCTGCCTCTCTTTTGAGTATTCTTCTAGGTTATCATAAACCGGGGCATGATCTGGTCCTATCTCTAATGCAACAATATGGTCAAGTTTATTTCTTTCTTGCGTAAAGTAATCATTCAAAGATGTTTTAAGTAAAAATACCATAATATCTACCAGAATTTAGAGGCAGGTATAGATTTATAAAACTTTCTATTTTGTAACCACTGAGAAGGAGTAAATATCCCCGCGCCCGGACATTCAGAAAAACCGTAATCCCAGCTTCTCGTTTGAACCAGGAACCTCTCGGGAACAGCTGATCGTGTATCATTTCCAGCCAGCCGGCTTCTCAACACGATATCTACAGCCGAGCGCTCTGCCGTTGAGCTACGCGGGGTATAGACTATTGAAGAAGGATTTTCTTTATAAAAGTTTTGGAGTTTTATAAGAGTCACTTTGGAAAAATATTTAAAAAACAAAATTCAGGTCGTAATATAAATGGAGAGGGCGACTCTGGAACTTATTCTTAGAAAGAGCTGGTGAAGGGGAACTAGTTATATTCCTAAAAAATGGGCTCCTGATAATCCTGCTTTGATGCATTGTGTTGTAACTGCTCTTCTTGTACAGGATTACCTTGGAGGAAAGATTGTCTGGGCAAGGGTTAAGATGCCTAATGGAAAAAAGGTATCTCATTATTTTAACAGGATTAATGGAAAAGACGAGGATTACACAAGAGAGCAGTTCCCAGAAGGAACTGTTGTTCCAAGGGGAAGACGAAGAAAATTGTTTAGGGACACAAGAGAGTATTTGCTCTCACTTAAAGAAACTAAAATAAGATATAAGGTGTTTGAAATAAGATTTAAACGTTTCTTAAAAGAATATCAAAAAACAAAATAATTTATTCTTTGTGCACCAGGTTTACATTGTTAGAGTATGTTACTCTTTCTTTTCCTTTTCTGGCGTCAAATTTGGCTTTGGCGCTTGGAAGCCTTATGCCTCCTACTAGCTGGAGTTTTGACTTTACCCTGTAGGTTATTATTCTTTCCTCATAAGGCTCCAGCACGTCCAGCTCCCATTTGGCTACTGTGCCTCTTCTGCTCTTGCCAATGTTGACAGGCTCCATTGAGCCCAGCCTTGTTTTCTTCTCTATCTCTGCTATCCTGGGCACAGTATCCACCACTCTTAAGTTGGTTATGGGCCTTCTTGACCTGTTCTTCAGGTAAAGACTTATCTTTATTTCACTCACTCCTTCCTTTGTTCTCCCAAGAGGCTCTGCGCTTTTAATTATAACTATAGGGCTTCTCAGAGTATAGTAGAGCACTACCCCTACTATTATCAAGATGATTATGAGCACTAATAACCTGTAATTAGTAATGATTTCTATGTCCAGGTGTTCCTCTGAGCTGAGCTCCTGTCTTATAACATAATAAGTTTTGCCGTCTGTTCCTCCCTCTTTTACAGGGCTTGGTGAGAAGCTGGTGAATAATCTCTTGAAAAAGTTAATTCTAAAACTCTTCTCAGCCACTCCTTTCTCATTCCCTTTATTATAAATAGTTATGCTTTCCCGGGTTCTGAACAAGAAGCTCTTCTTGGTGCTTGTTTCCTGCATATCAAGATAGCCTTGTACTTCATACTGGGTGGAAGACTCTGCTATTTTCTTATCCTCAAAGAACAAGGTAAGGGTCAGGGTTTTTGTGCCTGCCTCTACAAAAGGGTCTACTTCAAATAATATCTCATTAAACTTCTCTTCCAGGGGCAACAGGTGGGTGGTGTATTCTTTATATAATATTTCCCCGCTAATCACTACTTTTAATCCGTCAAGGTCTCTCAGGTTCCTGTTCCTAAGGTTAAGCCTCACAGCCACTTTTTGTCTTGGGTCAACCACCTGGTCAATATAAATAGTAGGAGTTACTGTGGGCACATACACTCCTGGTTTTTGGTCAGGAGAAACAACATAAACAGCGAATTTTTCTTTTTCCTCAAAGTGAAAACCTGTTTTTTCTGATTTTATTTTTATTGGAATGATATATGTTAGTCCTTCTCTTAAAAGTGGTTTTGGTCTTAGCTCTACTACGAATTCTGCATCTTGCCCTGCTGTCACCACACCTGATCCTGGTTCTGCATTAACAATCCAGTTAACATCCCTTGTGCTGATTGTAAAGAAATCATCAAAGTCTGCTGTGTTCCTAATAATAAGCTCAAACCTTGCTATTTCCTGCTTGGTAATAGTATTGTTAATAGGAGTAACAAAATATGTGAATGCCAGTGCCTGGGAAGCTGTTATTAGAATAAGAACTAATGCAATGGTTAATGTGAATAAGACTCTTAATTCGAGCTTTTTGTTCATGGGACCTCGCCTCCTGCCCTTTATAACCATTTAAATTTATGAATAACCCCCTTTATATACCTTTCTATTTTAGAGAAGTAAAAACTGGCTATTCCTGGTTAATGACATGTTCAATGCCAGCAAGTTCAGGTTTTTCCATTGGCTTGTCTAGAACTAATTGGTGTTCCTTATCTGGCTTTGGAATTTCTTTTGCTTGATTGGAATTGTTCGGACTTATAACATACATCATCACAGTGGCTGCTAAGCCTGCAACAGGGTATGCTATGGCTAGGGTTTTTTTGAATCTCTTTGATTTTTGCTTTATTCTTTTTGGCAGAGTTCCTGTGTCCTCTACTCCTGTTAATTCTTTATAGATATCTATGGTCAATAGCACAGGCACTCCTATTGCTGTTCCTATGGTTGTCATCATGCCTGCATTCAAAAGGATTTTATCTATTTCTTTTACTCCTGCAAGAGCATACAGACCTATTCTGATTGGAAACACTATCCCTGCAATAAAACCTATGTCAAATAATACTTTTTTCCTAGTGGCGAGTCTTTAGTCACTCCGAACTTTTGCCTTACTCTTTCTCTGCCTTCCATTCCAAGACCTATAGATGCATAGGTAAATGCTGTTGTGAGCATTCTTGATTTTATTGATTCAAAATCTGTTAATCTGCCTGCTGTTGTTTCTATCATTGCATAGAGTGGGTTGAATATGGTTGCTGATGCTATGGTTGAAACAGTGTCTTTTTTAAATCTAGAACTATTTTTTATGTTTTGATATGTTCCTTTTGGATTGCAGATTATTTCATCTAATTGCTTGCATGCTAGAGAATAATCTTGATATATTCTGTTCGTGATAGTTTCATATCTTTGCTTTAATCCCATAGTCACTATTAGTTAGTAGCATCTATTTTTAAATGTTGTTAAAAAGAAAAGATATGGGGCTGCGAGGATTTGAACCCCGGTTTCCAGCTGTCCGTTTCATTGATAAGCATGAGTTGGCATGCCATTCTCACGAACCCCGAGCTGGGGTGATGGCCAAACTACACTACAGCCCCGTTGAATAATAAAAAGAAATAGTTAAGGATTTATATAAGTTATTTTTTCTTTTTCTTAGGTTTCTTCTTTTTTGCTTTCTTTTTCTTCTTCTTTGTTATCTTTTTCTTTTTCTTAGGTTTCTTCTTTGTTATTTTCTTTACTTTCTTTTTCTTTGCTGCTTTCTTCTTTGCCTTTCTCTTGAGCTTCTTTTTTAATTTTTTCTTTGCAGCTTTTTTCTTAGCTGTTTTTTTCTTTGCAGTCTTTTTCTTAGTCTTTTTTACTTTTTTCTTTACCTTGGTCATGGCAGCCTTCTTAAGCTTGGTTATGTATTCTTTTTCTTCTTCTTTTCTGCTCTTGACTTTTATGATTATGGCAATTATCAGTATAACTATCAATGCTATTAGCAGGAATTGTACAATGATTGCTGCCCTGCTTTTTTCAAGTTGAGAAGCAGGTTGCTGCTGCTCTGGCTCAGCCTCTTCTGGCTCTTCTAGAACAGGGGTTATAACCACATTTACCTTCCTAATAACAGGCGCTCTTGCTGCTTCTCCTAATAAATTGCTTTCCTGCTTGGTGCTCACTGTGAAGTATGCTTTTTTGTAAGAAATATAGTTAAGGGTTAACTCAATATCTTCCTGCCCGTCATTGTTAAAATCAAGGTTAATTGAGGCTTTCTCATGCAGGTTCATTCTCTTGTCACCAGGGGTTATCATCAATCCCACCATGCCTATTCCTTTGCTATAATCCTGTATAATCCTCATAATATTAATCTCATAGGTGTTCTCTCCTTTTCTTGCTCTGATAACATCATTTGGCATCACTTTGTCTATGTCTAGTTCAAGGTCATCTTTGATTTCAAATTCATAGATATAGCCTGCTCTGTTTGGGAACTTGGTTATTGTCAGCTCTGATTCCTCTTCCTCCCCTATTATTAGGCGTCTGGTTGGAGAAGTAATCTTTATATTATCTGTGTCTATGCATTCTATGCTCCAGATATAGGTGCCTGGCACCAGGTCTGTTCTTATCCTTGTATCATACGGCGATAGTAATCCAGTAGCAGTCTTTGCTATCTGGTCATTCAGGATTAACGAGCACTCTTTCATATCAAGCTCAGAAGGATACTTGAACATGAAATATATGCTTGTTGCTTTTGTCTGGGTGTCATGCGTTGGGGCTACAAGGGTTATGCTGGCAGCAGGGCTGATAACAAAGCCTGTGATTGAAGCATTGTTAGCAATAACTAGGTATATTAAGGCAAGGGCAAACAATCCAAAGACTATTTCTAGTTTTGTAACCCGCTTCATTTTTTCATCTTCCTCCCTGTGCTCTTAATAATATCAAAGCTCTCATCAAAAACAGGCTGGGCTTCTTCAGGCTCAGGACTTTCTTCTGGCTTAACCATTTTTGGTTTAAGCTCCTTTTTTTTAACCTTTGGTTCTCTGGCTTTTTTCTCTTTGGTCTTTTTTTGTTTAACCGGTTGTTTAACCACTTTTTTCTCTGGTTTTCTCCTAGAGGGAGACTCAAAAATCTCTGATTTTTGTTTTCTCCCAGAAGGAGACTCAAAAATCTCTGATTTTTGTTTTCTCCCAGAAGGAGACTCAAAAATCTCTGATTTTTGTTTTCTCCCAGAAGGAGACTCAAAAATCTCTGATTTTTGTTGTTTCTCTTCTTTGGTAATTTGTAATTCAGTAACTTTTTTCTTTTTTCTTTTTGCAACCAACAGGATAATCACAAGAATTATGATTAATATAATTGCTATTATGAGTATTATTAACCAGGTTTTGCTCTTTTTTTCTGGCTTTGGAGAGGGTGTTACGACTGTTTCTTCTTCTACCTCAGGCTCTTCTACTTCTTCTTCAGGCTCTTGCTCTGCGAGCAAGTCCTCTCCCTCTTCAACTTCCTCTATAACTTCTGGTTCTTCTTCTGTTTCCGGCTCTTCTTCAGGCACTGGTTCTGCTTCTTCTTCCTCTTCTTCTATTGCTTCTTCAACAACTGTATCTGGATAAGGAGTCACAACAAAGTAAGCATCAACACTTCTGTCAACCTCTGTAAGAGAGAGCTCAACATCCACGGTCTCATCATCATCAAAGTCAAAGCTGAGGGTGCCTGGTACCAGCATCCTGTGCTTAACACCTGTACTTCTGTCCCTTACCTCTACAAAGCTGGTGTTAATAGCAACCCCCATCTTTATAATATCAAGGTAATAAGTTTTGCCGGAAAGTTTTATCTGGATATCCTCCCCTCCTTTAAGTGCAGGAAGCTCTACAGGGCTCTGACCAGGCTCTATTGTGAACACATAACCTCTTAAACCAGAGGAATAATAAAATGTTTCATAGCTTTCTTTTATTTCTTCACCAGTATTAACACTAAGGGTTCTTGTCTCAGATAGTATCTCATTAAAATCTATGTCATAGCACTTCATAAACCAGTCGTGCTTACCTGCTTCTAGCTCCACTGTTATTTTATTATCATTTATGCGGAAAAGCGTGTTCCTGACTTTTTTTACCTCATCATCTACTATTAATGAGCAGTTAAGAATGTCCACGTACTGGTCAAAGCTGTAGATAAAGTCCTGGGTATAAGTTATGATTACAGAGCCGTCAGCAGGCAATTTAAGTTCTATGCTAACAGGCTCAGCAGTAGCACACAGTGCAAATAAGAACAGGATGAATGTCAATATATATAGATGTTTTTTCATTCACACCCTCCCTTAATCTTGGATTAATATTTTGTTTGTGATAAGAGTATATAAATCTTTTGCTAGAAAGAGTTATTTTATTAAAATTATTTAAAAGAAATATTATTTTTTGTTTCCATTAAACCTTTCAGAGTTGGCTTTTTCTTGCCATGAAGCATAAGGTATTAAGGTTGTCTGAGCAATATTATCTTTTCCAAATCCAAGGGTCATGTTAATCATGTCGTATCTTGGCTCTTTTTCATTTAATACTTCTTTGAAACACCGTTTTGTATTATCATAATCTAGTTTTGTTTCTGGTAGCTCTGCAAGATATGCTCCGCTTAGGTTAGCTAATACTCTGGTTTGTTCTAGGGGGATTATTTTTACTCCTTGTTTTGAAACATGAGCCATTTTAGGTGTTCCACCAACACCCCTGTTCATTGTAGAGAATGAATAAGCATTCATTGCATAGAAGGCAAGCTGGTCTGGTTTTAATTTTTTGTTATCCATGCCTTGTAATTTTGTAGTGAAATACCAGTGGGCTCCGTCTGCACCACTTCCAATTTCAATATGCGATCCATACTGTTCTGCATAGGCTGTTTCATGAAACTGGAATTGTCTTATTTTTCCTTCTTGTTTATCAAAACTTGTCAGCGCAAACAAAGCTGATCCATCTCTTTTATCTCTTCTAAAATTATTCAGTTCCTTACTTTCCTCATTTTTAATATAATCTTTTTTGTTATTAGGATCAGAAATTATTTCAGCTTGATTTAAAATATTTTTTTTTATGTTTTGTGCATATATTCTTTCTATTTCATCTGTTTTTTCTCTTAATTTTTTATGAATTGAAGCAACATATTCCTCTACAGTATTTCCTGTAAAATGTTCTCCTTCAATATTTGTAAGAATCCCTTCAACCTTGTTGCCTGAGCCACTTCCAAACATAACTCCTGAGTAATTGTCTTTTTCAAATTTTTCTAGCTTGTTGATTGAATCGCTTTGTCTGCCCCAGCCAGATACTCTGCTGTCTGTGATAACAATTGCTTCTAATCCATTGGTAAAAGATATTCCGACTGTCATATTGTTCCTTTATACATTAGAATTCATTTATAAATCTTTCGATTTTTAACTACCTTGTGGTAACGACAAAACATCTTAATAGATTCTGCTCTCATGCCCCTGCTTTCTGACACGAATAATGCTGTCCACAAAACTCTCCATCTTAGCTTCATGGCTTACGATTATGCCCTGGGCTATGTTTATCTGGTTGAGCACCTCTCTTACTCTGTCCAGCTGCTCTGAGGAAAAACCGTCTGTTGGCTCATCAAGAATGATTAAGTCCCTGGTCCTTATTGTGCTCAGGAAGTCATTGATAACCTTGTTAAGGGCTAGCCTGTAAGCAAGAGCAACACTGGTCTTTTCTCCGCCAGAAAGGTTTTCAAGCCAGGTCTCATACCCGTTCTGCTCAATAACAGGAGAAAAGTACTCGTCAAGCCTGACACTAAGAGCCTCGTCTTCCAGCAGGGTGTTAAACCATTCCTGGAAAAAAGCATTGAATTCACTGTATATTCTTGCAAGAATGTGCTTTTCAATAACATCAACCAAATTGATAAAGTGCTCCTGCACCCAGCTCTTTATCTCTTTAAGCTGATAAAGTTTTTTCTCCTCCTGCTTCATCTTTTCTATTTCCTGCTTTAACCGCTCTACCAGCTTGGTAATTGTCTCTAGCTTTGTCTTTTTCTCAACAACCAGTTTTTCAAGCTTATTCTTTTCCTCTCTTTTCTCTTCCAGTTCCTGCTTTGCTTTTTCAAACTCTTCTTTCTTATCTGATGCCTTCTCAACTTTTTCTTTTAACTCCTCAATTAATCCTTTGTTCCTGCTTACCTTATCTTTTAACTCAGAAACCTCTTTTCCCAAGCCTTTTTTTCTTTGCTTTTTTTCCTCAAGAGCCTCCAGCTTAACCTTTTTTGCCTCAAGCTCTTTTTCTCCCTTAATATAATTATCAATTTCTTGCTCAATGGTTTTCTTCTTCATACTAAACTTCTTTTCAAACTCTTCAAGCTTTGCAAGATTGTTCTCACAAGTCTTAATAATAACCTGCTCTCTTGCATTCACCTCTTTGGCATGCTTAAGAGTGATTTTTTGCTGGCAAGTAGGGCAGATATCAAGGTCTGTGATTTTCTTTATTATGATTTCAGAAGCCTCTTTCTTGGTTTTAAACTCTGATTTCCTGGAATTAATTTCTGAAAGCTTTTGCTCAATCTTTTTTAGTTCTTGTTTCTTCTCTGGAATTAACTTCTTAATCTCCTCTGCCCTGCCAATATCAAACCCTTCCAAGCCTTTTAATAACTCGTCAAGCAGGGAATTAACTTTTTTCAGCTCTGCCTGGTTTTTTTCAAGCTGAGCACTGGAACTGCTTAACTCACTCTTCCCAACCTCATATTTCTGCTCTGCTTTTTTAAGCTCATCAAGCTCTTTTTCCAGCTTTTCAAAACTCTCTTTTGCATGTTCAAAAACCTGTTTTGCTTTTTTTAATTCATCCTCTTTATCCTCAAGCTTTTCTTTCAGCCCCTCAACCTCTATGGTGTGCTCTTCTAGCTCCTGCTTTTTATCAGGCAATATCTCAAGTTTTCCCTGCAGAACACTAATCCTGCTCTTAAGCTCACGCACATAATTAAAAGAGTTCTCTTTCACACGCTTATACTTGTCAATATTGAATAACTTTCTAAGAATATCAAGCCTGTCCTCTTTGCTCTCATAAAGAATCCTTTTCATCTCCTCCTGAGGCGTGAACACTGTGTACCTGAAAATAAGGGATTTGGACTTGGTAAGCAAAGCCTCTGGATAGCCGATTAATTCAAGAATCCTGGCTTTTAATTCCTGAGGAGTGCCTTCAAAAACAGCGTCATTAACAGATAAAGTTCCTGGCTCCTGCACAACACCCTTAGGAGTTTTTTTTAAAGAGCGCTTAATAACAACCCTGTCACTGCCAAGAGAAAAAGCCAGCTCAACAGAGCCATGAGTTGCTCCATGCCTAAGCAGAGTATTGCCTGACAGCACACCTTTCATAATCCCAAAAACAGCAAACTCAATAGCCAGCAGGATAGAGGTCTTGCCACTCCCAATATCACCTGAGAGCAGAACAGAGCCAGAAGGGAAATTAATACTTGCATCAATATAAGACCTGATGTTCCTGAGCTTAAGAGAATTGATTATCATGGGAAAAAGGAAAAGAACAGGTTATATATAATTTTTCCCTAAGTTTAAATAAAATTTATAAACCCATAAACAGTTATGCATACAATAGCCCCATAGTGTAGTGGCCAATTAACTGGAGGCCTAACAAAAATCAAAGATTTTTGAAGCTCTAAACCTCTGGTTTAGACCAATCATCTCGGATTTTGGAGGCAGAGGATGTATATCCAAGCCGAGAATGTCCGAGGACCTCGGTTCGAAATGCCAAAGAAGCAGAGTACGCGGTCTTCGCAGGGAAGTCCGAGTGGGGCTATCTATCTTTAACAAACCTTTTTAAAACTTTAACATATTCTTTATTCTCATGAACCTCCTCCCAAACATCAAAATCATTGGGTTAACCTTATATCTGGTAAAGCAAAGAATTCTTGTTCTAGCTGACTCTCATATTGGCTATGAAGAAGCCTTGAACAAGCAGGGAATCCTTATTCCCAGGCTTCAGTTCAAGGAGATTATGAGCAATCTGGAACAAGTATTTAAGCAGGTAAAGCCAAAACTTATCATTATGCTGGGTGATATTAAGCATGAGTTTGGAACAATCTCTAAGCAGGAGTGGAGAGACACTCTTAACCTGCTGGATTATCTATTAGAAAAAGCAAAAGTGGTTCTTATCAAAGGCAACCATGACAATATATTAGGTCCTCTTGCAAAAAAGAAAAACCTTGAAATCAAGGATTACTTTGCTGTTGACAATGTGTTTCTTTGCCATGGACATAAATTAATGGATGATAACTCTGAGTTAAAAAAAGCTGAAACAATAATCATTGGACATGAGCACCCGGCAATCACTATCAGAGATGACGTAAGAGTTGAGAAGTACAAATGTTATCTATTAGGTAAATACAAGAAAAAAAACCTGATTGTGATGCCTAGCTTTAACTTTGTAACAGAAGGCACAGATGTTTTGCAGGAAAAGTTGCTAAGCCCTTTCTTAACCAATATTGATGATTTTAAGGCATATATATTAGGTGATAAAATATATGATTTTGGCAGGGTAAGCAAGTTGAAATGAAAATAAAAGCAAAGAAATAGTTTTCTTCACCTAAAAATCGGATGTATATACTCTACCTCCGGGTCTGGTGTCTCGCAAAAGTTCTGCTTAGGGCAATGGTCGCACTTTATTGCTACCACTCCCTCTTCTTTTCTCTCAGGGTCAAAGCAAATACCATTATAGTAGTAATCGCACATCATTTGTATCACCGTTACAGCTTAGACAGGTATACTTGATTTTAGGGTTTTTAAATGTTGCGGAAAATAAGAACTCAAACCTTCCCCTTCACAGCCTTCTCGGAAATAATAGCACTATTACCACTCGGGTCCTCTATTATCAGCTTTACCTTGTCCTGGCCCCAGATAACCCTTGATAGCTTTTTAATTATGTTTTTTGCTTTTTTCTGCTCTGACTTGTCCTCTGCTTCATCCCTTAGCACTTCAGTCATTTTCTTAAATCTCTGCAATATGCCTTCAATATTAGTTATATAGCCATTGCTTGCTTCTCCTGGCTCTATTGTTCCTATATGAGGAATTTTTACAGTTGCATTTGATGATTTCACAATCCGGATATGCATGTCTTTCTCAGAATCAATTTCAAAAGTATACTTGGCTGCAGGTTTCTTCTCCTCTGCCTCAACATCTGCTTTATGATACTTGCAATTAGAGCAATCCATAGAAAACAGATATGTATGCCCGAAGAAGGGTATGTCCAGGTCTGATTCTGAGAGAGTAAGAGTTTTTTTATGACAGATAGGGCAAGTCTCTCCTTTGATAACAGCAGGAGCACTCTCTGCTTTCTCCTCTTTTTTCTCTTTGTTAGTATCTTTCTTCTTAGCCATCCTACATATATATCTAGAAATTTGCTTTTTATAGTTTATGGTGTTTCAAACTATTAGTTCAGAAACCTTGTTTTGCTTTACAGAAAACTTTTTAAAACATGAAACAGGAGTTTTTAAAGTTTTTGGGTTAAAAATAATAATATTAGAAAAAGTTCAAACAAAAATCAAAAAAATTTATTCTTCTGTTGCCTCACTCAAGGGATTGGTTGCTCCTTTGGTCCTGTAAATACTTGCAAAGCTGGGAGTAACAACTATATAGTCATCTCCAAAACCAGCAATGTCTCCTTCAATAGCATCAGTGGTTTTCTTTAGTTTGTTAACAGCTCTCTTAAGCTCAACCAGGTCCTTGTCTTTCAAAGGCTTGATATTAACCAGGGCAATGGTGTAGCCTTCTCTCAGGGAATCCAGGACTGGTTTTATGTCTGAGAAGTCATTCATCACAAAAGGCCTTACAACAATCTTAGAACCTTTCTCAGGCAATCCTGACTCTGTGTTCAGCTCAACATACTCGTCTTCTGCTTGGAGATGATCATCCTCGTCATAGACATGCTTTTTTTTCTTTTTAAGCGAAAAAAACTTCATAAGCCTCCCTCCTGTTTCCTTAACCCAAGGATTAATATTGATATTTAGTTATTAATTGGATTTGTTCTTTAAATATATAAAGGTTTCTGTTTATGATGAAAAATTTGATTGTCGCCGTCAAAATTCTCTAATTACTAAGCAACATAAGGCCCTAGCTTTTCCTTGAAATCTTCTATTACCTTTACCTCGCTAGGATTTATTTTAAGCTTTACAGCAAGGTAATAACTGGTTAAGTCCCCTAGAATAATGGCTGAGAACATCTTGCTAAGCAAGGAAGGCCCTCTTATGCCTATCTCTGTGTCACCAACTCCTTTTCTTAGCATTACTTCTTTCATAAGGCTCATTCTTCTCTGGATTCTTCTATGGTCTTCATCAAACCTTAATAGAATTGCATGATAATTCCCTCTAACATTCTCATATCCTTCAATCTCATTATGGTTCATCTCAGGAAACACATTGTTAAAAGCCATTATCTTTGAGTTCTCATTAAACTGGCATTTCCATCTATAACCAACAGCCTTAAACCTCTTGCTGGTATAAATTATCGGTGTTTTGTGAAGCAGTTTCTCAGATAACACCATGGCATTCCTCTCCAAGGCCTGCATCTGGGGTTTTAAATCATCTTTTAACCTAAAAACATCTTGTGCTCTGCTCTTAACCAGTCTTAGTCTTTCAAGCAATCTTAGCATTGCAAAGAACTGTATGGCAACAGCTGCTCTTGGCTGGTAACCAACAGGAAGACTAACTATTGGAAGCCTTGAGACCTTTGCAAACTCTGCAAGCTTGCTGCCGGTTGTAAGAGTGACTATCTTGCATCCTCTTCTCCTTGCATCCTTGAAAGCACTCAGGGTTTCTTCTGTGTTCCCAGAATAAGAACAGGCTAACACAAGAGTGTGCTTGTCAACCCATGATGGAAGATTATAATCCCTTACCACATAAATAATGTATTTTTCATCAGCCAGGTAGCCCTGCAAAAGCAAGCCTGCAATGCTTGAGCCTCCCACACCAACAATAACAACAGATTTATACTTCTCCTTAGCCCTGCTTAAATCAATGGCTTCTGGTAATTTATATCCCTGCTCTGCCATCATTGGAGTGTCAAGAATGGCCTGCCTCATATTCTCAGGGTCAAACTTCTGAATATCCTCTGCTAGACCAAGGCTTTCTTCAGGCATAAGAATACTTCCTCCTCTTTTTCCTTATAAGTATAGATATTCTGGGTTTTAAATAGTTTGTGTTAATCTCAGTTAGGTTTTTTTCTTTTTGGTCTTGCATACACCTCAATATATGATTCTCCCATTGGCCTTATTATTGGTGCTTTGATTTTGGCTTTAAAGCCTGCTTTATCAAATATTGACTGCAGTTGTTTTTTTGTATAAAACCAGTAAGCCCGTGGTTCTCCTGCATAAGAAACAGGGTTTTCTTGGAGTTCATGCCCTTTGCCCTTCTTAAAATTAGCATATAGATAGCTTTTAGGTTTTAGGGCTTTATAGAATTTATCCAATACCTGCGGCAGGTTTTTTCTTGGAATATGATATAAAACTCCATCACAGAATATTCCATCAAATTTATCTGTTAATTTTGCATTAATAATGTTTTCTAATCTAAAATCACAGTTAGGTATTTTTTGTTTTTCTTTTTTTTGCTTGGCTATTTTTACTAGTTCCCGTGAGAAGTCTATGCCAAGAAAGTAATGCTTTGACTTCTTTGCCATGTACAAGGTATCATGCCCTCCTGCAGAACCAACCACTAATACCTTACACTTTTTTTGTTTTGGAAGTTGTGATAGAAATTTTCTACATATAAATTTTGATACAAGCCCCCAAAAAAAGTGATTGTCTCTCTTGATTACATAATTCTTGGCAATCTTATCATAACTGCTATTTGTTATCTTTAAAAACTCATTAACCATAAAGGCGTGTATTGGGGTTGTGCTTTTAAATATTTCTTAATAAACTTTATTAATCCTTGCTTTATACCTTGTTCCATGAATATCTTCATCCGTACTTTTGGCTGCACCTTGAACCAGTCTGACAGCGAGGTTATGAAGGGTTTGCTTGTCAAGGCTGGGCATGAACTAGTTGATAATGTGGAAAACGCTGATTTGGTTGTGTTCAACACCTGCACTGTTAAGGATAATCCTGAGAAAAGATTCTTCTCTGAGCTAGAGAGAGTAAAAAAGTTAAAGAAAAAGGTTGTTGTGGCTGGCTGCATTCCTCAGGCAGACCAGCATAATGAGCTGTTAAAAAATATTTCTCTAATTGGTGTGAAGGATGTTTGCTCTGTTGCTGAGGTTGTTGAAAGAACCAGTAAAGGTGATGTTGTAAGGTTATTAAGGGGCAAAGATAAGAAGAGGCTTAGCCTCCCTAAAATCAGAAAGAATCCTGTTGTTGAAATCATTCCTCTTTGCTCTGGCTGCCTTGGTGAGTGTTCTTATTGCAAAACTCGCTTTGCTCGTGGAAAATTGTTAAGTTATGATGCTAAGACTATTAAAAAACAATTTGAAAATGCTGTTAAGGATGGTGTTAAGCAGATTTGGCTTACCAGCCAGGATTCTGGTGCTTATGGCAAGGATATTGGTTCAAGCCTTCCTGTGCTCTTGAAAGAATTGCTTAGTGTTAAAGGAGCTCATCTGATTCGCCTGGGCATGCTTAATCCTAATCATGCTCTTGAATTTCTTGATGAATTAATAAATATATATAAGCATCCTAACATGTTTAAGTTTGCTCATCTGCCTGTGCAGAGCGGCTCTAATAATATCCTGAAGTTAATGAATCGTAAGTACAAGGCTGAAGACTTTGTTAAGATTGTTAATAAGCTTAGAAAAGAAATCCCAAATATAACCATAGCAACAGATGTTATTTGCGGCTTCCCAGGGGAAACACAAAAGGACTTTGAAAAAACTTACAAGCTACTTGAAAAACTTAGAATTCCTGTTGTTAACCTTACCAAGTTCTGTGCAAGGCCTGGCACTCCTGCTAAGAAGATGAAGCAGTTAGACACAAGGATTATCAAGCAGAGGTCTAAAAAGATTAATGAATTACAAGAAAAAAATATTAATAACAAGGAGTGGACGGATTGGCAGGGAAAAATTATTATTGATGAAATCGGAAAAAATAATTCTTTTGTCGGAAGAAACAATTACTATAAACCAGTTGTTATTAAGAATGTTCACTTAAAGATTAGTGACATTGTAGAAGTAAGAGTCAATCGTGTTGTAAAAGATTACCTAGAAGCAGTTTTGATATGAACTCGGATGAATAAAATCCCCTATTAAATAATTTTTCTTATCTTTTTCGCCTTATATTGTAGCTTTTAAAAACCCCCTAATGAACTCTGCCCTTCTAGGGTCTTTACCCTCAATGTCGTCAAGGTCGACTTCAAGGGGTTCTTCGTAGTATTCCTCCAAAATACCACCCCCTTTAAACCGACAATAATCCTTCGGTTAATCCCTATGTCAATACATAGGTAGTCGTGCTCATATTTAAATATTGTTGTGATGTATCATACTTTATCATATAAATTCAAAATATTTAAAAAGGGGTATGCTTTCCCTGATTAGATTCTTTTATAAGATGTGAGGAATAGCTAGCATGAAGGAGAGGGTTACACTAACCATAGAAAGAGAAGTCCTGGAAAAAGTAGACCATACAGTAAATGGCGCAGATGTAAAGAACAGGAGCCATGCAGTAGAACTCCTGCTCACCAAAGCCTTTGGAGAGAACAAACCTTCAAAAGCAATAATATTAGCAGGAGGCAAAGGCACCAGGATGAAGCCAATGACTAATTTCCTTCCAAAGCCAATGCTAAGAATACAAGACAAACCAATCCTAGAGCACAATATAGAGTTACTAAAAAGACATGGTGTAAAAGACATCATAATCAGTGTGGGATACAGAGGAGGCAAGATAAAAGAATACTTTGGCGATGGAGGCCAGTTTGGAGTGAACATAAGCTATGTAGAAGAAAACACTCCTCTAGGAACAGGGGGCCCGCTAAACTTCTTAAAAGGCAAGATAAACAGCACCTTCTTATTAATGAATGGAGACGAACTAAAAGATATAGACTTAGAAGATATGTTCATGTTCCACAGAAAAAACAAAGGAGCAGCAACAATAGCATTAACAACAGTAGAAGAACCATCCAAGTACGGAGTAGCAGTTATGAACGGCAACAGGATAATGACCTTTATAGAAAAGCCAAGCAAACAAAACATACCAAGCCAGCTAATAAACGCAGGATTATACATCTTAGAACCAGAAGTGTTAAAGATAGTGCCAGAAGGCTTTTCAATGATAGAGAATGATGTGTTTCCAAAACTAGCCAGCAATGAAAAACTATTAGGCTATGTGTTCTCAGGGCAATGGTTTGACACAGAAACCCCAGACAGGTTTTCAGAAGCAGAAAGAGGCTGGCAAGGGCTGAAATGATAACACCATTCCAAAAAAAGGTGTACTCACTTCTAAAAAAAGTTCCAAAAGGAAAAGTAACAACTTATGGAGCACTAGCAAAGAAACTAAAGAGCAGCCCTAGGGCTATAGGCCAGGCAATGAGAGCTAATCCCTTTGCACCAAGAGTGCCTTGTCATAGAGTGATAAAGAGTGATGGGAATATAGGAGGGTTTAGAGGGAGGATAAAAGGCAAAGCTATTTCTGAGAAGATAAGGTTGTTGAGGAAGGAAGGGGTAAAAATCACAGATAATCAAGTTAATGATAACAAACTACTAGTTAAAAATCTTTAATCTCTCCAAAATCACCTGGTTCATCACCATCATAATAATCCTCTATCCATAGATGTTCTCGTTCATAATGTGTTGCAAAGCAGTCAGGATCAATTTGCTCCCCTCTGTTTTTTTCTTCATCTTTGCTTACTTTGATGACTAAGTTTCCTATAATTTTATGCCCAAGCAGAAAGTATTCAGGCAGATTTTGTTGAAAAAAGGTTTTGTTTAAATTAACTGGGAAATCTTCTCTAACAATTGAAAGAGATCCAAAAAACTTTTTTCGATTACGATTAGATTCTTTTGCACTGATTATTAAGTCATCAATCCATCTTGTGTATCTTAGATTTCTTTTAGTGGCGCTTTCTTGCATTAGCTTATCAATTGGATAGAAAAGCCTGTTAAATAAAGGTATGCTGACTGGAGAGCCCTGCGGTAGTGCAAAACTATCTTTATCTTTATAATAAACAGTTGATAAAGTAGTTAAAAATCCTGCTGTATCTCTTCTATTTTCAGGATCAGATATTTTGCTTTCAAACAATCTATAATAGAAATCAAAAACATATTGGATATCTACGTTTTTAAAAGCATTAGCCAGGTCAAATGAGAGGACTGTTCCTAGGGGTGTGTGCGTGGCAAGGCTTTTTTTAACAGACCATCCTTTTTCCCCTCCATGACACTGAGGATGGCATGGTGCTAGCATTATGATATCATGCACATAGTTTTTAAGAAGAACATCAAGAGCTTTTTGTGGCACTGATAGTTCTCTTTTCTTCCCATCAATGTTTTGTGTCCATCTTTTATATAACGGTCTATTATTATTTTTTAGGATTAATAATCTGTCTAATAGTGATTCTAGGTCCTGTTTTTCATCAATGTTGAATAAAGAAGCTTGCTGCTGCGCAGATCTTAGCTCAAGCATAGCATCTACTATTTGTTTTCTTCTTTTGGGAATTTCCAGTATTTGTGATGGATAGTCAAGGCTAAAGCTGTATTCCATACATTCATTGATGTAAAACATAGGCAGCCAAGGACCTCTAAAATAAGCAACAGGAATACCAAGACGTTCTTTAAGCAGGATTGCTGATGTTTCGTCTTCATACTTGTGTTTGTAAAAACTACCTTCAACAAATACGTCATTACATGACTTGATCTCTGCTTCTATTGACATGCCACTCGAGAATGGTAAAATGTTTAAAAGGTTTTTGTTAAGGAAGGTGTTGAAATAAAAGGTAGCCAGGTTTTAAGGAAGAATATAATTGGTCACAGCAACAGCTAATACAAGTAAGAAACCCATTGATTTTCTTAAGTACTGCAAGCCATGGCCTATTTCTTTATCTTTATATTTTGCAAAGAAGTCTTTGAAAGAATGATATTCTAGTTCTGTTAATTCATCTTCTGCTAGAGGCGTGGGTGTTCCTTCATAGTTTGCTTTGAAAAAGTAAAGAATTTTGTGCTCGCCTTCTTTGTGAACTTCTTTTTTATCATAAAGCGTGATGTTTGAGAGCTTTGTTAATCCTAGCTCGTGCTCAGCACACCTTCTAACTGCCCCTACTAAATCCTCACCTGGCTTAATCTTCTCAGAAGGAAGGCTCCATCTTTCTGGCAGAGATTCCTTTGTCTTGGCTCTTCTGCCAAATAATACTTTCTCGTCCTTCTCCAAGATTAACAGCACTGCCTCTAACATTTTCATAATATGAAGAAAGATGAACAGGTTAATAAAATTTTTTATTTTAAATAAAATAATCAAACCTTAAATAAATCAGTGCTTAAGTACTTCTCACCTCTGTCCGGGAAGATTACTACTATGTTGCCTGATTTAATCTTCTTAGCAACTTCTATTGCTGCGTACATGGCTGCTCCACTGCTCATGCCTACAAAGATGCCTTCTTTTTGTACTATTTGTCTAGCCATTTCATAAGCAGCTTCTGTTTCCACCATTATGGTTTCATCAATCTGTGAAGAATCATAAATCGATGGAACAATTGCTTCTTCCATGTTCTTCAAGCCTTGGATATAATGTCCTTTTACTGGATGTGCACACACAATCTTTATCTTGGGATTATTCTCTTTTAATCCTCTGCCCACTCCCATGATTGTTCCTGAAGTCCCAATGGCTGAGACAAAATAATCTATCTCTCCGCCAGTGTCTTTCCATATCTCTTCAGCAGTTGTTTTGTAATGTATAACCTTGTTGTATTTATTTGAGAACTGGTCAGGCATAAAATACTTATCAGGATGCTTTTTTACAAGCTCTCTTGCTTTTTTAATTGCTCCGTCTGTTCCTAGCTCAGCAGGTGTCTGGGTTACTTTTGCACCAAAAGCCTTAATCATCTTCTGCCTTTCAACAGACACTGCGCTGCTCATAACAATCTCAACACCATAACCCTTAACACAGCCTATCATAGCCAAGCCAATGCCAGTGTTGCCAGAAGTAGGTTCAATAATGGTTTTTCCTTTGGTTAATCTGCCTTCATTCTCTGCTTGTTCAATCATCTTCAAGGCAATCCTGTCCTTAATACTGCCGGTTGGATTAAAGCCTTCAATCTTGGCATAGATTGTAACATTAGGATTAGGGTTTAACCTGTTTACTCTTACAAGCGGTGTTCCCCCGATTGTTTGCAAGATGTTTTTGTACATTTAATCCCCCTTATTGAAATATTGATTTATAGTAGAATAAAAAAATAATCTAAATCCTTCTCTTCTTTTTAATCTTCTTGATTTCTTTCTCAAGCTTTAACTTGTCAAGCAATTCTTTGTACCTGTTCCTGATGGTTACCTCTGTTACTCCTGCTACATCTGCTACTTCTCTTTGGGTTCTTTTCTCTCCATTTATTAGGGCTGCTACGTACAGGGCTGCTGCTGCTATTCCAGTCGGGCCTCTTCCGCTTGTCAACTCCACATCCTGCGCAGATTCAATTATCTCTACTGCTTTGCTCTGGGTCTCTGCATTAAGCTTTAAACTAGAGGCAAACCTTGGGATATAATCAGCAGGATTGCTTGGTAATATTTTGATACCCAGCTCTCTTGTGATGAACCTGTAAGTTCTTCCGATTTCTTTCTTCTCAATGTTTGAAGCTTCACCTAACTCGTCAAGAGTCCTGGGCACATCATGCCTTCTGCAGGCTGCATAAAGAGCTCCTGCTACTACTGATTCCATGCTTCTGCCCCTAACTAAGCCTTTCTGCACTGCTAATGTATATATCCTGGCTGCTTCCTCCTCTACGCTTCCAGGCAGTCTTAAATATGAACTAACTCTTTTTA
>JAHWIP010000077.1 GCA_019322375.1 Candidatus Woesearchaeota archaeon
CCTAATAGGGTTAATCTAAAGATAAAGTCTCCTGCATGAGTAATCTTTGGTGAGGAACCTATAGGTGCTAAAATTATAACTTCTTCTTTTTCAGCAATAGGAGCAGCTGCCAGTATGCCAGAAGAACACTGAGGCCCTAAAACTACTTTTATACCATCTGCATATATTAACTTATTCATAGCAGTTACAGCTCTTTGTGGATTACACTGGTCATCTTCATAAATTATTTCAAGTGGTCTTCCATTTACTCCTCCTTCTCTATTTACTTCTTCTAGTGCTAGTTCAAGGCCTTGACTGATCCAAGTACCTGCATAAGCTGCTGGACCTGTTAGTGGTAAGACAGAAGCAATTCTTATAGGCTCTTCTCTAACTACTTCTCCTGCTGGCATATCTGTGCATGCTGTTAAAAAAATTAATATAGCTATAGCTATTGCTAGGTATATTCTCATTTTTATCCCCCGTTGCAAATTTTACTCGGTTTTTGCTAGAGGGCGAAGGTGATTATATAAATCTTTGTGGCGATTTTTCCACCTCAAAATAGAAAAATTAATAAATAAGGTAGAATAAC
Source organism: Candidatus Woesearchaeota archaeon (assembly GCA_019322375.1). GTDB lineage: Archaea > Nanobdellota > Nanobdellia > Woesearchaeales > SM23-78 > SM23-78. The sequence continues at coordinate 569 of JAHWIP010000077.1, forward strand.
TGATAATCATGAAAGAAGAAATCCTAATAGAACTAGGCTTGAACCATAATGAAGCAAAAGTCTATCTTGCCCTTATTAAGTTAGGTCCTTCAATGGCAGGAAAAGTAGCAGAAGTCTCAAAAGTGCACAGAAGGACAGTGTATGATGTGCTTGAGAGCCTGATGGACAAAGGATTGGTCTCATTCATAATTAAAGCTAACAGAAAAAGCTTTGAAGCAACCAATCCAAAAAGACTGATGGAATTATTAAAGGAAAAAGAAAAAGACCTGGACAATTTACTGCCAGAGCTAATAGCTGCACAAAGAGCAAGCAAAGAAGTGCAAACAGCAACTGTTTACAAAGGCAAAAAAGGAGTAAAAAATATTTTTGAAGATGTTCTCAAATACAATAAAAGTCTTGTTTTTGGTAGTAGTGGAAGATTTAAAGAAACTTTAGGACCATATTTTACTTTATTTCAGAAAAGAAAAAAAGAAAAAGGGAGGGGAACAGAGGCAATTGTTTCTGAAAGAATAAAAGGAACAGATATTCATCTTAAGACCCCTGGAAAAATAAGATTCCTGCCAAGACAATATGAATCACCAATATCAACCCTTGTTTATGGAAACAAAGTCGCAATTGTTGTATGGACTGAAGACCCAATAGGATTCCTAATAGAAAGCAAAACTGCTGCAAAGAGCTTTACAAATTACTTCAAAGTGATGTGGGGGATGGCAAAGGAATAAAAATAATTTATTCTATATTAACAAACTCTCCATTCTCTATCTTATTGATGTGCTGCTCTCTGTTAGCGTTTCCTTTTTCATCAAAACTAGTTGTTCCTAGCACTCCTTCAAAGTCTTTTACTTGAAGCAAACCATTTTTTATTTCTTCACTAGTTGTTCCGTGTTCTCTCATTACTTCTGCTACTAATTTAACATTATCATAGCCAATAGCTGCGTAAAGGATGCCTGGTGATTCTTCTCCATACATGGCTTTGTATTTTTCCTGGAATTCAGTTAGTGCTTGGTTTTCTTTTCCATATTTTATCTGGTATGAAAATATCACTCCATTGGCAGCATCTCCTGCTCCATCTATCACATCTTGTATTCCAAAATTATCTGCTCCTATAAACGGGGTTTCTATTCCTAGTTCTTTTATTTGTTTAAAAAAACTGCCGTCCAGGGTTAACACAACTGCATAGACTGCTTCTGGTTTGTATTGCTGTATCTTAAGAAGTTCTGTCCTGTAATCATTTGATTCCAATGAATGAACCATAACTACAACTATTTCTCCTCCTAACTTGATAAACTCATCCCTAAATGTTGTTGCTAGTATCTGTGCTGAATCATCCAGCTCATATAGAACAGCAACTTTTCTTAATCCCATTTCATTATAAGCATAATCAGCCATTTTTATTGCTCCGTCTTCTAGCAAGAACCCGTTTGAAAAAACATATTCTCCTGCTTCTTTTATGTCTTCACTTGAATCAAGAGTTCCTATTATCGGCAGTTTGTTGTTGTTTGCCATTGGTGTTACTGGAAGGATTGATGTGCTGCACAAAGGGCCTATTATCACAGGCACTTCATCAAAAGTTGCTAGTTTTTGAAAAGCATTCAGGGCTGGCTTTGGAAAGCACTGCCCGTCTTCATATATTATTTTTAGCTCTTTTTCATTTATCCCGCCTTCTTGATTAATTTCAGCAAGTGCTACCTCTGTTCCTCTTACCATTTCCTGGCCTACAAAGGTTGCAAAGCCTGTCAATGGCCCTATGAAGCCTATCTCTATTTCTTGTTCCTGCACTACTTGTCCTGTGGGTGTGCAGGCTGTTATGACTAATATTAATATACTTATCAGTACTATGATGTTTATTGATTTCATTATAACAACCCCCAAGTTCTTTTTACAACTAAGAAGTGACTATACTATATAAACTTAATTCGTACTAAAAAGGACGAAATATTTAAATAAGCTGCTTGGTTACTAAAAGCTATGGAAACCAAGTACACAGAACAATTCAAGGATTTAGGATTCACAGACAATGAAATAAGAATATATCTAACCCTGCTAAGAACAGGGGAAATGAATGCTTACGGAGTGTCAGAAAAAACAGGCCTGCACAGAGGGTATGTGTATGATGCCCTGAAAAGAATGCAGGAAAAAAACATTGTAACCATAACTCACAAAGGAAAAAAGAAATTCTTCAGAGCAATAAAACCAGACCAGTTATTTGAGTTAATGCAGGTAAAACTAGAAAATCTCAGAGACATAGTACCAGATCTGAATAAACAAGTAGCAACAGAAAAAGAAGACACAGAAGTAGGCATATACACAGGAAAAGATGCATTTAAAACAATGGTAGTACACGTATTAGAATCAAGAAAAGCACCAGAAAAAGAGCCCTTGCTAGGAGTAGGAATAAATGAAGCAGAATTTGAAGAAAAAATACCAATAATAGCTCAAAAATACTTTAACATGATAAAAGAAAAAGGCCTGCATGACAAATTAATAATACAAACAGGAACAAAGCCATATCCACAAGCAAAAAACACAGAATACAGAAGCCTGCCATATGAATATGTTTCATCATCAGCAATAGCAGTATGGTCAGACAGAGTCGCAATATTAACCTCAGGAACCCCAACCACCTATATCTCAATCAAAAACCAGAAAATAGCAGACACATTTAGAAAGCAACTAACACCCCTCTGGAAGATGGCAAAGCATGTTAAGAAGACATGAAATAAATAAAAGCCAGGGACTAAAAACAGCCCTTGGTAGGTTGAGACAATTATATTTCAACAAAATTCTTTCCTTCTATCCTAAAAATACTTTCTTTTACAGAACGAACAATTCCATCTCCACTCATAGTAAGTGTTCCTGAGAGGCCTTTAAAATCTTTCACTCTGTATAACTGGTTCTTGATGGCATCTGTGCTTAAATCACTTTTACTCATAGCACTGGCAAGCACATGCAATGCATCATAACCAATTGCTGAAAATAATATTTCATGAGGTTCTTCTCCATGAATAGCTTTGTATCTGGATAAGAAACTCTTGTATTCAGGTGAGTTTGGCGGGTTCCAAAAAGTAAAATATGCTCCTTGCTCTGCACCGCCAGCATTATCCCTAAAGTTCTGGCTGCTAAACATATCAGAACCCACAAAAGTGAAGTCAAAACCTATTTCTTCTGCTTGTCTTAAGAGAAAGCCAGACTCATCATAGCCAAGAACTATTAGTGTGTCCACGTCTGCATAATCTGCTTTTAACAGTATTGATCTGAAGTCTGTAGTTGAAAAATCAAATTCTTCATCAACAAGAATTTCTCCTCCAAGTTCTTCATATCTTGGCATAAAACCTTCTCTTACAAGTGCCATAAAAGCATCTTCTATGTTGTATGCAAGTCCAACTTCTGTTTCACCCAGTTCTTTATACACAAAATCAGCTATTGTTATTCCTATTCCTTCATCATAGATTCCTATTGCAAAAGAGTATTCTCCCATGTCAGCTATTTCTTCACTAGTGTCAAGGCTGTCAATTATTAAGAATTTGTCTCTGTCTGCAAACTCAGCAACAGTCACATAAGTTGTGTATAGAGGAAGCATTACAGCGTTAACTTCATCAACATCTTTTAGTTTTCTATAAGCATTAACCGCATCAACATTCATGCCTTGATCATCTTCACTGATTAATTCAATTTGTTTTCCATTAATTCCTCCATAAGAATTGATTTCATTAACAGCCACTTGTATTCCTTTTAAGTTATTTATTCCTAATGCAGCCATTTCTCCTGTCAATGGCCCTATGAAGCCTATCTTTATTGGTTCTTCTTCAAGTTGTGCTTGTTGCACTGCTTTTCCTGTGGGTGTTGTCATGCATCCTCCTAAACCTATTACTAAGAGAACAAGCAAAATTATAGTTATTGTCTGTTTCATATTATCATCCCCCAAATTAGTTATTGTATAAGAATAAAATGGCTTAAATAAAAAGATTTGTCGTCAACTTTACGACGTCTATAGTAAGATTTAAATACACAGTAAACAATACAGCTAATATGGAAGCATTAAAACAACTGGGCCTGAATGATAATGAGATAAAAATATACGTCACCCTTCTAAAAATAGGACTAAGCACTGCATCAACAATTTCAGAGAAAACCGGGTTATATAGACCCTATGTATATGATACCCTGGAAAAACTAATGGATAAGGGCCTAGTGAGTTATGTTATAAAAGACAACAAAAAACACTTTCAAGCAGACCACCCTAAAAAATTAATAGAGAACCTAAAGGAAAAAGAAGAAGATATAAAGAAAATACTGCCTACCTTGATAAGTTTTACAAAGTTGCCGAGAGAAGAAACCAAGGTAGAGATATTCAAAGGAAAACAAATAATAAAAATAGTTTTTAAAGATATTATAAGAGAGTTAAGCGGAACAAAAGGAGAAAACCTAGTTATAGGGGTGAGTGAAAGAAGATATACTAAACAAGACCCAATAGTCTTTAAACAATTCCTAAACCAACTAGAAAAACATAACATCAAAGAAAAAGTTATAATCAAACAAGGCGACAAGTTCATGCCAGGAGGAAAAAACACAACCTACAAATGGCTAGCAGAAGAATACTTTAGCCCAGCAACAGTAAACACCTATGGCAATAAAGTAGCAATAACAGTGTGGGGAACACCAAATCACATGATAATGATAGATAGCAAACAAGTAGCTGAAAGCTATAGAAAGCAGTTCTATGCATTATGGAAGCTAGCAAGACTAGTGAAAAAGAAAAGCTGAGAAGAAAAACCTCCTCAGCTAAAGGTTGAGATAATTAATACAGAACAAACTCTCCATTTCTGACTGTTTTTATTGCTATTGGCTTTATCACATCACCATTTTCATCAAAAGAAGTTGTACCGGTTACTCCAGGATATTCTTTCAAATTGTAGAGCTCATTCTTTACGCAATCTGTGTCTTCATCACATTTATCCATGGTTAATGTAAGAATATACAATGCATCATAAGAACTAGCTGCTGAAAATTCTGGCTCTTCACCATATCTTTCCTTGTAGTTGTTAACAAAATCTTTAATTTTAGAATCAGGACTTTGTGCATCAAAATAAGGATAGGTATAAATGGTTCCTTCTACAGAGTCTCCTGCTATTTCAAAGATTTCATCTGCCTGAAAAGCTGATGTGCTTAGGAACTGAATATCTATTCCTAGCTCATTAGTCTGTTTTATAATTAGACCTATATCTTCATAAAACCCAGGTATGTAAAGGGCTTCTGGCTCTGCTTTTTTTATTTTTAATAGGGATGTTCTGAAATTCTTTTCTCTTTTTTCATAGCCCTCGTCTGTCAATATTTCTCCTCCTAGTTGTTCTAAGCGTTCCTTAAAAGCATCACCATAACTGATTCCTGTTTCACTGTTAATATAAAGCACAGATACTTCTTTAATACCTAATTCATCATGTACAAATTCTGCTAGTAATTCCCCGCTAAAGGCACTGCTCTCTCTATTTCTAAATACATAGTCTCCTGCCTGAGTTATCTCTGATGATGAAGATATAGGAACAAAAAAGATTACTTTATTCTGTTCTGCTATTGGTGCAGCTGCTAGGGTTGCTGTAGAACAAACCTCTCCGATTAATATCTTTACACCATCAACATTAATTAATTTATGAGTTGCTGTTGCTGATATTTTAGGATCACACTGAGTGTCTTCATAAATCAATTTTATTTTCCTATCATTAACCCCTCCTTTGTTATTGATTTCTTGCATTGCCATGTTCAGTCCATCTCTTACCTGCAAGCCCCAGTAGCTTCCTTTACTTGTTAAAGGAGTTATCACCCCTATCTCTATGGGTTCTTTGGGTGCTTCTCTGACTATTTTTCCTGTGGGGGTGCATCCTACTAAAAACACAGTTATCATGATTAATGCAATGATGTTTTTGTTCATTTTCTCTGAAAATGTTCCTTTATTATTTCGCATTCATTTCCGTAGTCTTTAAGTTCGTGATAGACGTGAAGAGATATTATCTTAAAAATCAGTTCTTCATTAAGGTCTCCGAGTTTGCTTAACCATGTAACCTTCTCTTCTTCAAGATTAATAGGCTTAAATTTAACTCCAAGCTCACCCGGCTGCCTTCCCATTCTGTAAACATTTCCATTTCTTAGTGCTATACTGTAGTAACAGAACGGTAAATATTTGATTTCTTTTGTGTATCTTTCTATAATTGGATCTGATGCTATCTCTTTTAACATAGCATATGTTTGTTGGGCTTTAGTGTACTCTCTTCTCCATTCCTGTTTATCTTTTTTTCTTTGTTTATCTTTTTGTTCAATTTCCTTCCTAATAGTGGTTTCAAGATCTTCTGGTATTTTCATTTTTAACTCATCAGAGGCATCACCAAACCATTAATTAATATTTGGGGTGAAGGCTTATCACCACAACTTTTATATATCTAATATTATTCTCTATTAACATGAAAGACTTAGTACTTGAGAAAGCAGGCTTATCACCTAATGAAGTAAAAGTTTACAAAGCCTTGCTAGAACTAGGCAGCACTCTTGCAGGTAAACTCTCAGAAAAAGCAGGCATTCACAGAAGAGCAACCTATGATGCTTTGAACAGGTTGATAGAAAAAGGACTTGCTAGTTTTGTGATAAAAAACAATATCAAATATTATAATGCAACTAATCCTGACAGAATATTAACTTATCTTGAAGAGCAGAAGCAAGGGATTGACAGGACAAAAACAGATGTAAAAAAGATTATTCCAGAGCTAACCCAGGCTTTTAAGAGTAAAAAAAGCGATGTTGATGCAGAAATATTTGTTGGAAAAGAAGGAGTTAAAACAGTAATGGAGAATATTCTGAAAACAGGAAAAGAATGGCTGACCATAGGCTCAACAGGAAAAGGAGTGGTTATTCTGCCTTATTACTCAGAACACTTTGCTAAAAGAAGATTAAAACTAGGAGTAAAAAGAAAAGTATTGTCTGCAGTCACAAAAGAAGGAAAAGAGCATGCAAATAGACTAAAAAAACAAGGGCTTGCACAAGTAAAGTTTTTGCCTAAGAACATAAAACAAGTTTCAACAATCTGGATATGCGGAGACTATGTTGACATAATAATCCCAGAAATAGAAAACTTAGTATGTTTTCAAATCAAGAGCAAGGAAATAGCAAGTTCTTTCAAAGAATACTTTGAGTGGTTGTGGGGGATTGCTAAAAAATAAAATAACTGCCCAAGAGCTAAACTCCCAGGCAGTTTAAAGGTTGAGACTATTCATATAAAACAAATTCTCCATCTTTAACTACTTTTATTACGTGTTGTTTCTGTGTTATTCTCCCGTTCTCATCAAAAGTGATGGTGTTGGTTGCGCCAGGATAATCTTTTATGCTGTGCAGGTAATCTGCAACCTCTTGGCCTGTTTCTTTGCCATTCATTAATGCAAGAGCAACAAGGTTTACTGCATCATATGCATATGCTACTGGGGGTGATGCTTCTTTGCTGTATTTTTCTTTATATCTTGCTTCTAATTCTTGTTGTTTGTTGGTTCTTATAGGTTCTGGATAAATTGTTCCTTCTATCTCTGGAAATGATTCCAGCAGTATTGGGTTTCCTGTTCCTGTTCCTGAATATAGCATTGATTTCAATTCTAAGTCTTTTGCTTGCCTGCTAAAGCTTCCCTGGCTTGGATAAAAGGCAAATGGTGCATACACTGCATCAACATTCATTTCTTTTATTTTTGTTATTATTGACCTGAAATCTGATTCATCAGGGTCTACTGCAAATTCTTCAACTACTTCTATGTTTTGTTCTTTTGCTATTCTTGCAAACTCTTTTTTTATGTTGACTGACCAATCATTTTGGCTGTACACAACTGCGACTTTACTTATTCCTTGTTCTTTCATGTGTTTTACAACTGGTGCTGTTTCTTGGCTTTCTGTTGGCCATAGCGCAAAGAAGTAATGCGATGGTTCTTGCACTGTCCCTGTTGATGGTGAAAGCATTACTGTTTTGGTTTGTTCTGCTATTGGCGATCCTACTTGTGAAAACCAGGTTGGCCCTATAATCACATTAACTTTGTCAACTTCTATTAATTTTTTGAATGCTGTTGTTGTTGGTTTGAACTCTGTTTGCCCATCCTCAATTATTAGCTTGAGCCTTTTGTTGTTTATTCCGCCGTGCTCATTGATTTCTTCTATTGCCATTAATGCAGCGTTTTTTTCTCCTTCTCCCCAGAATGCTGCTGCTCCTGTTAGATGAAATAATCCGCCTATCTTTATTGTGTCTTTACTTTGACTTTGCTGGTTTACTGCTTGTCCTGTTGGGCTTTTATTTGTGCATCCTCCCAGTATTAATGCAAGGATGAGCAATATTACGTATATTGTTTTTATTGTTTTGTTCATATTGAACGCCCCCTTTTCTTTACTACCGAACAGTCATTAACATATATAATTTTTATTTCTCCTTTTTGGGAGAAACTTTAAATATGTGTGTGTATAAACAAAGCATATGGAGAAAGAACTCGAACAACTGGGCCTAACAAAGAACGAATCAAGCATATACCTTTATCTCATAAAAAAAGGCTCTACAACAACTGGCTCGATAATAAAAGAAACCAAAATAGCAAACTCAAGGGTATATGAGAGCCTAAATAAGTTAATAGATAAAGGTCTGGTAACCTACAATGTGCAGAAAGACGGCAAACACTTCCAGGCAGTTGAACCTGAACAGTTGTTGGAATTAGAAGAAGAAAGAAAAAAAAAGATTGAGGAATTAATTCCAGACTTAAAAAAACTGCAAGCTTCAAGCGAGGCAGACACAACCACAGCAATATATGAAGGCTTTGAAGGCTTTAAAACTGCGTTTAAGAAAATAATAAATGACTGCCCAAAAGGCGGAACCATATACATTATTGGATTTTCAGAGCAGGCTTATGGATTTGAATCACTCAGAATGTTCTTAAGAAACATCAATCTTCGAAGCATTGAAAAAAAACAGAAACTCAAATTACTAATTGATAGCTCTGCAAAACAGACATTTGGAAAAGATAGAGAAAGCGAACCATACAGTGAAGTAAGATACATGCCCCCAGGATTTATCAGCCCTGCAGCCATTGATATGTTTGATGATTATGTATATATCATCCTCTGGGAAGAAAAACCTTTTGTGTTTATGATAAAAAACAAAAGAATAGCAGAAGGATTCAAACACTATCATGAGTTCTTATGGAAGATGGCTAAGAAATAACTACCTCTTAACCTTCACTTTCATGGTCTGTCTTTTTATTTCTTCTTCTGAGTATATTTTCATTAGTTTCTTGAGCATTTCCCATAAAAGTGCTACAGAAGGGTTTTCCATGTTTATTTGATATAACTGTATTCTTCCTAATCTTCTTGTTGGCTTTATTATCTTTTTTTCAAGCATTTCATCTAGCATCCTGTAAATTGTTGTTCTTCCTACTCCTGCGTATTCTGCCATGTCTGATATGGAGTATTCTAAGCGTCTGCCTATGATTAATAAGTCTATAACTTTTACTTTAGGGCTGTTCCCTAATAATTCCGTTAGTATTGTTTCTTCTTCCATAAATTACAAAAACCTAGGCAAATATTTAAATGTTTCGTTTTGATACATGCATGTATCAAAATAATACATTCACAGGAGAAACCCATGTATCCTTAAACATAAGAAAAAAGAAAGAGATAGAGGAGTTCTTAGAAGAATAAAAAACCAGGAGACAAAGCTCCTGGCTTTAGGTCGATACAATTGAGAATTATTTTTTCTCTACAAACTCCCCATTCTTTACTTTATATATAACAAAAGGCTTTCCTATCACTTCTCCATTCTCATCAAACTTTACTGTTCCTGTTGCTCCTTTGAATTCTGTTTTGTAGAGCGCATCTTTAACTCTGGTTGGGTTGGTTGTTTGTGCATTATCTATTGCCTCTGCAACTGCTTTTAATGCATCATATCCATAATCACTGAACAATGCAGGCTCTGTTCCATGGATTGCTTTAAACTTAGCTGCAAAGTCAACATAGTCTTTGGTTTCTGCATAGAACGGCACTAAAACTTCTTCTGCTGCTTTTCCACTTGCTTCTACCAGTGATTCATCTTTGAATTCGCCTGATGTTATTATTCCTGTATTCAAGCCTAGTTCTTTTGCTTGTTTTAGGATGTTAGGAAACTCTGTTCTTGCAATCACTATCATTAGCTCTGGATTTAAAGCTTTTATCTTGGTTAAGTGTGTTCTAAAATCTGTTGCTCCTGGTTCAAAAGCTTCGCTTGCCACTGTTTTTTCTTTGTATTCTTTTTCAAAAACATTTTTTATTCCAAATCCAAATGCATCATTTACATATAAGACTGCTGCTTTGCTATAATCAAGTTCTCCTGCAAGTCTTGCCATCTCAACTCCTTGGTAATCATCTGATGGAATCACTCTAAACACATAATCTCCTGATTCTTTTATGTCTGGTGTTGATGCTATTGCTACCATCATTAATGTGTTTGTTTGGTCTGCTAAAGGTGCTGCTGCTAGGGTTGCTCCGCTTCCTTCTCCTGATATTACTATTGGGAACTTATCAATATTCACAAACTTGTTCATAACTGTAACTGCTAATTTAGAGTCAAGATGCGTGTCTTCATACACTAATTCAATTTTTCTTCCTAAAACACCGCCTTGCCTGTTTATATCATCTTTTGCTATTTCCATGCCATTCTTTATTGCTTGCCCGTATATTGCTGCTTCTCCGCTTAGAACAGAGAACACGCCTATCTTTATTGTGTCTTCCTTTACTACTTGCCCTGTTGAGGCACAGCCTGTAATAAGCAGGCTTAATATTACAATTCCGAATATTACTTTTTTGTTCATATTATCATCCCCCAAAGTTATTACTTAACAATGACGGTGTCAAAACACATAATTAAACCTTTTTTCCATATTTTCTTACTTTTAAGTAAAATTTAAATATAATAAACATATATATCAGAATATGAGTGTAAAGCTGGATTTAAAGGACAAAAAGATACTTACCCTGCTGGATGAGAATGCTCGTTATTCAAACAGTCAAATTGCAAAAAAAGTAGGCTTAAGCAAACCAGCAGTTGAGTACAGACTGAAACGCTTTGAAAAAAACAAAGTGGTATTTGAATTCTACACAGTGATTAACTTTACAAAGTTAGGATATTCTCAGTACAAGATTTATTTTAAGTTCCAAAACATAACCATTTCAGATGAAAAGAAAATAATCGAATACTGGGAAAACTCTCAAAACTCTATCTGGATAGCACAAATAAGAGGAAGATGGGACTTGGCAGTATCGATTCTTGCAAGAAATAATTTTGAATTCGGTAAAACACTAGGACAGTTCATGAATGTCTATTCAAAGTTCATCCTGAAAAAAGATGTTCTATTAACAGAATATTCCCCGGTATATGCAAGAGAATACCTGACTGAATCAAAGGCATCAGAATTTGTTTATGGAGTGCCCTCAGAAACATATGAGTTGGATGATATAGATAAGAAAATCCTAAAGATATTATCAACAAATGCAAGAATTCATATAATTGAATTAGCTAAGAAAACAGGGTTAACAAGAGATATAATAAATTACAGAATAAAGAAATTAAAAAAAGAAAATATAATAGTGCAGTATCGCTGCTATCTCAACCTGGCAGGACTTAACATTAATCATTATAAAATAATATTCAGAACAAAAAACCTTGATACAAAAGCAGAATCTGAGATAAAAACCTATGTGGCTCAGCACAAAAAAGCAACCCAGTTATTAAAACTAATAGGTTCATGGGATTTGGAGATAGAATTTGAAACAGAAAACGAGGATGAGCTTTATAAAATATTAACAGATATAAGAAAAAGATTTTCAAACATAATCAGGGATTTTGATATACTAAGAATAACAGAGACATACAAGTATGATTATTTCCCTTTTGAATAAATAACTGCCCAACACTCTTATGTCCGCCTAGATTTCCATTGTTATCTCTGCCATTACTGAAAAACTGCAGAAGTCATAGTATTTTACTTTCGCGCCTATCGAGTCGACTATACTGCTTATTTCTTTTTTTGAGATGCAAGCTGATTCCAGACCTTCATCAGACTTAATAGCATTCTCCTCAATCCGTGCGCTAACCCATCCTTCTTCTTCATACATTTTCCTCCTTAGCTCAAGATTTTCAGGGCTTGGAGGATAAAAATCAAGGTAAAGAACATAGGCTACTCGTAATAATTCTTTTATAACTTATTATTTATCATCAAAGTTTCCTATTGTTCCCATGTTAAGCACAGCAGAGTCAAAAGTGTTTTTTTTGAATCTTAAGTTAGTTATGTCTCCTTGCTCAAAATTGATGTTTGAAAAGCCTAATCTCTGAGCATTCTTTTTTGAATATTCAACCAGTGTGGGATGAAGCTCAACGCCAAGAACAAGTTTGTTGTATTTTGCCAGCTCAAATGAATCATGGCCAAAACCTGAACCTGCTACTAGAACATTCTGGTCTCTTATGTGCTTTGAGAAGAATTCAAATTCCTTTTCAAAAAACTTTGCTCTTATCCTTGCTTTTTTAGGATTATGAGCATCACAAAGACGTTGCAATAAGTAATCAGGTAAATTCTTATAATCAACCCCCATCTTTATCACCAAAAATTAATAAAAACTACCTTCCCCCTAAATATATACTTTTTATCTTTGGATTGTTAACTATGTCTTTTCCGCCTGTTAAGGCTATTTTTCCATCTTCTAGTACATATGTTCTGTGGGCTATCTTTATGGCTTGCTTTGCATTCTGCTCAACAATCAATATTCCTGTTCCTTCTTTGTTTATCTCTATTATTTTTTCAAAGATTTCTTTCATTGTTTTTGGTGCTAATCCCAGGCTTGGTTCATCTAATAACAATAACTGGGGGTCTTGCATTAAGGCTCTTCCCATTGCCAGCATTTGCTGCTGCCCTC
>JAHWIP010000001.1 GCA_019322375.1 Candidatus Woesearchaeota archaeon
AGGGTTGGGTAGGTTATTTTCACACCTGTACATCATGAGCACTTACATTTCCATAATTATTTATAGAGAACTCTATAATAACAGGGTTAATCAGAGATAATTTTGAATAATTCATTTTTCTCTCAATATTTTTTCCTAATGTATACCATTCCTCTGGTGTTAATAGGTTTTCATTTCCTTCTGTTTTCTTTGGTTCAACAAACAAGCTTGGTGTTTCAAAGAAGTAAACTGCCTGGGGTGATTCTTTGCCATGGCTTAAGCCTTCTGGCCAGCCAGTAACTGCTTCAATTATGCATTTGTCTCCGTCTATAAGCAGGTTGCCTGATTTAATCATTTCTCTCTGAGGATGAATAAAAACATAATGCTCTGCAGGAATATCTCTGTAGAATGCCTTGACAGCATCTATTATTTCTTCTATGGATAAGCAGACATTCCATGGCAAGCCTCTTTCTGGTTTATCCTTTGAATCTGGATGCCTTCCGCACCTTACAACCCATCCCAGATTTGTTTGATAAAAATTATTCATAATCTGCTCTTCAATATTATTTTTTTGAATTATATAAAAATCAGAAGTAGGAATGTTTTGTTTCATAAGATAAAAAATACTAGCAATCTTGTTCATTTTATTATCCCCACTCCTTCAACCCATCTTCTTCCATAAAGTGCAGCTCAGAAGGAACAATTAGTGCATGGAGAGGTTCTCCAAAGTCAACTTTTAGGAGTTTTTCAGCTGTATCATAAACAATCTTTGGCTTATCACTGCCCAGCCTTGCAACTCCTATGCACTTGGTTTGTTTTGTAAAAACTTTTTCTCTGCGCTTGTCTTCTACTTTCAGCAAGTATTCTACTGCCTCTTTTATTGTCATAAATCTATTTTTTTCTGCATCAATGTCAAGTAAGAGCAAGGTGTGAAGCTTGGCTGCTTTATTTGCTTTAATCACATCATAAGGAGTTTCAACATTCTCATCATGGAAAGGTATGCTAGTTGTTTTGCCGTATTTATATAATTCCAAGCCTACAATTCCTACTGCATTTAAGATAGATGCATTATTAATAATCTTAACTTCAATATTTTTTTCTTTTGCTCTAAGATATAAATCAGTATGAGTGGTCGCCCCGAACACATCTCCAATCACCAGGAGGGCGACTGTTGATGCTTTGGCTGGATTCAGTATTTCATCAGCCTTTTTTTCTACTAAGTCTCTGTTTGCAATAATGATTTTCTTGCCATAAAACTTCTCCAGCTTGTCTATGCTTACTCCTAGCTTTGATGTATAACTCTCAAGAAAAACCTTTTCACACTTCTTAACAGCTTCCAGTCCTTTAACTGTTATGTCTTTCTCATCCCAGAGTCCGATTCCTATCATGTAAAGGGTCATTTTAGTCAAGAATTGAATGTGTTTTTTAAAGTTAATGCTTAGGAGCCTTAATTACAATTACTCTGCAGCCGTTTAGAAGAGGCTTTCCTTTGTAAAAAAGAGGGTATGGTTCTGTCTTTATTAAGCTTCTTGATTGATAAAAAACTTCATTAATCATTCTCTGTACTTCGACTTCACTTATTGTGTCAGGGTAAAAAAATGTAACAGATTTGCCTACTAACTGGGCATATAAAGCTCCTTTAAGGAAGTAATCAATATCAAGGTCTGGGTTAAAGCCACTTTCTTTTAAACAAGGCACATCAACAGTTTTATTATCTGGTGAAAGCATGCCTGTATAGCCTTCCAAGCTCATCTCAATTGCTCTTCTAAACTCCTTTGATAATTTATAAGAACCCTTGGCAGCTCTTTGCTCTAAATTCTTTTGCTCAGGTATTAGTTTTAACTTGGCCATAACTATTTGGGAATAGAGGAATATATTTAAAGTTAATGCTTAGATTAGCAGTTTTTGGTCAGAGTCTAGTTTTTGAAAATAGCAGTAGCTGCCTTTTACATCAAAACCTCTTTTTTTCAGTTTTGCAACTGTGTTCTTGCCATAAGGAATATCTAAGTATTGGGTGTAATCAGTAAACTCTAGCAAAGGAGAATTCATAATATAATTTAGTTTTCTTTTGCCTAGATGATGCTTGTACTGTCTGCTTATTCTTTCACCTATAGGCCACATTGCTTCTGAAACAATGTTGGTGTCCAAGTCATGCTCTTCACACACATCGCACAGGAATTTTCTAGCAGCAGGCAGGATTTTATCTTTATGAATATCCCCCCATCTATGCTCTTCTCCTGGATTTATAATGCTGTTGTCATACATCACTCTTAGCTTGTTAGTGTCAATCTTTACTTCTAGTTTTTTCTGGTTGTCAAAGCTGATAACACCATACTTAAGATAAAAAGTCATTAGCAAAGCACTTAGGTGAGGGCCGTATCCCTTGAATACCTCAAGATTTTTCCTTGCCTTGTTCACATCTTGTTCATCTTTAATCACATTTAAAGGGTCACCATTATATTTTTCTTTTAATAGCTGGATGTTTTTATGCATTACATAAGGCGCGGTTTTTTTAAAAGGAATGCCCCAGATTTCACGAAGGCGCTTAATTTTTTCTATATCATAATCAAGTATTTCCTGCGGATTTCTAAACTTCTTCTTTTCAATGCTCTCAGCTACTTTTCTGTAATAAGGGCTTGACTGCTGGTTCCTGTCAAAATTCACAGTAAAGAACAGAATAAGCCTGAACTCAAGGCTTGAAGGATCATATAACCTAGTAAATCTTTGCTCTGGAAAAACATCTGGCCAGGAGAATATTTTTTCTTTATTCTCATAAGCCTTAACCAGTCTTTTGAAAACCTGCTCTGCTCTTTCCTTGTCCAGAGAAAACATTTCATTGTTCATAGTCACTTGCTCATAATCTGATTATACCCTTCCAGTGCATGCTTAAAAAACACATAGCTCTTTGCTAGTCTATTATCCATGTAGAATTTATCTTCTTCTGGCATACTCTTTAGTCTGCTATTCAATCCTTCCAAGCTTTTTATGGTGTTGCAAATAATCTCTGCTTCTACCATTTCTCTTCCTGACTTCTCACATTCCTCTAAAAACTCTTTTTCTTTGCCCTGTATATCTTTATACCATTGACTGGTTTGCAGTGTGTTATTCACAAGCTTTTTTACGTTTTGAGTCCTAAGGTTCTCTGCAATAATAATATTGCATAAGTCTCTTCTTTGTTTTAAGTCTTTTATCTTGTATAGTTCAAGAGCAGCTGTAAAACTCATGGTCTTGTTATAAACTAATTGCTTGGTTCGTTTATCAAGTTCAAAGAATTTAAGGTATTTACGCACCTGTGCTGGTTTCATTCCCATGAATGCTTCTATTTCTTTTGCAAAGTCTTTTTTTGAGTATTCTCCTAGTTTTTTCTTTGCTTCTCCTAGCTGAGTTATTGCCTGGGCTCTTTCAACAGGAGAATCCTTTCTGTGCAGGTCTTCTGCTATTTGGATTATATAGCATGATAAATCATCTAAATTAGCAGGGATAGATGGTATTTTTTTTAGTCCTGCTTTTTTTGAACTTCTCCATCTTGATTCTCCCACAACAATCCTGTAATAACCTTGCTTTGCTTTCCTTGGAACAAGAAGGATGGGAGCGAGAACACCTATCTCTTTTATATTATGAGAAAGGTTTTTTATGTACTCCCTGTACTCTAGCGTGTTGGTTCTTCTTGGCTGGTTCTTGTCCCTGTATATTTTGTCAATGCTTATGTTTTCTTCTTTTGCTCTTTTTATAAGATCATGAGCTGAATCTCCATTAGTGTTTAGGGTTCTTTCTTTAAGAATGATATCCAGGATGTGTTTCTTTTTCTTGGGATGCAGAGCCTCATCTAATCCTTCCTGATTAAAGGTCCTGATTTCATCTTCAAAACCATCCATATATTCAGCTATGCTTTCTACTACTTTGCCAAGAACCCATTTGCCAAGCCTGGCCTTGCTTATTATTTCTTTGACTTGCTTTTTTTCTTCAACCAAAATAAATAAGCTTCTTAGATAAGAAGCAGCTTCTCTAAGGCTACCAGAATATTCTTTTATCTTGTCAATAATATAAGCATCCTGGTCTTGTTCCTGGAGCATTAATTCAAGAGTGTCAGGAATCTCTTTGCCTCCTTTTAAAATATCAGTCACAAATTTAGCCACTCCTTTTGCACTCTTCTTTACTTCTTTTCCGTCTAAAACCTTGTTAAAAACCTCTTCTTGTTTTGGCTTTTCTAGACGTCCTATCTGGACTCCTATTGAATAACTTATTGTTCCTTTTTCTACTGCTTGTTTTACTGTTTGCTCTAAGTTTTGGTAATGATATGCTTCATTAACATTGGTTGAAGGGCGATTTATCATACGAGCAAACTCATAATTACTAATAACCCTGTCTTCAAGCTTCTCAACAATATTTTTTGCTCTTGGTATTGACTCTGCTTTTCCAATCGAGCTGATTGGCTGCTTAATATTTTCTGATAACTGTATTTTAGATATTTCCTCGAGTGTGAGATTCTCATAGATAACACATTTCATTTTTTTAAGCTGAGCATAAGTGAGTGCATAGTATCTTCTCTGGCCAGCAACCAATTCATATCTATCATCAACCAGGTTTACAATAACTGGCTGTATCTGCCCCACCTCTCTCATGGATTCAGCCAAAGGAATAATGTCTTTGATAGAGAAATTGGTTCTGTAATTCTTTAGAAGAATAACATTGTTTATATCAAGCACTCTTGTACCTATCCTCTTCTTTGCAATATTTATTTTAGGGGTTGTCATTCTCCCTCCTCAAGCTCAACCAGCTTTCCTTGTTTTTGTTCTTCCCATGCCATATCCAGTTCTTCTGTTTCTTTTTCTCTTGCTTTCTTTTTGTAGTAAGCTTCTCTTCTTCTCCTTCTCAGCTCTTCTTTGTTTTTCAGGGGCACTTCTTCTTGCAAGCCTATTTTTGATTCCAAGCCTGGAATTCCGCAGTTTGAGCATAATGATTCTGTTATTGGAGGCGCAACTGAGCACACTCCTAGGCCTGGATGTTTTCCTTGTATTATCTCTTTGTAAAAAGAATGTATGGATAATGGATAGTAGAAGTTCTTGACATCAATTTTTACATACGCATTCATAGGGGAAAACTGTAATCCTTGGCCTGACTTTTGTCTTTTGAATTCCTTGTTTGGGATTATTATGGTGTCTGTTGCTCTTCTAACATGCCTTCTGCTCTGCCCTCTGAAAAGAAGAAAATGCGTTGGTATCTTGTCTTTCTGGGTAAGAAGGTATGACTTATGAACGTTCTCAAATTTCTGCTCCCATGGAGGATTGGTCATGTCTGTAATTGGATATCTGGCAACCCAGGCCCCTGCTTCATGATATTTTCTTGGCATGTCTATCATTCTTATTTCATTTGTAAATCCTTTTCTGCATACTCCTGGTGAGAATTCATCTATGTCTATGCTTGATAATAATCTTGTTTTGCATTCCTTGAACACCTTTGCATATTCTTTGTCAAAAAAAAGCATTTTTGTTGGAAAAACAGTTATCACTCCTTCTTTATAGGCTCCTGTGATTAGTGCAAGCACTGAATCCATTAGTTCTGGTATAAAGTTCTCTGTTCTCTGTCCTATTCTTAAGGCTTTGAGCTTTAATCCTTGGCTTTTAAAGAATTCTTTGTGTTCTCTTATTTGCTCTGCAACTATTTTTTCATCTGCATGAAAAACCACGCTTGTAAAGTTGCTTTTGTTGTTAGGCCTGGCATAGCAGTAATCACACCCATTCTCTGGATGAAACAAGTAAACTGATTCTCCTTTTGAGTTGGTTATTTTTTCTGTGTAAACAGGGCATCCAATTACTAAATCAGCTCCCAGGTCAAGCTCGCAAAAGCCAGGGTGCAGTTCTGACTTGGTGCCCCTCCATATCCTTACATGCCCGCAATCATTTATCGTTGTTGGGCGCAGTAATTCATCTTCAAGTATTAATTTGCTTTTATGGCCCCCGCTTTTTAGTTTGTCTGGTTTTGCCCTGAAATGATTGCATATGTCTGCCAGCACCACTTTTCTTATTGACTCATGCTTATCCCTGTATTTATGGTGTGTTCTGTAAACAACTCCTGCTTTTGCTTCTGTCTCAGAAAGATTTGATTCTTTATCTAAACCGTGTTCTTGTATTATGCTCTCAATATCAATTCTTTTAAGATTAGTGCTTATTGTGTCTGTGTTTATAATGCCTGAGAGAATAAGGTATACTTTGCTAAAATCTGAAGGATTATTTATAATGAATAATTCTATTGCTTTTCTTTGCTGGGCATATATAACCTGCGAGCACCTGGACACAAGATGTTCTAGTTCAGGTGGTATCCCAAAGTGCCTTCCCTGCGACTTTGAATAAAAAGAGATGAAACCATCTCCACCCACCTGCCATAGTTTTGCAACAACCATCTCTGGAGAGAAACAATTATCCTTATTAAAAGGTTTCTATGATGCAGTGGTTATAAGAAAAGAAAAAAATTATGTTGAAGTAAAAACAATTTTTTCAAGTTTTTTTACTGGTTCATTTGTTTCCACAATTATTTCAGACACATCCTCTGTTGGAGGTATGCTGAAAGCTCTATAGTTATCTACTCCTTTGAGGAGTGTTTCCTCACATAAATAAAACTCAGCCAGCTGAGATATTAACTCTTCAGGCATATCTTCACGCGGAGCTATTATTGCCATAACAGGGTCATAACGCTCCTCCTCGACGTTGGGTTTGGCCAGTACAAAGTATGGTGATGGAAGCAGCTTAAGGTCTTTAAGAGCATTGTATGTTTTGTATGTTTGTTCAGAAGGTTCTTGTTCAAACACAATTTTTATTCTTCTGTCAAGGTCTGATTGGGTTCTTAGATTCAAAAGATATTTTAGCCCTTTATCTTCTTTGGTTTTTTTGCAAAATTGGTCATGATAGGACTGTAGTAGTTCTGTTGCTTTTTCTTTTGAAATCTTTTCTGCTGATCCAAGTACATTGATTCTATCCTCAGGCCTAGTCATGGTTGTTCCTTCTGAGTCGATGCTTAGAAAGAAAGGGGCATTCCATACGCACACAAAAGCAGGTTTTCTCCCCCTTACTTCATGGTACCACTCCCATTGAAAATAATCACCTTGTTCTAATTTAGATATATCCATGCTTGCCATATTAACAACCTCCTTAATCATTAAATCATCGTAGGGAGAGAGGATTGAGTATTAAAAGGTTTCTATGCCCTAGTGGTTATAACATAGTAATCATAGAATAAGCTTATTTCTTCTGCTCCAGTCTCTGCAGTATCAATAAGTCTTCTGTTGTGAGCTTCATGCCTGTCTTCATCTTCTCGTCTATTTCTTTCTTTTTTTCTCCCAGGCTTTTCTTTTCAAATTCTTTCACGCTTTCCTCGAATTCTATTTTGTTCTCTTCAAGCTTGGCTTTGACTGCTCTCAGCTCTTCAAGCTTGTTTTTTAATTCATGGTTTACTTCATCAAAGTCTTTCTTGTACTCCTCGAATTTCTCTCTGAAATCTTTTTCCTCGTTTCTGAACTCATCAATGCCCTTGTACTTCTCTATTAATTGCTCGTGGTGCTCCTGGCTCCTGGCAGCTTCTTCCTGAACCTCTTTGTGCAGTGCATTGGCTTTTTTCTTTAACTCATCAATCTCTTTTGACTTTTTTCTTATCTCTTTGTCCTTGTCAATCAATATTTTTACTTCAGAATACCTTTTTTTAAAATCCTTTATCTGCTTCATTAATTCCTGCTCTCTTGCAAAGCTCATGGGCTCTGTCTGAATCTTGAATTCAATAGCATCAATCTTCTTTTTTAGCTCAGAAGGGTCTTTTTTTATGCCCATCTCATTCTTAAGCCTGATATATTCGTCTTTTAACTTCTTAATAACATTTACTTCCTTGTTAACCTTGGTGTTAAAGAGGTCTCTTTGCTTTTTCTTCTCCTTAACCTCCTTGGTGAGAATGTTTCTTCTCTCCTTAGAACCAGTAAGCTCTCTAATCCTGCTTTTTATCTGTTTGCCAAGCCCTTCCCTTTTCCTGTACAAGTCTTCTTTATGCTTGTTAATATTGTTAAGCTTTTTTCTAAGCTCAAGAACTTCTTTTTCTTTTCTTTTTAATTCATCAAGTAATTGTTTTACTTCCTTTTCTGCTAACAAAATTCCACCTCCTTATAGTCGGTGAAATTTTGAAGATTTCGAAATCTTCGATTTTCGTAATCTAGCATTGTATCCTTCCACTTCCCTGTTTAATTGCGCCTGGCTAAGCATCTTAAAAAAATGTTTTAGCCAAACAATGCGCCTAGTCCTGCAGCTGCTTCTTCCTGCGAAGGCTTTTCTACTTTTGGCTTTTTCTCTTCTTTCTTAGCCTCTGCAGGTGCTGCTTGTGCTTGTGCTGGTGCTGGAGCAGCCACTGCTGCACTCTTAACAGCTTCATCTATGTTAACACCTTCAAGAGCAGCTACCAAAGCCTTTATACGAGCATCATCAGGCTTAATACCTGCTGCTTCCAAGACTTTTTTAACTGAGCCTTCATCAACTTTCTTGCCTGCTTTGTGTAAAAGCATAGCTGCGTATACATATTCCATTTTTAGTCCTCCTTAATTGATAGTTGGTTCCCTCGCGAGTGTTTTGCGAGCGAGCAAATAATTATTTCCCTTTATCTTCTTTCTTCTGGTCTTTTTCCTCTTCCTTGGTATTTTTGTCTTCTTGCTTTTCTTCTTCTTTCTCTGTTTTTTCCTCTTCTTTTATCTCTTCCTTGGTTGGTATATCCCAGTATATTCCTTCCTCGTATATTTCCTTTCCACCAGGACCATTTCTTATTCTTTGCCAAGCTCCATTATAACAATCCCAATATGCCCCTGTAAATCCTGCGCTTGTTACTTGAAATCTTATTCTGTCTAAGTAGTGTGACCAACAATCAGAAGGAAGGGTTAAGTTGGTTATTATCCCATCTCCATCTTTTAATCGCCAAATAGCTTCTATAGCATCACTTGGTTTATAATATGTGATGTCTAATACTCCTGTTGGGCCCCCTTTTCCATAAGTATTCCAATCACCATCAAAAATATTAGAGTAGTCAATCCAACTACCACTACTAATACTTATGCTATCAGCTGTTTCCTGGTACTGTATTAATCCCAAAACCATGGGCAACATTAATATTCCTATCATTGATACTATTATTTTCAATTTCAGAAAACCTTTTGGGTTTTCTGGACCAAAAAATCTCCGATTTTTTGATTTCATTTTTTTACCTCCTTATTCTTTTCATTCTTTTTCTCATCCTCTTTTTTAACATCAATTTTCTTTTCCTTTGTTGTCTCTTCTTCCTTTTTCTCTTCTACTTGCTCTTTTTTCTCTTCTTCTTTCTTAGGTTCTTCCTTAACTTCCTCTTTCTCAACAGGCGTATCTGTTACTTTACTCTTCAATGCACTTGCCTGTGCTTGTGCTTTTGCCAGTACTTCACCAACATTATCACTGGTCATTATGTCTGCTTTTTTTACAAGTGCTAGTGCTTCTCTGTGTGCTTTGCTTAGCAATGGCCTGACTGTGTCTTTTATTGGCAGTGCTATGAACACTGCAAGGTTAAATGCTTCTGAAGCAGCACTCTTAATGCTGTTCATAAAGGCTTCTTCATCAACATCAAGCACTTCCTTAGTTAAAATGTTTCCTTTTTCATACACAGCCACCAGGTCCAGGCCTATCTCCATTGGTTCAATCCCCAGCCTTGCTAACAAGCCTGCTAGTTTGTCATTAACAACATCCCCTTCTTTTGCAACAACTGCGTCTTCCTTGATAACTACTTTGCCTGCTTCAATGCCTGCTTTTATCCTAAAACTGCCCAGCTCTCCAATTATCGGGCCTGGGCTAAAGCTGGTAGGGCCTGCCTGCACTAATATATTGTTTGGTGCTTTTTGTCCTGGCTTGATAGGAGCATTAGATTTATTCTTTTTTATAAGTTTAAACAAAGCAAAAGGGTTTTGGTCTGTGAATAATAATGCTGGCATTCCTTTGATATATTTTTCCAGTTCCTTGATGTTCTGCTTTTTGCTTTTCTCAATTGCTAGCTTTATAAATCTCTTCTTGGTCATAAAAAGAACCACTTTTCCTCTTAGCTGGGACCTCATGCTGCCTAGCTGCTTGGCAGGCAGGTTTTCCATGTTAATCATGCCGATTATATTGTTTTTATCAATTAAATCAACCAGTGTCTGGATTAGTTTCTTCTTTGCTTCAGGAACATCTTTTCTGCCTTTGTCTTTAGGAACAGGCTTTTTTTCTTTTTCTTCTTCCTTAATTATCCTTATCTCAGTCATTTATCAAGCCTCACAGGTTTGCTCATGGTAAGCTTAAGATAAACATCTTTTACATTATGTTTTTCATTTGGCAGGTGATGGATTAACTGGTCATAGATAAACAATATATTATCAGCTACTTGTTCAGCAGGCATTTCCTCTGTTCCAACCCTTAACATGATTAAAGGAAGCTTTTTAGCAGATATCTTCATTGTTTTTTGCAGTTTATCATATAATGCTTTTAGGTTGGCTCCTCTTGGAGGAACAACACAACCAGCCTTGGGATTAGGCATTTTACCTCTTACTCCCAGGTATCTTCCAAAAGCAGATGCTACTTTTGCCATGATGTTAGCCTGGGCAACAAAGAAATCAAATTGCTTGGCTAGTTTCTTGGTTTTCTTCTTGTCATACTTTGAAAAATCAGATTCAAGAATAACATTATCAAAGACCTTGTCAGCCTCTGCCTTGAGCTCAGCACCTATCAAAGCACACACCTTAATCTTTTTGCCAGTAGAGTAGTGCAGGGTTATAAAGAAGTCCACCTGGTGGTCTGTTTTCTTGAAGTCCAGGTCTTTTAATGACACTATCAAGTCCACTGACTGCTTGAACTTGCGCTCCTTGGATTCTTTCTTAAGCGATTCAAGAGCCTTTAAAACAGATTCTTTCTTCATCTTAATTCACATCAAAACAAAACCCTGCTATCGAAATAGTAAAGACGAAGCATTGGTTCGTCCGGGTTTGACTACTTGTAGATTTTAGAGTAATATCCTATTTTTAAATGTTGCTGTTTTTTTGATTGATTTTCCGAAAACTTTATATATAACCTATGTTATATATATCTAACATAAGGTTAGAAATGATTAACTTTATGTTAAAAAAACATAACAAATGGTGATGTCAAAATGATTGGAAGACCAGAATGGTTTGAAAGAAGAAAATACGGCGGATGGGGTGTCCATCCCAGGACTTGGCAGGGAGTTGTTTATATTATTTTAGTGCTTGTTCCCTTTGTTATTTTCCAGGCACTGCAAATCTGGGATGCACAGACAAGAATCTATGTGACTATTGGCTGGGTTTTATTCTTATTACTAGATGTAGGCCATATAATGATTGCTTTGAAGAGAGATGAAAGAGAAGAAAAGATTGAAGCATTGTCAGAGAGAAACGCTGCCTGGAGCATGATGATAATCTTGGTGATAGGGCTGGCATATCAGATAATAACCAGTGCTCTGAACCAATCACTAATGATTGACTGGTTTTTAGCAGCAGCTTTGTTCGCAGGATTAATTGTAAAGTCAGTATCAAATTTTACATTAGAAAGAAAAACACTATAGGTGATTAATATGAAATCAGAAAATAATACAAAAGCAAAAGACAAAATAAGGCTGGTAGCAATAATTATGATAAGCATTGTTGTGATTGCAACCGGAGCATTGTTCTCAACCAATGCCTTTATGAAAGGAGAGGTAGCAGGAGGAATCCTTGGGATGGTGATAGCATTAATCATACTTGCCTTTGCCATTATTGTTTATAGCAGAGGGAGCAGGGATATGAAAAAAGGTTTTCCATTGCAGGATGAGAGGAGCAGAAGAGTGCTGGAAAAAGCCAGCTCAAAAGCATTTTATGTCTCGCTCTACCTGTTGCTTGCAGTCGGGTTTTTATCTGATGACATAATAAGGTTCAGGGATGTGAGCCAGGCAACCAGCCTTGCAATAGGAGTGATGGCTATTTTGTTTGCTGTTTTTTGGGCATACTACAACAAAAAGGAGATGTAAAATGAGGACGCGAATAAAAGAGCTCAGGGCCAGGCATAATCTTACTCAGGAAGACCTGGCAAAAAAGGTTGGTGTTAGAAGGGAGACTATTGTTTTCTTAGAGAAGGGCAAGTACAACCCTTCTCTTCAGCTAGCTCATGATGTTGCCAAGGCATTAAAGAGTACAATTGAGGAGTTGTTTATTTTTGATAAGAAGAGCTAACCAATTATCCTTATGCCTTCTTTCTCAGGTATTAAGGTTACTTCTTGTTTGAAATTGTATTTTTTTACTAATTCATTTGGTATTCTTAATCCCAGGCTTTTTCCCCAAGGTGTTAGTTTTGCATGGTATTTTTTTAGTTCTCTGTATTTGTTTGCTACTGCGTGCAGTTGCTTCATATCAACGATTTCCTCTCCGCACTTAGAGCATTTATAGTATTTGTAGGTTATTCCTTCAGGTGTCTTGGCTTTAAGTTCTTTCATGCTTCCTTTGCACTCATTGCATTTTTTCATTTTCTTTCTATTGTTACAATTATTATTTTTTCACCTTGAATTCTGTCCACGCATATTACTTTGAAGTTCTTGTATTGTTTTATGAATTTCAAATGGTTTTTTGCATGCCTTACTATTTTTCCTCCTTTGAGAGTTGCTTCTATCATGTCTGGTGTTATTCCTCTTTGCATTGCTCTTTCCAAGGCATGTCTCTTGATTTCTATTTCGTAGTTTGAGATGTTCATTTTGATATCTCATGATATTAATTAATATTAATGAGTTTATATATTTTGTTGTGATAGAAGATATAAATACCTTACGCTGGGTTGTCCAGTGGAATACGAAAATTCTCCGGATATCTAGCCTAGCATTATTTAAACAAGGTTTTCTAAAGCTTAGAGAACAGAAACATTTATAAATCAATACTTACTTATACTTATAAGTGAGTATAAAAAATGATTAATAAAAAGGATATTGTCAGAGTAAACCAGGAAATCGGAGAAACAGGCAGGTTTCATAATGAGAGCAGCATGGAATACGCGCTTTCAATGATAAAGCACAAGAAAAGCTGGCTGTATGAGCTGGCGTATATAGCAAGGAGCTTGCTGACAGACCATGCGTTTATAGATGGAAATAAAAGAACAGCCCTGGCAATAATCCTGACATACTTTGAAGGAAAAGAAGAGTATGATAAAGAGATGATAGCAAAGATAATACTGCAGATAAGCAAGAAGCAGGAAAAAGATGTAAACAAGATAATGAGGATGATAAAAAGTGCAATTCTCTATTAAAAAAGCCAAAAAAGTGATAAAAGAAAACCAGGACCTGATAAATGTATTTGAAGAACTAGACAAGACAGGGGTTTATAGAAAGGCAACATATAAGAAAAGAGTGAACTTTACAGTGGACGAGGAATTGTTTAACAGATTCAGAAGCTATTGCAAGAAAAAGAATATAAAAATGTCTTCAAAGATAGAAGAATGCATAAGAAAAGAGATGAAGACAACAAATAAATAATCCACAAAGACTTATAAAGGTTGCTGTGGTTAATTCAAGGAGCAGCATAAACAGGTATTCTTTCAGGTTCTTCTCTTATTGGCGGTTCAGAAGGAGGTATGATCAAGGGAATGTAAGGTTTTTTTGGCTGCCTCACACTGGTTTTTCTCTTGACATGCTTAAGAACATCTTTGTCAACAACAGCAAGCCCGTTTATTCTTCGGCGAAACCTGTGAACAGGCTCTCTTTGTCCAAGAATGTAAAGCTCATGAGGAGTTGCAAAAACAATGTTTCCCCTGTAACTAACCATGTGGTGCACAGCAAAATGTTCTTCCAAGTTAAAGCGCAGGTCCTGGTCAATCCTGTTATTAGTGTTTCTTCTGAAAGTAATTTTTTTATGCTTAAAAAAAGTTTTAACAGCATCAAATAATTCACGGTCTTCTCTTATTAATTTGTATTTGTGAAGCTCAACTAATCTGTTCATATAATTATGAGCAGTGTGAAAGCAGTGAGCAGTTTTTTTCTTAGAAACATTGTAAATGCCAAAATCAACACCAACCAACACATCATTGTCATGGCTTAAAACGCAGTAAGGGACTTCCTGAAAAAGATCCATGAGCACATCCTCTTCACTGTTATGAACACGAATACACCTGGGGTCCAAAGGCTCAAACCTGTACAAAGGAAACTTTCTTTCGCCTAAAATGAATTGGTTGTTGTTTTCAACCAGCATGCAGGTAACATACCAGTGCCTGGAAAGGATTTCATTAAAATCACCATTAATAGTGCCTATCTGAATAGGCTTATAAGTATAATAGAATGTTTCATTATCAACTTCAATGCGCTTGTCAGAAGCCTGGGTTCCAAAAAGCTTGTTATCATGGCTGAACAAATGCTTGTAATAATCAAGAGCAAGAGTTTTATCCCTAAGAATATCCCTGATCTCATAATCAACAAAATGATTAGGTTTTTTCACAGTCTGATTGCCAACAAGAGAACTGTTATGAGACACAAGATAATCAATATTAGCTCCCTGATAAAACTTCCTGGGCCTGCCATAATACCAAAGAAACAGCTTGGCATTAAAATCATACTCATAATCACTAGTAGCAATAACCAAGCCCTCCTCATCAGGCTGCAAATCAAAAACATCAATATCTGACATAGGAGGAGAAGGGAAGAGGAAGGAGTTTAATAAGGTTTTGGTGGTTTAACCATCTCAAGAAGATCATCAAGAGAAAAATCATACTTAACACTGCCAACTAATGCACCAAATAACTTGTAATTCTTTTTAACAGCATGCAAATCCTTGTTAGCAGCAGCTATTTTAGTTTCAATAGCTAAATTATTAATATTATTGATTGTTTTTTCCAAATCCTTGGATAAGACCATGCCTTTCTGGTCAAACAAAGGGTAGTGCTCAAATAAAGTGTCAATGTTTTCTTTAACAAAAGCAAGGTCAGCTTCATTGCCATTAAAATAAAAACCAAGGCCTCCAGAGTTCACAGGATGACCAGCACAAAAAGGCCACCTGTAATCATCAACAATAAGAAAACCTAAATAATCCCCGTTCCTGCTCATATGAACCTTCATAAAAAGAAAGGGAAAAGGAGGGGTTTATAAAGGTTGCTGTGTTTAGTGCAGAACGGAAAGATTACGATATCTTATCATAGCATTATTTAAACAAGATGATAAATCTTAATTTTCAAAACATTTAAATATATATTCTTACTATTCTTACAAGTAAGAATGATACTTGAAATGAGAACAGCCAAAATAACAGAAAAAGGGCAGATAGCCATACCCAAAGAGATAAGAGAGATGAAAGGCTTTCAGGAAGGAGAGAAAATAGCAGTGCTGGCTTATAAGGACCATGTAGAGCTAAGGCCCTTGAAAGCAGTGAGTGAGAAGATAGACTTTACAAAGCCAGGCATGCAGACAGCCCTGGCAAGCGAGAAGGTTTTAGGTAAGGACTGGCTGAGCAAAGAAGAGGAACAAGCATGGAAAGACTTGTAAAAGGAGAAGTGGTGGTGTTGCCATTTCCTTTTTCTGATTTGAGTAATGCCAAGAAAAGGCCTGCACTAGTGATAAGTGTGCTAAAAGGAGACGATGTTATTTTAAGCCAGATAACCAGCCAGGCAAGAAAAGACGAGTATGCAATTAGCTTAATAAAAAAAGACTTTGCAAAAGGAAAATTGAATGTG
Organism: Candidatus Woesearchaeota archaeon; assembly: GCA_019322375.1. Taxonomy (GTDB): domain Archaea; phylum Nanobdellota; class Nanobdellia; order Woesearchaeales; family SM23-78; genus SM23-78. Next base: position 15,690 of record JAHWIP010000001.1, read on the forward strand.
GATAGTTATATCAGGCCAAACAGATTGTTCACAGCAGACAAGAGAATTGTTAAAAGAAAAATAGGAAGAATAAGTAATAATAAAATAAAACAAGTAGTGGAAAGGGTGTGTGAGATAATAAAGAATTGAAAATATTACTTATTCCCTGCAATTAGTTATTAACAACAATCTGGGTCTGGGTGTAAGCTAACCAGGGGCTTTCTTCAGAAGCATCTTCTTTGGAGGGGCCTATGAATATGTTGTATATGCCGTTGTTGAATTTTGTTGTGTCTATGAATACACTCCAGCCGTCTGCTTCATTCACGTCTATTTCTCTTAACACTCTTTTTGCGTCTTCTTCATCCATGTTAGAGCTGAGCTGGACATCCTGAGGATAGAATAAGAATACAACAAACTCTGTTGCTTTAGGCACTTTTAAGGCTTCCACCTGGATTATTCCTTTAACATTTGATTCAATAGAAGGAGAGAGTCTGGCTTCAATGTTTTTTCCTGACATAAGAATCTCTGTTTTGCAGGCTTGTGTTTCTGAGAAAGATTCGCATTCAAAGTTTTCATTGCACCTGTAATTAGTCCTTGATTTCATGGCTGCTTCTGAGCACTGAGACCAGGTAGTAGGATTAGGGCACTTAGGGCATTTAGGGCTGCAGCCAGCAATGAATAAAAGAATAATGCTTAAGATAAAGAGATGATAAAGTTTCATGAAGATGAATTAGATTTACTGGTATATAAAGTTTGTTTATTTGGGGAAGAGTTGGCTTCCACATTTGATTGTAATTAAGAGGGTGGAAGCTGGGGATGTTTTTACAAGTAGTCTTAATAAAGTATGTAAATCTTCCGAAAATCTATCATAGCATTATTTAAACAAGGTAATTATGATTCTTATTTATGAAAAAAATCTATATTGACTCAAATATTTATATTGATTATTTTGATGGAAGAAGCAATGGATTAAGGCCTCTTGGTGAGTTTGCTTTCAGTGTTTTAAGAAAAACATTCGAGTGTGAGTTTGTGATAATAATATCCGGATTGGTGCTGGATGAACTAGATTACAACACTTACAAAGAAAAAGGAAGAGAACTAATGAAGGATTTGAAAGAAAAGAACAAAGTCATAGAAATAAAACAAGGCAAAGAGGATATAAAACTGGCAAGAAACATTTCTAAACAAAGAAAAACAAGTTATAATGATACTTTACACGCAGTTATTGCAAAAAGATTAAAAGCTGAATATTTAGTGACAAGAAATATAAAACACTTTTCTAAATTAATAGACTTAGTAGATGTGTGCTACCCAGAAAGCTTATAATCCGAATTTTTTGAACAATTCATCTTGTTTATCCAGGTTCTTGCTGAACTCCTCTGCTATTTTGTTTCTTATTTCCTTTGTAAAAGGCTTGTGCTTTTTTCCTTTTGTGCTGCCGTAAAGCCTGTTTAAGGTGTGCTCCCAGCTCTCTTTTTTTAAATAAGCAATCTGATGCCTTATTGAGTCTTTTATGAATTCCTGGAAGTTGGCATAACCCTTTGATTTGGTAAGTTTTTTTCCTTCCCTGATAAGAGTTTCTGGAAGCCTGACATTAACTAACTTAGTAGCCATAAATATCACCTGTATATCAAAGAGATATCAATTATATATAAATGTTTTGGTTTTGAGGTTCCAGAATGGCACCTCAAGTTTAATAAGAAAGCAATAGGATTAATAGAGAAGATTTAAACAATCCACAAAGACTTAAGAATAAGGATGACACCCGTGTATAAGAAGAAAAGAGTCATAAAAGAATAAATAATAAAGAAAGCAATGAATCTCCTAGGATTATCAGAATAAACAACAGAAACAATCCTAAATTTAAACCAGATACCAGTTAATTTCTTCCTAATCCAAGCAACAATTAAACGATAAACACAGAGAAGAGAGAGCACTACAAAAACAACGCCAATAATGAAAATAGTTAGGTCTGAGAGCATGGATGAATAAAAAGAAAAGAGGTTTATAAAGGTTGTGGGGGTTTACTTTTCAACTAAAACCATACACTTTTTTTCAAGTTTTTTATTAAAAAGAACAACTGTTTTCTTATTATCTTGTTTCTGCGTCCCAAACTTGATGTGATAATCTATTCCTCTTTCCTTGCAGAAGTTTATTACTGTTTGTGCGCATTCTTCATAAAAACCATTTCCCTTATATAGGCTTGTCTTAATATTATAATTTAGTTTCCCAAAAACAATCTTATCCACAAAAGAGAGCTTTTCAAGAATCTTGTTAAGGTCTTGTCCTATTATATTGGGTGTTGGATAAGGCTCAATGCTAACCCAAGTTTTTAAGCCATTATCATGAAGGTGTTTTAATGCTTTTATTCTTTCTTCATAAGGAGCACTAAAAGGCTCAAATTTTTCCTTGAAATAATTGCTTAAAGAAACAAGAGTAATACCATACTCATTATCATAACCATATTTTTCTTTATTTGTTAAAGCTTTAGGATAAACTCCTTTGGTAAGAACAGTGCATCTGATATTATCCTTGTTTAACCTTTCAATGATTTTAAGAGTCATGTCTTCTACTTCTTTATGCTTATACATGAAAGGGTCTGTCATAAAACACAGATGAACAGATTCAATCTGGTCCTTGTACTTAGGAATCTCTTGTTCAAGAAGCTCCAAGGCGTTTTCCACTAATTTAGGCTTAATCCAGTCAGAATAAGACTTAACCTTGCCAAAGCGCTTGGCCATGTTAAAAGCATAGCAAGGGAATTTACAGCCATGAGCACAGCCCTCAACATGATTAAGGCAGAAGTCTGCGTACTCGACACCACTTTTATACAATAAAGACTTACGTTTCATGCTCAGACCTCATCAATGTTCTTTTTCCATGCTTGTTATCTAATAAATATCTTAATTGTCTCTCTAGTTCTTTTTTGTCAGGCAAGTAAAGCTTGTACTTGGAGACAAACAGGTTGTTCGAAATGTTTCCAGTAGCATATTCAATCATAACCCTATCCTTTTCAGCCCCAAGAACAAGGCCTACAGGATCGTTATCTTCCTTGTTCATTTCCTCTTTTTTGAAGTAGTTCAAATAAGTATTCATTTGGCCTATGTCTCGCGGTGTGAC
>JAHWIP010000078.1 GCA_019322375.1 Candidatus Woesearchaeota archaeon
TGATTGTTTCAAAAGGGCCTACAAGCTTGGAAACAAGCTGAATCCTAAAAATGGGAGTAGGGGATAAGGGGTTAGGGATGGATTAGGATTCCTGCTTACGGAGGAGTAGCAGTGCAGGCCCAATGAAACGCGTCAGTAAAGTGGCCGGATCGTTGATTTAAGCATTAAGGAATGAGGAAACGATAAAGTGAATCAATTGGACACTCTCCTTTTATTGAAATTTTTATGTAATCATTGAAGTTCTTTGCTAGATATATAGACGGGCATTGAGCCATCCCAACCAAGAGCCCGATGGGATTCTATGTAAATAAAGGAGGGAGGATCTCTAGATCCCCTCTTTTCCTGCATTCTACATCTACTGAGCTCTCTAACACCCAATGCCCGCCATCTATATAATATCCTGGCAGAGCACAAGTTAATCCAAAGAAAAAACTCATGATGCCAAGACATGGTTGGGACTTGTTTAATGGCTCAAAGGAAGAAAGGAGCCCTTAAAAGCACTCCGGGTTGAAAGTGTTTTTTTGGGTGGGAGGGCTCCTTTTTCCCATACAAAGAGAAATGGGAGTACGGGGAAATACTTTCTTATGAGCAAGAATTCAAGAATTTTGTAAGAATCAAAAAAGTATAATTGCTGGAAGGCAACCCTTGCCTGAAAGCAGGGCGTTTGTTTATTGGTGGGTTGGCAGGGCTGCCTTCATTGTTAGTAAAAAAGGGGGGTTAAGAGACAAACGCCCTTGTTGGTTAGCAAAGAATCAGATTTTTCCCTTAAGGAAACAGTTTTTTGGCTTCTTCGTGAAATTTGTCTCTGATTTTGCCTTTGAACATTCCTGCGACCAACGGAAGCTTAGCCTTGATCTTAATCAGGTTGTTGCTTGCTGTTGCTTCGCCTGAAACAAAGAATCCCATTGCTTTGAAAGAAAAAACCAAGGTATTTCCTTTCCATTCCTGATAAGGATCAGAGATTTGGTCCCCATATTCTTTCAATGCATCAGGTATCAGCGTTTCTGCTTTTTCCATGATTTCAGAAGCTGATAATTGTGTCCTGTGTTCCAATTCAATTGTTGGCATTATTACCTCCTTACCTGACTTGATTTTTTGCCTTGTTTTTTCTCTGTGGCTTCTTTTGTTTCTTCTTGCTGTGCATCCACTCTTGCATAAGCTGGTATTCCTTCTCCTCCTTCATCTGTTAGTGCTATGATTTGATATACATAATCTTTTGTTGGATCTACATGTCTGTGATGGTATTCAGAGGTATCAGCATCTACTTCAGCTAAGTAAAGTGGGTTGCGTTCAGGAAAAAGCTTATCATCTTGCAACTGAAGAATCCGGTAACCTATGATGTTAAAGCCTTCATTATGAGGATTAGGCTCCCATGTCAGCTTGTTCATTTTCTCGCGATAAAGCAAGGTTTTATTCACAACTCTTACTGCTGTGAAGTTGTCAGGGGGTTCTATCAGTTTGAAATTGGGTTTTATTTTCTTACTATTGTTCATGATTATGGTTACAGGATTTTCATTACTGGTTACATCACCAGTCCAACCACCAAAAGCATAGTGAGTATGAGACAGAGCTGTTACATCAACCTCTTCTCCTTTATCATGCACATAGATTCCTGGAGCAGGATCAGTTGTTCCTCCTTCTGAAGCTTCTATTTTTAAGGTGAAGCCGTAATAAACACGAACTCTTTGCCCTGGCTCAGCCTTTATGTATTTTATTGCTCCATTAGGAAAGACTATCATCAACATGTACTCACTTCCTCTATAGGGCAAACCAAAATGTGCTAGTAGCTGGTTAAGACCTAAATAGCCCTGGGCTAGTATTAGTTGCCTATAAGCAACAAATACTCCATCTATGTACAGATACACTTTGGTACCTATACCACCCCATGCTCCTACATGATCCTCTACTATCTCTACTTGAATCCAGTTGGTGCTGTTACTCTCTCTTCTTAGCATTACATTGTAGCCTTTTTTATTGGTGACATAGATGTGCAGTTTTCCATCAAGCCAGCCTACAGAACATCCTCTTATGTCTTTCAATTTCCTGAGAACTTCTAGGCCTTCTACATCTTCGACTAGGGTAAACCAGCCTTTACCATCATTTTCATAGTAGCCTTCTCCAGGCCATATCAATTCAATCACTCCGTCATCATCAAAATCATAAAGAACAGGGTGAAAGCCTCCTCTGAATTCACCATACAGTATTTGGTTTTCTTCAAAATGATCACCCATGTGTAGATAAACAACTATTCTTTTGTTTCCTTGTGCATCTGATCCTTCTACCAATAGGTCTGGAAGGCCATCATTATTAATATCTTCAGAAACAAATGCATTATCCCTCTCACCAAAAACTTGAGATAAACCCCATTCTGCTCCTGCCTCATAAAAAGTTCCATCTCCATTGTTAATGTAAAGTTCAGACGGCATAAACCATTTTGCTTTGATATAATCATCATGTCCATCACCATTGCAGTCAAAAACAAGAATTCCTTGCTGGAAACCAGTAAATTCATCACCACGGAACTTTAAGGTGAATTTTGTTCCATCATAATCAAGAAAGTTTTTGACTTTCAGAGGACCGATTATTTCCTGAGCCCAAGGATAGGGATAAGGAACAGCATTGGTAAGAACAACCCCTATGTTTTCTTTGTCTTTTTCAAAATAACCAGGACCAATGCCTCTGGCAGCATAACTAGTTTTTTGAGTGAGCATAACCTCAGTTACATCAGAGAAATAGCCATTCCCATCATTCAAGTAGATTTTTATATAGCCAAAATTTGATGCACCAGGAGTGGTGGTAGAGATTACATCAATATCACCGTCTTTATCCCAGTCAAGAGGTGCTGCTCCATGAGTGCCTACAGGTAAAGCATCTGCTAATCCGCGCTGTAGAGCTTCTTCAACAAAAACCCCGCTTCCATAATTAATGAATAAAAGGTTGGGTATGTTAGGAATCTTTCCTCCAACATTCTGCACATAGATATCAAGGTCTCCATCACCATCAGCATCAAACCAGAATACTCCATGCCCACCATAAAACCAGTAACCTGCAACTTGATATCTTTCAGTTACATCCCTGAACTTGAGATTATTGCCATAAGAAGACATTGAGATCGACAGAAAAAGTAAGAAGAGAAGAGGAATCATAATTAAAAACTTGAGTTTCATTTTAGCCCCCCAAAATTTTTAGAATTATTTTCTTTTAAATTACATTTATATGAATTCATTAATCGAGAATTATCTTCTCTGTTGATTGCTTATTTAAGGCAAGGGCGACCACCTTCAAAAGGAGTTTTACCTCCTTTAATAGAATTCGCAAGGTTCTAATAACGAAGGATTTAGGTCGCCCTTACCAGAATTTTGTTGTTTTTTCTTCCACTATTGCCTTTGCCTACAAAATACTCTTATGCCAGTTGATTCTCATTCCTGATTCTGACTTTATCTTCATGAACATGGAAATAGGCGCCAATGAAAGCAAGAAGAATCATTGCTTCAAAAACCCAGAAAAAAGGATCGGGTGGTTTTTTTATGAAAATTAGGGTAAGGATTTGTAAACTGCCTAGGATAATGATGAATCTAAAGATTGACTTGCTTGTATAGCTTAACCTACTATCAGACTTTTCTTTCTCACTAAGAGGATTAGCTTTTCTTAACTGAAGCATGTGCCGGAGTATGTCCATAAAAACAAGGCAGTTAAGAAAACATGCAATCCAGGAAATATTGATTTCTAAGTTAAAAATGTTTAACATTTTTTTGACCCCAAAAAAAATTTTAGAATTATTTTCTTTTAAAAAACATTTATATGAATTTATTAATCGAGAATTATCTTCTCTGTTATGTTCATCACATTTGAGGACGGCCTCTTGAAATCCAAATCCTAATATCTCGCAGAGGGATTTGCAAGGTTAAATAAGGAAAGGAAAACAATAGGCCGTCCTCAATAGAGAAAGGAATAGAGGTGATGGGTAAGGGTGCGCGAAACCCTTAGAAAAAGACTAGTAACTTAGCCTGCTTGGTCAAATATTTCTATGCGGGCCTCATCTGCTTTTTTCACAAACCATTCTTTGCCGGTGTTGGTGGTGATTACCAGAGATTCAGGAGGAGTAATATTTTTCAGTTCTTCTTTCACAAATTCCATAATATATTCAGTTGCTTCATGCACTGTTTTTTCTATCACACCCTCCACAGCAATTGAAGAAATAATGTGGTCAGGATTTTTGCCTTCTATTCTCTCAACCTCCTGTTCTTGATAGAAAAAAAGTTCCTTAGAATAACAAATTACTTGTTTCAAGCTAAGCCTCCTTTTATTTGAAGTAACCTTGCATTGCATGCCAGATTATCTCCATTAGAATTTGAGGGATGAGTCTTGGAATCCCGGGTGGTTCTGTCATCTTTAAAAAATCTTCAAGATCCTTTGCAGTAACCACTCTGTGCAGATAAAAACGTTTATCAACAGTTTCTTCGATGCCAACATTAGGGCCTTCATGATACAAGGTTTTTGGAAACACAACCCACCGGTAATTAGTAATTTTTTCTTCTGATGGGTCAGCATACCTGAGCAACATAATCTCGCAGGATAAAATTCCAGTATATCGATTGAATTTCTTTTTATACGACCAAACCCATTGCTTCTGAGATTTTTTATCCTTATATTCTGGATCCAGCACAAACTCATTATAAAGTATCTGGGGGTCGCCTAAACCCTTTGAAATGATGTGCTGCTTGAACTCCTCGAGAATGCTTTTTGTTTCTTCTTTTTTCAACAAAGTCTTTGATGGCAATAAAATAATTACATATGCTGCCATAAAAACAAATATCAAAACAAGCAAACCCAGTTTAACACCATCTAGATTTTTTTTCAAAGCCATAAGATTCCTCCTTTTACTAACAAAATTTATCTTAAATCAAGAATCACAGGAGTCCCCACGCCCACATAGGTCCTATTTTCAGAAACCTTATGAATCTTACTATAAGGCATATAAGTATAAAAGGGACTGGCCGCACTTTTACCATGCCAGCAGCCCAGCAGAAAATTCCGAATGGCAAAAAAGGCAGGGCAGCAACACCTATTGCTGGTACACCAAACTTTTTTATTCTCTTCCTTGCTTTTTCCATGTCACCTCTGCCAACACAACGCAAGAGCCATTGCAAGAGCTTGTTATTGTTTTTTACAACAGACAATCTGCCCATTCCATAACCAGCAATTGCTCCGGCTGTTGAACCAAAAGCACCTATGCCTGCAGTTAACAATAAGTCTGTTATCATTCTAGGGGTTAGTTGCATGGCTAATTGTCCACCAAACCAATAACCCAGATTAGATAAATTAAAAGGGTCAGCAGGATTAAGAATATAGAAGTCAAAAGTTACTTTTGGCACAAACTGCTCAACAAACCATGCGACCAGGATGTCAGGACTAAAAGGATTAAAAAAAACAAAATCCATGGCTGCGATGGTTGAGAAGTACTTAACCCAGCCAATAAAACTGCCTGGAAGAATAAATGTTTTTATGAGTGCATCAAACTGTTCTTTGCTAGCCTTGTAAATAATAATAACAGCAAGAATAACAAGAGCAACAAAAATATATGATTTGTACTTGTTCACAAACCTGAAAACAACTGACTTCTGCTTCTTCAGAAAGCTGAAACTGATTGATTTGTACTTGTTTACTGAGCTGAGCATGGCCCCTCCTTTAGCTTAATGCCAGATTTTTTTCTTCCATAGAAAATGGACTATCACCATGACAGTTCCGTTTCCTACCCCATTTACCAAGGGATAAATCATCTCTTTCCATCCTTGCCAGTCAATGAACAAGGCAATTAACATCAGGATGTATCCAAGAGTGCCAAAGTACCATGCATATGGACATTCTTTTAGCTCACGTTTGTCTTGATCATCCTGAGCAGCATCCTTTTTAAACAGACCGAACACTATTGGAATAAAAGAGATACCAGCCACTACTTGAATTGCGAAGTTTGCGAGAACAGGATTATTTGTGACCTGCCAGAATATAAGAATGCTTAACATCACTGGAAGACAGATTATCCCGACAACACCCATCTTACCCCACTTCTTTTTTATTAAAGTGTAGGTAAAGATAACCACTATCCCTAGAAATACTAACAGTGCAGGCAGAGCTTTGTGCTTTTGGCCTTCATGCAACATCAAGAAATATGTTGGAAGATTAAGTCCGGTTGCAAAAAGCCACACAATCCAGGTAGCGATATGAGGTGTTGACCATCCTTTTTTGACCTGCCAGAAATAAACAATCACCATAGCAATAAAGGCAAGGCCAGACAAAATTGAGAATAAGACAGACAAATTAATCATTATTTTTTCCTTTCTGGCATTGCCAGATTCTTTTCTTTAAAAGATTCGGAAACTAATGTAAAAGCTGAACCCATAGAGCAGAGGGACATCATCTAGTAATTCCAGGCCAAAGTCTTCTCCATGGCTGGAAATGCTGCTCTCCACTCTGTCCTTGGAAGCAAAGAACTTAAGCCCCCAATCCCATGATCCGCTCACAAAAGCCAGGTTTAACCCGTAGTATCTCTGAGAAAAACTCACCTCACCTAATTTATAACGGTCCAGGGGTTCAAACTCACCATATCTGTGCCATCCTTTCGTAGCATGAATACTGAATCCAAAGGTTCTGGGTTGATAGCCAGCATAGAATCCAATGCCAAGGTCACCATCATCAAGCTTAACAAGATTAAGAATAGGGGTTTTAACTTCTACAAGATAAGATAATGAAGGCTCCTCAACAACACTCAACCTGTACATGTGATAAGCAGGGCCCCAATAAACATCATAATCAGCCATGTAATTACGTTTAGCCACACCGAAAACAACCTCGTCTTCCTTAAGAGCAGTATAAGAACCGAAAGCAGAGGGTATATCTGGCAAATAAGGCCCGTTTTGCCCACGACTAAAAACAAGTCCAAACGCGATGGTTTTGAGAAACCACACTTTCACGCTTGAAGTAGCAATGTTTGAGCTCAGCGGAAGAATAAAAGGGCTTTCATCAGCAACAATTCCTTTGAGTGTAAAAGAAGGGTCGTCTGGGTGAATCTTCATCTTGCGAAAGGATTCACGTACTTCAGTAATAACAGCACCAAAGTCCAGGGTTCGTTTTGAACTAATCCTCATTATTTCAAAATCAAGAGTGAGCCACCAAAGCCTGGATTTTTTCTTTTCATCAGCAAAAGCATTGGCACTGAAAAAAACAGTTATCAAAAAAACAATCAAAACAAATAAGCATATGCTTTTCTTAAACATGATAAACTACTCCTCCTGGCCAATGCCAGCTAATTTGATTTTTTTATATAGAAAATCGAGATTTTTTCTCTGTAATTTTCTTTACAAGAAAAGAAAGGGCGGCCAAATGAAGATGAATAATAGCCTTTGGTATTTCTAGAAATAGAAAGAGATTTTGACCGCCCTTGTTGTTCAGAGAGAAGGATACTCTTCTTTTTTGAGAAAAGGCGCGTTGGCTTTGAGAAAATTCCCCCATTCTTCCCTACGCACTTTCATGCCCTGAATAAAAAAGAAGATTACAATGCTGGTTACAAGGATAATTGAGATTATTGGCGGGCCGAGTTCTTGAAAGTTGTAATTAGGTCCGCAAGCCCATACAGGTATGGTCAGGAGAAAAAGCAACCAGCCAAATACCCCTATAATCGGAATAAAGATACAGAACAGGATTGTTTCGAATGAGTACTCCCTGCTCTCAAACATGCGTCTGAGAAGTTCTTGTACCACCCTTAATTCAACACCTTCTCCACATATAGGGCATTTCAATGGAACTCTGTGGTTGTTTTTGCATGTGAAAACTTTCATAAGTCCTCCTTTATTTTTCTTTCTCAGGAAACCTGAGTTCCCATTTGCCAGATTCAAGGTTTTTCCTGGCTTCGGTTTCATCCACCCAGATTCCCATGGGTGCGCGCATAGTGTCAGCAAGAGAACGCCAGTTATCGCTTCTCACATGAATTAGACGAAAGTAGATATCTGGTCCTTCCTCATTTTCTCCTATGAAATCTTCCCTTACCTCCCAAGGAATCACCACATCCAACTTACGGGTCTCTGGTCCAGAAAGGTGATCATATACTTTAACAGTGACAATTGATACTATTTGTGATACTGATCTAAAAACAGTGGCTGTGCCAATAATTCTACCTTTGCAAATCCGTGCACTATCATCCTCAACAACTCTGCTACCCTCTTGCTGTTCCTTATCAAAGCAAGCCGGAGCATAGATAATGCTGAGGATAAAAAGAATCCAAACCAGAGCTGTTAAAGCACTGGTTCCCAAAAGAATTGATTTTTTCATTTGTTCCTTCCTTTTTATTTCCAAAGATTATTGTTTAAGCAAACTATTGCCTTTCAGAGCAAAAAGCACTGCTAAAACTGCAAGCAGGTATGCTATTACATGGTAAATATTTGGGAGTTTACGTGTCCAGAAGTATTTCATAACAGAAGCAACAACTGGGAAGGTGATAAAGAGACTTGTTATCATGATTAATTTGCCGCCAACTACATCTGAAAATGCACCAACATAAAAATAATCTGCAAAGAAATAGATAAAGCCTATGCCAAGAGCAATTAATATAACTTTGCCTGAAGGAAAAACAGTTTCTGGTTTGGTGTGTTTGACATATAGAAATCTAGAGAATGCAAGTGGGAGCATCACAATATAAAAAAACACCAGCAGAGAAGCAGTGTCATATTGTGAAAGTTTTTGTTCAATAACCAAATTGGTTATAGAATACAAAAGAACAGCTATGCAAACAAATAATATTGGTTTCATAAGATTTCCCCTTTAATTTTTATTTTCAAGAATCATTCCTCAAATCACGTTTTCCTTACTCTTCCGAGTTTTTCCTGCGAGAATTAGGTTTTTTTAGGTTTTAGAATATAGAGAAATCTACCAAGATGTTCAACCAGTAACCAAGTCTTAGGGCCTGAAAAAAGGGTTTTTCGGGTTTTCCAAGGCTCTTTGCGCTTTGTTTTGTTGGGTTTTTCATTAAGGTTTTTGGCTCATAATGAATTTGTTCAACTCAATTAAAGCTTTGGTTGGTTTTCTTGTATATCAATCCGCTTTGGGTTTGGTATAATTTGTTTTTGGTTTTGTTCTATTGGTTTTGTTTTTGTGATTTAAGGAATATAATCTATGCTATTGCTGGCATGAGCATCTTTTTCCAGCCTTTATGATTTTTTTCTTCTTTTATCTGGACTAATTTCTTCTCTATAAGCGCTTTTTTTATCTGATTGCCTTTTCTTGCACTTAATCCTAATTTAGTATATGCCTGGCTCACACTTAATTTTTCTTTTTTTACAAGCTCTAAAAATGTTTTTTCTTCTTGTGTAAGAATTGCTTTCTCTTCTATTATCTCTTGGTATGTTCTTGGTTTTTTATCAAAATGTATGTTCTTAACTTCTTTAACATTGGTTCTTACTCCGCTCTGATAATATATATTTTTTATTTCCTCAAATTCTTTACCCATGCTTTCTTCTCTGCTTGAGTCAATTGCTTTTCTTAGCAAGTATTCTTTCATGTATTTTCTCATTCTTTTAATAACATAATCATTACTAACAACCTCTTTTTTCAGGGGGATAAATGGCACTTTGATTAAGAAAGGATCATTATATCTTTCTGCCAGCCTAACCACTGCCTGTCCTATGTCCAGCATTGAAAAGTAATTTCTATGCTCTCTTAACTGCATCATGTTAACAACCACATCTACGTCTTTGGGCAGCATTTGCTGAAAAGCGATTACACATGCACTATTACCAACAACAACCTCTGATAACTTGGATATGTGCTGGTCAATGCATATTATGCCTTCTCCGTATTCTCTCATCTCCCTGTATATCATGTCTGTTATGGTTTCTTTCATATAAACAGGCCTGTCTTTTAAAAAAATATTGTGCGCTTCATCCACTATGATTGCGTGTTTAAACTCATCTGACACCATGTTTGAATTCTTTTTTAATTTATAGATATAAGTCATCAGGTACTCACAGAAGAACTTTTTCTGAGCAGCATTCAAGGAATAAAGTTCAAAGATTACTTTTTTGTCAAGCAGCTCCTCCACTGTCATCTCTTCTTCTCCTTTTGCACACAAACATTTTCCATAATCACCAAAAGTGAGCATGTGTGCTATTCTTACAGCGCTTGTAAGCCATTCTGTTTCTCTTCCCCATCTCTTGCTCTCATTCTCTTTTTCCTGTAATCTATCCAGGATTTGCAGCCAGGTCGGATAATTCTTTGAGCCTTTATACACCTTAAAGTCTTTGTAAGCTTTGTCCATTACCTCTGCAATTATCTTGGCTGTTCCATGGCTAGCACTAAAACTCTCAATGATTACATCTGTTAGAATGCTTATCCATTCCTTTGCAGGCACTCCTTTTGGAGGCTTGTTAATATTAACTTTGAAACCATTGCTAATAGTTTCATTTCCTACTGTAAAAAGGGTTATTTCAGGGTCTATAAGCATTAATGGCCTAAAACTCTTTTTCCAGTCCATTACCATGAAAGGTTTTTTCTTTACAATAAAGTTTCTTATGATTTGAAAAGAAAGAGTTGTTTTTCCAGAACCGCTCATGCCTGTTATGCACATATGCCTTTGCCAGTCATGCTCTCTTAGGTTAAAAGGATAAAGCTCATTATTTGCATAACTCACCAGGCCTACAGGGTATTCTCCTTTAACTGCTTGTTTTGCTGGAGGTGTTAGTATAATCTGGTCTTTTAGCACTGCCTGGCTCACATATTTGATGTACAATGCATGAATAAACTGTCCTATCTCTCTCTTCTTATCAAGCTCATCAGTAAAGGTGTAGTTCATGAATAATTTATCTATTTTTGAGCCTAGGATTGGCTTTAACTTCTTGCTCATATCCTCGACTGTAACAATTTCTGGTCTCATTTTTGTATAATTTTTTCTTTAAGTTTTTCTTCTAATCTGTCTCTGACATTTTCAACAGCTTTAACTACTGCTTCATTTGTGAATGCAATAGCATATGTTTCTCCTGGCCAAGTTGTGCTAGCAACATATAATTCATTGGGATGATACAATTTCTCAGCCATTATAAAGTAGGGATTGGCTTTGTCTATGCTACTACCAGTCAAAAGCACAACATCCTCTGCAGGATAGTCACTCTTGATCCCAAGATCAAATTGTTTTATTCCATCATAATCTAAAACAAGTTTTTTAACATATGTTCCTGAGATTTCATTAGCTACCTGTTTAAGTGCCTCTTCTATTGAATCTAGTGAAATGGTTCCAAAAAGAGTTATCTTCTGAGAGCGTGCTTTTTTGTCTGGAAGTCTTATGCTCCTCCTAACATCAGGTTTATCTATCATTTTTCCACCTCTTTACTCTATCATGCTCTCAAGTGCATCTATTCCGTCTCTTTTTTCTCTGAACTCTCTTATATGATCTCTGAGCTCTTTTTTTAATGCAGAAACATCTCTCCATGAGTTTAGTTTTTCCTGTGCTTTGGTTTCCTCTATTTCTACTAGTTTTTTCTTTATTGCTACCAGCTCTTCTGGTTTTAGCTCGTCTTGTTTTTCTGTTAAGAAGTTGTTTATCTTGATGGTTATGTTTTCTAAGTCTTGGAATATCTCGTCTCTTAATTTTTTTCTCTCTTTGATTAAGCTCTGGATGTCCTCTATTACTTCTCTTATCGAGCCCAGCTTCTTGTCTTGTAAGTCTTTAAAGATGTATTCTACTTCCATCTTATTATCTTCATGTTTCTTTTTCATCAACACATAACAGTCATCCAGCTCTTGGATGAACCCTTTTAACAGGTTTGAGTATTGCATCTTGGTCATATTAAAACACCCTTCTATTTTTACTATAAAGTAGCAACCTGGAAGAGATGATACTTTATAAACCTTTTGAAAATGAGCGGAAAAACCTCGGAAAAGGAGGAATTCGCGTTTTTCAGTCCTTAAAAATAAGGTGAGGTTCTGGGAATAAACAAGGATTTATAAATGTATCTGTAAGAAGAAGATAAACATCTTTCTGTTTAAACACTTATTAACTGTTAATAATTAAAAAATAAGATTAAGCTAGAAGTAAAATAATTATTTGCTCGCTCACTTTGTTCGCGAGGGAAAAAGGGTTTTTCAAGGTTTTCCCGGCTGGAAAATCGAAATATATAACTACTTATTAGTAATAAAAAACCGAAAGATTTAAATACTTGTTTTCACACAAACACACATAAACATGCTCGATTCAAAAGAAGACAAACAACAAAAACAGATAAACAGATGGTATACTCTGGTTTCCAAGCTCTATAATTATTCTATGAAAAAAAACGAGTTTCCATTAGCAAGAGAAGAACTAATAGAAAGATTAAACATAGCCCCAAATGACAGAGTAATAGAAATAGGAACAGGAAATGGAAAAAACCTTGCTTACTACCCAAAAAACGCAGAGTATTACTGCACTGACATAAACCCAAAGATGATACAAAAAGCCAAAAAAAGAGCAAGAAAAATAAACAGTCTGGATGCTCATTTTATCCAAGCAAATGCCAAAAAACTGCGCTTTGAAGACAACTTCTTTGACAAAGCCATACTAACCTATGCTTTATCTGCAATACCAAACAATGAGCAAGCACTAGCAGAAATAAAAAGAGTTGTCAAGCCAGGAGGACACATAGGCATAATAGATTTTACAAACCTAGAGCCCTTGTGCCTGGGAGGAGTGGCTGGAATAAATCTATACAATTTAACCCATGACCAAGAAGGACTAAACATAACACACAAAGACGTAATAAACCCCTGGGTTCAGCGCAGAAAAGACCATCAAATGATGTATATATTGAAAGTTGAATAAGAATTCAAACATTAAAAAAAACACCACACCCTAAAATCATTAACACTCCCCAGTAGTTACAAATCGAAATATTTATAAACTCTATAATATACCAGTGCACAGATAAAAATGAACTCAAAAGATTATGATAAACACATTCTCACACTAGGGCCTTTAGAGAAAGGAGGTATATCAGTACAAGTATCACGGACTGATGGCCAAATAGTAGGTATTTCTAAAGACAGAGTACAATTTATGCATGGAGGCGGACTGCTAGACCTTCTTAAAACAGAAGAAGACAAAAAAGGATGGCAGAATTCTGAAATAGTAATGTTTCCAGTGGTAGGCCCTGTAAAGGATTATCAAGTGCAAATAGGAAAAGACACGCATCCAATGGATCAGCATGGAATATCAAGGATACTGGGATTTGGAAATATTAATGTACAACCAAACATGGCTTTTTTAACTCAAATTCATGACGGTAAAACTCTATTACCTAATCCTAAGCATGAAAAAGATAAAACAAGACCAGAAAGCCTAGACTGGCCGTTTAGATATAAATTGAATAAGATTATATATCCGGAGTCAGAAGAAATATTAAAGGTGCGTTTTTATCTAAAAGGGCCTAATAAGAAAAATATGCCCTATATGTTAGGATGGCACCCTGCATTTAAAATGCATGGGCCAGCATCAGAAGGAGTATTTTACAATCTAACAAATCAATCGCCTGTTCATAGAGTCACACTTGAAGAAGTAATAGAGGCATCTAATTCTAAAGAAGGAGCACTAAAATTAGAAGGAATGCGAGATATTCGTTACATGAATAGACAGGCAGGAAGAGGAATTTCGATATATACAACTGGATTTGATCATTTGATGCTCTGGTGTCCTGGAAAAGAAAGCGGGATGTTCTGCATAGAACCAGTAACACACATACCGTCATTAGAAAAACAAACAAAGCCGCATTTCACAGACAAAGACACTCATAATGTTCTTAAAAGAAAGGAAGCAGAAGAGTATTCAGTAAAAATAATGCCTTATACATTTAAACCATACAAGAGAATCTTTTAAAATCAACCCTCTCTTTCTCTCTGCCCCTGCAAACCCCACTCAAAATGACACTTCTTGCCAAGGCAAAAGAAATGAAGCCTCTTAGGCTTATCAGCATTGCCAGGGTTATGGATGATGGATAACCAGTCACCATTTCTTATCTTATCATTGCAAAAGCTACACTTAATATTCCTGTCTTTAACTAAATCCTTGTTATTAACATCCTCAAAACAGATATATTCGTTGGAGTAGCCGAGTCTGAGCTTGTTCTTCATAATCAGAAAAAGAAAGCTTATAAATTAAAAAAGTTTTCTATAAGTGTTATAAGTGAAGAAGATTTATAAAAAAACAAAAAAGTTTATAAACTACTAGCAAGTAACAAACACCGCCATGGAAGAACTTACTTTGATTTGCAACCCAGGAAATACATATAAACCAGTTAACCAACCAAAAGGTGTTTCTGAATTATACGAAAAACTGGCATTTGAGGACTATGACAACCTTGTAACTTTTCATCCAGATTATATGCCTTTTATAAACAATCATGATTTCAAGAAAAAGATTGGTGAAAAGCAAGGGTGGGACTTAAATCTGACAGTTTTTGCTCAACAACCAGTAATACAAGTGGGCAATATCAAGCAGCACTTTATCTCAACATGTTATTTATTTAATCCATACCCAAGATGGGGTGAATTAGTATTTCCAGACCTTGATGTTATTGAGATACAAGGAAATATCCAGGCAGGAGAAGCAATTAATAAGATACTTGAACTCTATGAAAGCAATGGTTGGAAAGTGCATAAACTTACTGAAAAAATCAAGCAAAGAGTGGATATAACCCCCAACCCAAATGGCTATGCAATAACTCAAGCTAAAGAAGGTAAAATAGACATAGCTGATCATCAGGCCCTTAGAGAAATTGCACAACAAAAAACAGGCTACAGCCTAGACAAGCTTTGCTTCTAAAAGCTCTTTCACTTCTTTTTCACTAGGATTTGGATTATAATCCTCAAATTTATAATAAGAAACTATTGATTCAGGAGTACAATCCTTATAATACCTTTCTTCCATCTTAGTCATCTGCCATAACAAATCTTGTTTATTTTCAAAACCATCTGAAAGAAGCTCTTCTTGTGTGATTTGATTTAAAGGACTTACAGCTACATAGCCAATAGTAACTATACCTCTTGGAGGGTTCTCAGCTTTAAACTCATTTATTTCATATGCTAGTAATTTTTTTCCAAAAGGAAGTCTTACAAAATTTTTTTTATATCTAAGACTGCCTTCTTTTTTGTGTCCATTAGGGTATCCTACCTCAAATGCATCAAAATGATGTTCCCAGAACAATAGCATTTTATCAATATCTACATGCATCCCTAGTTTTGGTTTAATATAAATCTTCTCTAAAATTTTTATAAAAGAAGTTTCATCTAGTTTCTCTGGGTGCATAAGAATTACTCTATCATTAATTTTATTCACCCCTTAAAAAAAGAAATTAAAAAATTTTAAGCAGGCACCTTGAATATTGGCGGTCTGTTCTTATCTTCAACTGTCACTTTAAAGGTTTGCTTACTCTCATACTCTGCATCACTGACTATCACTGTTACTGTGTATTCTCCTGCATCATCATAAGTGGTTGTGTAAGTTGCTTGATTCATCCATCCCTTTACCTCTACTGTTAACTCGTCTCCTTCCCTGTCAGTTGCATCAATTGGTATTTCTATGGTTTCTCCCTCAGATACTGTTATGTCATTTATTTCTTTGAGCACAGGCGCTGTGTTTTTCTGGGTTATCAATAAGGTTACTTCTTTTTTTGTGGTTCCTTTGCCATCACTTGCAAGTATACTGGCTTTGTAAGTGCCTGCATCTCCTACCTGGGTTCTCCACACACCATTCTCATCAAAAGGCTCTGAAAAAGCAAGAGTTACTTCATCTCCGTCAGGGTCGCTTACCTCTGGGCTTAGTGATACCAGTTCTGTTTCCATGGCTGTTATCACTTCTGGCACATCAGTTATCTCTGGTGCTCTGTTCACATCAAGTATCTTTATCTCTACTACAGTCTCACTTTCTTTTTCTTTATCCCTGGCTTTTATCTGCACACTGTACTCTCCTGCATCTTCATAAGTAGCTTCATATATTGGGCCTTTCATAAATCCAGAGTACTCTACCACAACGCTTTCTCCTTCAGGGTCATACACATTACAGTCAAGCCTGATGGTTTCTCCTTCTTTAACAATTACTTCTTCTGGGCACTCAATCACAGGTGCTTTGTTAGCTTTATGGATTATTATTAATACATCCTGGCTGGTCTCATCCTTGCCATCGCTTGCTGTGATTGTCACAAGGTATTGGCCTGCATCTCCTTCCTCTGTCTGCCACCTGCCGTTCTCATTAAAAGGCTCTGTGAAAGAATAATATATCACATCTCCGTCAGGGTCTACTGCTTCTGGTTTTAATTTTACAATGTCTCCTTCTGTTGCTTCTATCACAATCCCTTCCTCTGGTATCATCATCTCTTCTTCTGCTTCTTCCTCAGGAGTTATCTCTCCTATTTCTATTGGGATTTCTTCTATTTCTTCTTCTGAAACATTTCCTTCTAACAGTACTGTCTGGCATCCTGCCAGCAAAAACATTGCTAATGTCACAAGAACTAAAAACATATTTATTTTCATTTTACCACCCTCCTGTTAATTAAGATAAATATCTCTATCTTTTCACAGGGCATAACTTAAAGAAATATATAAAGTTTTCTATTCTGGAGTGGGGACAAAACTATTCCAAGCTCTTCTCAAACTCTTTTAACAGTTTCTCCTGCTTTCTATTAAGCTTTTTGGGAATAGATATATTCATCTTAACCAACTGGTCTCCTCTGCCAAACCCATGCAAATGCTTAACCCCTTTGCCCTTCATTTTAAGAATTGTGCCTGGCTGAGTACCACTAGGAATCTTTAAACTGGCTTCTCCGTCAATAGTAGGCACTTTTATCTTGTCACCAAGAGCTGCCTGAGAAAAAGATATATTTTGCTCTAAAACCAGGTCATCACCATGCCTCTCAAATAAGTCATGATTCTTAACATGGATTAACAAATATAAATCACCAGAATGAGCACCTCTAAAACCAGCTTCTCCTTCACCACCCACTCTTAGCTTAGCATTATCCATAATGCCAGCAGGAACATCAACCTCAATAGTCTTAGTCTTTCTAACCCTGCCAGTTCCTTCACACTCCTTGCAGGCATGCTTAACACTCTCACCAGTGCCATTACAAGCCCTGCAAGAAGTGCGGGTCTGGAACACTCCAAAAACAGTTCTTCTGGTCTCCTGATACATGCCTGTTCCATTGCAATCAGGGCAAGAAGC
The DNA here is from genome assembly GCA_019322375.1 of Candidatus Woesearchaeota archaeon. Classification (GTDB taxonomy): domain Archaea; phylum Nanobdellota; class Nanobdellia; order Woesearchaeales; family SM23-78; genus SM23-78. The sequence continues at coordinate 17,231 of JAHWIP010000078.1, forward strand.
AATACCTGTGCCTCCTTTACCATCACATTCCTTGCAAACATAATTCTTGGTTACTTTTATCTTTTTCCTAACACCTTTGCTAGCCTCTTCAAGAGTTATGGATAAGTCATAAGCCAAATCTCTTCCACCAGATGCTCTTGCTCTTCTAAAAGGGCTTCTTGAGCCTCTGCTGTCAAAGCTTCCACCTCCAAAAAAAGTATCAAAGATACTGTCAAAATCAAACCTGTCAAAACCAAAATCAGAAAAATCAAACCCAGAGAAGTCAAAACCACCAAAACCAGCACCAGGACCACCAGCACCTGCATACTTAAAAGCATCAGGCCCATAAGCATCATATTGCTTTCTCTTATTATCATCACCAAGCACAGAAGCAGCCTCATTAATTTCCTTGAATTTCTCTTCACTACCAGATTCCTTGTTTAAATCAGGATGAAACTTCTTGGCTAAGCGTTTATAAGCTTTCTTAATCTCAGCTTTACTAGCATTCTTATCTACTCCTAATATATTGTAATAGTCTTTTGCCATACTCCCATCAGATTAGTGTTGTTTGTTTTAAATGTTATGGTAAAAGTTGCTTTTAAGGGCATTCCAAAGCCTTAAATTTCGCGCGCAAAAGCCTGTGAGCAAACATAAAAAAACCTTAAGATAAACATTTAAGCGTCTCGCGCAAAAAAGGTTAATATTTATTTATCACATGCTAATTAACTTAACTTAATCATATTAACCCATATAACTAGGTCTTTGCACTGAGCCTTTTGCTTTTTTCTTTTTACCAACTTTTTTCTGCTCCTTCTTAGCTTTCTTCAAAGCATCAGATTCTTTTATCTTGCCAAACCTTTCCTCATATTTCTTTATATTTTTACTCAGATTATCAAGCAAATCCTTGGCAACATAAGGGTCTAGTATCACAACCTTATGAGTGACCACTGCCTGAGGCTTGTTATCAGGTGCAAATTGCGGGTAGATACCTCTAAAATCAATAATAAACTTATCTGGCTGGTGCGATACAGTGTGCTGGTTTGACATCAAAGGAAAATGATCCAAATGTTGCACTCCTTGCATTTCTTTTTTCTCCATGATTACCACCTTTGTCTTTAATTATTTTATGTTTAGTTTATTCCTTATCTTTCTTTTTCTTATCCTTCTTTTTATCCTTTTTCTCCTCTTTCTCTTTAACCTCTTCAAACTCTGCATCAACAACATCATCTTGTTTTCCTTGCTCTGGTTGTGGTTCTGGGCCAGTGCTCGGTCCTGTTTGAGCACCAGGTCCTGCTCCTCCTGTTGCCTGTTGCTTTTTAGCCTGCTCCTCAGCAACTTTCTTGTACATCTCTGTGCTCATTTTTTGTATTTTCTCATTTATCTCATCCATTTTCTTCTTAATAGCACTAACATCCTTTTTTTCCGGTCCCATTAACTTCTTCAGCTCATCAATCTCTTTCTTAACAGCATCTATCTCCTTGCTGTCAACCTTGCCTTTAAAGTCTTTGAAGAGTTTTTCAGATGTAAATATCAATGTGTCTGCTGCATTAATTGTTTCTGCATCTTCTTTTCTCTTCTTATCCTCCTCTGCATGCGATTCTGCATTTTTTCTCATCTTCTCAACTTCATCTTCAGATAGATTTGTTGTTGCAGTTATCTTTATGCTCTGCTCCTTGCCAGTTCCAAGGTCTTTTGCATTAACATGCACAATGCCATTAGCATCAATATCAAAGCTTACCTCAATCTGAGGCTCTCCTCTTGGAGCAGGAGGCAGTCCTACTAAATCAAACTGTCCAAGCAGCTTATTATCTATTGCCATGCTCCTCTCACCCTGGAATACACGAATGGTTACTGCTGGCTGATTATCAGATGCAGTGCTAAAAATCTGGCTTTTCTTGGTTGGAATAGTTGTGTTCCTGTCTATAAGCTTAGTAAATACTCCTCCAAGAGTTTCAATGCCTAGGCTTAAAGGGGTTACATCAAGCAATAATACATCTTTTACTTCTCCAGCAAGAATTCCTGCCTGAATAGCAGCTCCTAAAGCCACTGCTTCATCAGGATTAACACTTTTCTCACCTTCTTTTCCAGACAGGCTCTTAATAAGCTCTTGCACTGCTGGAATCCTTGTGCTTCCACCCACAAGAATGACTTTATCAATATCCTTTGCTGTTATCTTAGCATCCTTCATAGCTAATTGTGTTGGAACCTTTAGTTTTTCAATAATTTCTTGTATCATAGACACAAACTTAGCCCTGCTTAGCTCCATGTTCAGATGCTTTGGGCCTGCTTTGTCAGCTGTTACAAAAGGCAGGTTAATGGTTGTTTTTATCTTGGTTGAGAGCTCAATCTTGGCTTTTTCAGCAGCTTCTTTAAGCCTTTGATGAGCAGTCTTATCCTCTCTTAAGTCAATACCATTAGCTTTTTTAAACTCATCAGCCATCCAATCAACCAATATATTATCAATATCATCTCCTCCAAGATGATTGTCTCCATTAGTTGCTTTTACTTCAAAAACCCCTTCTCCCAGTTCAAGAATAGATACATCAAAGGTTCCTCCTCCAAAATCAAACACCATGATAGTATGGTCATGGCCTTTGTCAAGCCCATAAGCCAATGATGCTGCTGTTGGCTCATTAATGATTCTAAGCACTTCTAAGCCAGCAATCTTTCCAGCATCCTTGGTTGCCTGCCTCTGGGCATCCTCAAAATAAGCAGGTACTGTGATTACTGCTTTCTTAATCTTTTGGCCTAAGTAATCTTCTGCATCTTTCTTTAGCTTCTGTATAATCATAGCACTAATCTCCTGAGGAGTGAACTCCTTATCCCAAATCTTAACCTTATGATCTTCTCCCATATGCCTTTTGATACTGGCAACTGTGTGCTCAGGATTAGTAATTGCCTGGTTCCTGGCAATTCTGCCAATCAGCCTTTCCCCGTCTTCTGTCATGGAAACAACACTAGGAGTTGTTCTTTCGCCCTCTGCATTTGGAATAATAACAGGCTTGCCAGCCTCTAACACAGCCACAGCACTAAAAGTGGTTCCTAAATCAACACCGATTATTTTTTCTTTCGCCATAATTTTCACCTTTATTCATTTTTTCAAAATTTTATTTTATTTTCCTCTTCGCAACCTTTACTTTGCTATGCCTTATAACCTTATCATTCAACACATACCCTTTCTGCATCTCCTCAAGTACTGTGTTCTCTTCTTTATCACTCTCCTCTGTAAGCAAGGCTTCATGATAATAAGGGTCAAATTTCTTATCAACACATTCTATATGCTTTAGTCCTTGAGAGTGCAGGGCTTCGATTAGATGGGAGTAGATTAGTTCAATTCCTTTGTAGAAATCATCCTTTGCCCTGCAGTTCTTCAAGGCAAGCTCAAAATCATCAATAAAAGCAAGCAGCTTCTTCATCAGCTCTTGATTTGCACATTTAGCAAAATTAGACATATCTTTTTCACATCTTTTCTTGTAATTCTCAAACTCTGCCTGCACTCTTTGCAATGTTTCTGTTAATTCCTTTATTTTAGCTTCTTTATCCTCTTTTTTGTGCTTTTCCTTGTCTTCTATTTCAATGCTTTTTTCCTTTACTTCTTCCTTTCTGGCTTTTTTTTTATGTTCTTTCTTATGCTTGGTCATTATTATTCCTCCTTTCTCATGAATTAAGGGTATTATCTAAATCCTTATCTCGGCGCGCAACTGCCCTGTGGGCAAAAACAAAAGACTTTTATTAATATATATTCAGCAGCGTGCTCATCATCATTAAGTAATTTCGTTGACTTTAAATCAACGTTGTTGATATAGAATGAACAACTTATTTATATATTTTTCGGTTTTGCAGGCTTTGCACAGAAAAACACTTATCCCTTCAAACCCTTCTCATAAGCGTCATAAGTGGACTTTATCATGTCTTTTATGCTCTTTTTAGGAGTCCAGCCAAGGATTTCCTTTGCTTTTTCATTAGAAGCAACCAGCAAAGCAGCATCTCCTTCTCTTCTGGCACCGTATTCATAAGCAAGCTTTTTACCAGTAACCTTGATAGTGGCGTCTACCAGCTCTTTAACACTCACACCAGTGGATGTTCCCAGGTTAATAACTGCATTTTCCTTCACCTTCAAAGCAAGAACATGGGCATTAATCAAGTCACTCACATCAATATAATCTCTTATGCATGTACCATCCCTGGTATCATAATCATTGCCAAAAATAACCAGTTTCTCTCTTTTGCCAAAGATTACTTCCATAAGAATAGGCAATATATTATAAGCTTCAGGGTCAATATAGTCAAGGCCTGCATCGCCTGCAACATTAAAGTATCTTAGAAAAACATAGTTTAACCCATAAATCTTAGAATACCACTCAATAACCTGCTCAGACACTAATTTTGTAAACCCATAATAATTAATAGGCTTGGTAGGGTGCTTTTCATCTATAGGATTGTACTCTGGATCTCCATAAACAGCAGCAGTTGAGGAATAAATAATCTTCTTAACCTTGTGCTTAACCATAAGATTTAATAAATTAACAGTGCCTGTGATATTATCAGAATACTTCACAGGGTTTTCCATTGATTCTCCAGCTGCTTTGTAAGCAGAAAAGTGCATAACACTGTCAATCTTTTTATCAAACACTTTTTCAAGCTTTTCCTTGTCAACCAAATCAACTTCACAGAACTCTGCTTTTTTATCAACCAGGCTTTTCAAACCCTTTGAAATATTATCTATAACAATTACTTCATAGCCTTTTTTAATCAATGCCTTTACAGCAACACTTCCTATGTACCCTGCTCCGCCTGTAACCAGAATTCTTTCTGCCATTTTTATTATTCCCAGTGGTTAATTATAAATTATTTTATTTACAGAAGTTAACAACAACACCGATTATGTTGGCTTTGACCTTGCTAAGCGCAGCCCTGGCTTTTAGTGCCATGTCCTTCTTGGTTTTATCAAAAGCAATAACAAACAAAACCCCTTGGCTGTTAGCAGACAGGACTATGCTCTCAGAATACTTAAGTGAAGCATTATCAAATATAACAACATCCACACTGCTAGACCTAAGCTTTGTTAGTATCTCTTTTATATTCTCAGAAGTGATGAGCTCGCTTGGCCAGACCTTGGATTTACCTGATGGAAGGAAAAACAGGTTCTTACGGGATGTTTTCTTAATAGCATTGTTTAGCTTAATTTTTCCCTGAATAACATCACTCAAACCCATCTCACCCCCTTTTATTTTTAATCTCTTATCAAGCTCGTGCTTTCTTAGATTAGCATCAACCAAAAGAACTTTCTTACCGCTCTTGGCTAATTCAAGAGCCAGGTTAGATGCAACAACACTTTTACCATCTTCTTCAGGAGAAGTTACAGAAATAAACCTTATGTCCTTATCTTTAAGATTAAACATCAGATTTGTTTTAAGCACACGCATATTCTCAGCAAATACCCTGTCTGAGAGAAAGTCAAGAAAGGCTCGTGCTCTTTTCCTTGATTTAGGAATGGTTCCCATGACTATTGGTCCAAACTCAGCCTCAACTTCATCTATGCTTTTAAAAGTATTTCTAAGAGTCTCTTTTAAAAACACAATACCTATGCTTCCTATAATTGCCAGCACCAACCCAAGTCCAAAATTAAGAATAACATTGGGTTTTATAGGGATGGTGGGCAGGTCTGCATATTCAATAATCTTAACATGCCCGCTTTTCTCTTTTGCTACAATCCCTACCTCTTCGCCCTTGGATAATAGATAATTATACAGCTTTTCTTTTGCTGCAATTGTCTGGAGCAGGCTTTGATAAGCAAGCTCTTCTTCCAGAGTTAGGGTTTGGTTTTCTGAATCCTTTTTGACTGTATAATAAACAACTTGGGTGTTAAGAACATCTAGTTCTGTTTTGTAAGTTTCTATCTGCTCTGCAATAAAACTATTCACTTCAAGAGCATCCTGCTTTCTGGTTTCCTGAACATAATTAACATATGATTCTGCCACTCCATTAGCAACCTTCATAGCAATCATTGGATTTTGTGATTCTGCTCTTATCTCTATCACATTAGAATCCTTTATGGACTGTGCAGTTATCTTAAAAGCTTGGATTCCAAACTCTCTGTAAATAGGGTTAAGAACACTGGCACTCAGAATGATTTCTTTCTGGGTTTCTATATCAATACGAGAAAGAGTGTTCCCCAGTAAAAGCAGGGTTTGGTCCTGGCTTGTAACCATGACCAGGCTCCTGGCTTGGTAAATCCTGGGTGCTGTGAAAGTATAAGCAACAACTGCTCCTGCAATAACCAAAAAGATTATGATTGCTAATATCCAATTCTTTTTTAACATCTGATGATATTCTGACATTTCAAAACTGTCTTCAGCATCTGTTCTTTTTGTCATCTTTCAGTTGCGAACCATTCATTATTTTTAAATGTTTGGGTTTTAAGGTGGATTTTTGTGAGTATGAAAACTTAAAAAAATAGGTAATAAGAATTTTGATTAACGCTTTCTCAGATAGGCTAATCCTAAGCCTGCAAGCACAACTGCTACTGCTAAAGTAGCGAATGAAAATACAGGCACAGGGTGGTCCCCATTGCAGTCACCCTTGCATCCATTGCCTCCGTTCCCACCATTGGAATCTTTGCAAAAGGTTACATGGCTTATATCATGGGTTATATCCTTGCACACGCCCTGAGGATTGCACTTGGTTTCTGTCCAGCCATACACAGTACCGCTTGTTCCATCGCCGTCTTCTGATGTATCTGCTGCTGATTTAACAAGTACTCCATCAACACCAGGAGATGCTGTCCAGTCAGCTTCCTGGCAATCCCCTGTGAAACCAAAGACATAGTAATCATACAAAGAGTTTTGCTCGTCCAGAGTGTAAACTCCATTACTACAATCATACTTAGCAATGCCATAGTCAAAACCATTATCCTGGCATTCCTCATCAATAGAAACTGCAGCAACACTGCTTATTGCCAGCAAGAAAACAACA
>JAHWIP010000010.1 GCA_019322375.1 Candidatus Woesearchaeota archaeon
ATGAGGGTGCATCATGTCATCTACAACATAATCATCTTCATCAACAGGATAACCCAGCTCATCTCTATAATACTCAACACCGTCTTGAAAAAATCCTATCTGCCTTACATGAAGAGAGCTAGAACAAGTCTTTAATTCCCAACCAGCTTGTTTTATAAGGCGAAAAGCTGCTTGAAGAGAAGCGAATCTGGATAATTTGCTCTCAAAGATTCTGTTCCCCTCTTCTTCTTTTGGTATCTCCTTACTTGTCACTAAATAGCCGGGCATTGAGTACCAAACATCCAGGTCAAAGGTGGCTCCATCCTGCACAAATCTCACAGCATTAAGGGCTTTTGGAAACAGTTCTCTTACTTTGTCTCCTAACATTATTTTTGAAGTTCCTGCTCCATGACGAGAGGTCCAGCTAATACCGCCTGCTGGAGAAAAGGTTCCTTCATTATACTGTGGCATTGTCCAATTGTGTGGTAGTGTTATTATTGCTGACTTTATTTTGTTACTTACATTAATACTATTATCCCCTCCTATGGATGTAAGAGTATATGATTCAAACATATTATCTTTACCTCTACAGTCAGCATAAGCACCGCTGAATTTTCCTTTTTTTACTGAGAATGTATCATCCTCTATTTTTCTGCCATTGGAAAAGAACAAGTGTCTTTTTGTTTTATGTCCTCCTCCAAAGATTAGACTACTATAACTCCAACTTTCAACCATAACAGGAGTTCCTTTTTTAAGATGTGTTTGGAGTCTCTTTACAGAACTTTCAAGATTTTCTTTTGTAATCTCAAATTCTTCTTTATTAGCAATAACCTTTATCCCACCCATGTTGTAAAGAAAAAGCACTACAATTATAAATATTTTTTGTTTATCCTTATTTTAAAGTAGAAACAGAATCAATCCTCATCATCCTTCTTAATCTTCACCTTTTTGATTATCACTTTGTCAGGCTCTGCTATTAATTCGTAATTATCCTCTGGGTCAAAGTCAGAGGCTTTGGTAATCATTTCTGGCAGTAATATCATGTTGCCTCTGAAATCAAGAGTGGTGATGATTTTTTTCCTACCATTCCAAGCTTTCTTATCATCAATTCCTTTCATAATCTTGGTGGCTTCAATATCTTTTTCTCTTGACTTTAACTCAATAGTTTTCTCATACAAGTGCTTTGCAATCTTATCAGCAACATCAACCTTGGTGGTGCTGGTAACAAGTTGCAAACCAGGGCTAAGGTTAGCCTCAATAACCAAAGGGCCTTTCACACTCTTAAGCATATCAACAGCACACATCTCAGCACCAATAGCCTTGGCAACACTAACAGCAAGCTTCTTAGTAGCGCTTTCAAGCTCAACAGCTTCTCCTGTTCCGCCAGCATGCCAGTTAGCCCTTGCCTCCATAGAACTGGCTTTTCTCTCCATGCTAGCCACTACTTTATTGCCAACAACAATAGCCCTTATATCTGTTCCACCAGTCTCAATATATTCCTGGATTATAAAGGGCTGTCTAAGAGCAGAAAGAGCATCAAGCAAAGAAGAAGCACCTGCATATGAATCAGCAAACATCACTCCTTTGCCGCCTGTGCCATGAGGGAACTTCATGATCACAGGATAATTCATTTTCTCAAGAATCTTCTTAGCAGCAGGAACAGTTGAGCTCACATAAGTTCTTGGCATAGGAATGTTGTGCTTTTGAAGTTCCAGGTGTGTGAGCAGTTTATCATGAGCAATAGTGAATGCTTCTGCAGATATAGGCACATAACACTTTTTTCTAAGCACAGAAGTCAAGGTTTTTGATAAAGGAGCATATCTAAAAGAGCCTTTAACATACACACAATCATACTTTCCTATTGGTTTTCCTTCAAAAAGAATCTCAGCAGCCTTTCCAGATATATTTATCTCAATCTTTCTTATATCAAGCTCATCAACTTCTGAGAAGTATTTTTTCATAGCCTTGGCTGTCCATTTAGAACTCTCGCTTCCAAGACTGATAATAGCTGCCTTCAAATTCATTTTTTATCAACTTTTTTTCCTGGTTTATCAGCACGCCTTGTCGGGTCTATTAGGAAACCTTTTTTCAATATATTCTGCCCAATAAGCACAGGATACTTCATGTGGTTCCTGTCAGCAAGCGTGAACTTGCCCCTCAGGGTTCTTCCACAGATTGTGACTTCTACCTGAACCACAGGCCTTAGCTTGGTTCCATGAGCACTCTTAATAAGCCTTGAATCAACCACAGGCCCTAGTTTTAACTCAGATGCAAGGGTTAAGTCAATACTGCTCTTGGTAGCGCCAGTGTCAATTCTTGCAATTAATTCTTTTTTATTAGAATCACTCTTAATAGTTATTTTTTCTGTTAAGCCAACAATAGTTCTATTATTCAACTCTTCTATTGATTTTTTTTCACTCATTTTTGCTCAGGCCTCAACGTAGGGAAAAAGATAACCTCCCTTATAGATGTTTGATTGGTTAAGAGCATAACAAGCCTGTCAATGCCAATGCCAATGCCACTGGTAGGAGGCATGCCATACTCCATGGCTTTAATAAAATCCTCATCTGTTCTATGAGCTTCTTCATCACCCTTTTTAAGTTTTTCCTCTTGCTCCTCCCAGTTCTTTCTAAGCTCAGCAGGGTCATTAAGCTCAGAATACATATTGCCAAGCTCCATGCCAGCAATTAGTAGTTCAAATCTTTCTGTGAAATCAGGATTATCCTTAACAGGCTTTGCCAAAGGACTGACTTCTCTTGGATAATCAGTTATAAATGTTGGTTGTGTAATCTTGGTTTCTGCAAGCTCTGAGCAGAGTTCTGCTAATATATAACTCACATTCATATCATCATCTATATCAACTTTGTGTTTTCTAGCAATCTCTCTTGCTTTTTCAAGGTCAAAATCCTTTAAATTGCTAAAATCAACACCTGTTGCTTTTTTCACAGCATCAACCATTTTTAAACGCTTAAAAGGAGCTTTAAGACTAATCTTTTTTCCATCAAACTCAATCTCAGTGGTTCCTAGCACTTTCTTAGCAACAAACTCAAGCATTCTTTCAGTGCGAGCCATGCTGTCATTATAATCATCATAAGCAGCCATGGTCTCCATCTGAGTGAACTCAGGGTTATGAGATGTGTCTATGCCTTCATTCCTAAAGTCTGTGCAGAATTCAAACACTTTTTCAAAGCCACCAACAATTAATCTTTTTAAGTACATCTCATCAGATATTCTCAGATAAAGAGGCATCTTAAGAGCATGGTGCTGGGTTATAAAAGGCTTGGCAGCAGCTCCTCCATAAACAGGCTGAAGAACAGGGGTTTCTACCTCAATAAAACCCTCTTTATGCAGGAACTCTCTTATTGCCTGTATAACCTTTGAACGAGTAATAAAGTTCTTTTTAACCTCAGGATTAACAATTAAATCAACATAACGCTGTCTATATCTAAGCTCAGTATCTTTTAATCCATGAAACTTCTCAGGCAAAGGTCTTAATGATTTGGTTAAAAGCTCAAACTTCTTAACATTAACAGTTACCTCTCCTTTCTTAGTCTTAAACACACTGCCCTCAACACCGATTATATCGCCAATATCAAGCTTTTTGAACAGTTTATAAGCATCTTTTCCAAGCTCATCCTGCTTAAAATATAACTGAATCTGGCCAGACTCATCCATAAGATGAGCAAAACTAGCCTTACCCATAACACGAATAGTCATAAGCCTGCCAGCAACCTTCACAGCATTACGCATAGAATCCTTATCACTAGGCTTAAGCTTATCAT
>JAHWIP010000079.1 GCA_019322375.1 Candidatus Woesearchaeota archaeon
CAGGAAGAATACTCCTACACCATTAAGATACCTAAGGACAGGATTGCTGTTCTTATTGGTGTGAAAGGCAGGGATAAGAAGGAGTTAGAGGATTATTCCAAGGCAAACATATCTGTTGATTCTACTGAAGGAGATGTTATTATTTCTGGCAAAGATGCTGTTAAACTCTATGCTTTAAGAGAGGTTGTAAAAGCTATTGCCAGGGGTTTTAATCCTGACACTGCAAGGCTTTTGCTTAAACCTGATTACATGCTTGAAATAATCAGTTTAAAAGATTATGGGCTTGATAACAAGAACAGACTAAAAAGAGTTAAGGCAAGAATTATAGGCACCAAGGGCAAGGCAAGAAGAACAATTGAGGAGATGACAGGAACATTTTTAAGTGTTTATGGAAAAACCATTAGCATGCTTGGAGAGTGTAATGATGTTGCTCATGCAAAAAGAGCAATAGAACTGTTAATAACAGGCAGTATGCATGCAACTGTGTATAAATGGCTGGAAGACCAGAAAAGAAAATCAAGAGCAGAGGAAAAAGGGTTTTGAAAATGAAAATACTAAACACAGAAAAAGAGGATTATCATGTGCACTCAATTAATTATTCAGACGGATTAAACACAATAGATGAAATGGTCAGGTTTGCAGGAGAGATTGGCATGAAAAAGATTGTTTTTACAGACCACTCCCAGAAAGGCAATGAAAAAGAAGGCAAATCCTTGACTTGTTTTAGGTCTGCAGCTCAAAGATGGAAGAATGTTCACAATGATATAGAGATTGTTTTTGGTGTAGAAGCAGACTTGTTAAATGAAAAAGGAGATATCTGTGATGATATTCAGGGCATAAAAGGAGATTTTATAATCCTTTCATATCATCCAGAGATTTATCAGGGGGCCAAGAAAAAACTAACCCAGGCTTTTATTAATGCTATTGAAAGACACCATAAGATTATTAATGCAATAGGGCATCTGCATGCTTTTTCTGAGGATATAGACATTCTTGTGGTTGTAGAGCATGCTAATAAATATGATATCCCTTTGGAATTTAACTGCAGATACCTCAATCCTAAATGGGGTGATGTTAAAAGAGCAAAGCTTATGCTCTCCAAAGCAAAAAGCATCTATGTTAACAGTGATGCCCACACCCTTGTTGAACTAAGGGATGGCAGGAAAAAAGGTTTTGATTTCTTAAGAGAAAATGGGTATATTTAATCCATGGGCATATTCACCAAATTTTATTCCATAAGGCTTGGCCCAGATATCAACATAAACAAATTTGTTCTTGTTTAACCTTATCTTCAGGTATTGGTGGGGTGAGAAATACCATACCAAAGTCCATTTTGATTTAATATCTTTTTCTTTGAAAAAACCACTCTTAACCAGCAGAATTCTTAGAAGATAATTAATATTTGTGCAGTGCATGAATCCTTTTTTCTTCCACAACTTGTTTACATTGCAAACAAACAGTTCAGGCAGGCAGGTATATGTTTTTAACCTATGCCCTCTGTTTTTCTTAGAAAGAATATCATAAGCCTTTCTTAAGCAATCCTCTTTGTTCCTTGATTTTTTTAGCTTATTAACTATTATTTGCATGTCTTTCGGAAGCTTACCAGGTATTTTTCTTGGCATATAATATAATATATATCCTGATTAATAAAACTTACTATACAAAGATTTATAAATAACTTATTTCTTTATTCTTGTGTAGCGAAAAGCAGGAGGAGAAAAAGAAGGAAGAATGGCAACAACCATTGCTGAGGAAATGGCAAGAAGGCAGAGAGAAATCTCTGTTGCAGAATTTTTTGAAAAAAACAGGCACTTATTAGGCTTTGATAATAAGAGAAAAGCCTTGCTAACAGCTGTGAAAGAAGGAGTTGATAATGCTCTTGATGCCTGTGAAGAAGCAGATATACTGCCAGAGATAGCAGTTGAAGTTGTTGATATGAACAATGACAGGTTCAGGGTTATTGTTGAGGATAATGGCCCTGGCATTGTAAAAGCCCAGATACCCAAGATATTTGCAAAGTTATTGTATGGCAGCAAGTTTCACAGGCTAAAGCAAAGCAGAGGGCAGCAGGGCATTGGTATTAGTGCCAGTGTTATGTATGCTCAGCTCACAACAGGCAGGGCTTCCAGGATTGTTTCTAAAACAGGCAGTGCAAATCCTGCTCATTACTATGAACTAAAAGTTGATACTGCTAAGAACAAGCCTCTTATCCTAAAGGATAATATAAAGGAATGGGATAAGAATCATGGAACCAGGATTGAGATGGACTTGGAAGGGGGGTATATAAAAGCAGGCCAGAGTGTTGATTCTTATCTTAAACAAACAGCTATTGTTAATCCTCATGTAACCATTACTTATGTTAATCCCAAGGCAGAACAGATAATCTTTCCCAGGGTAACTGAGGAAATGCCTAAGCAGACAGCAGAGATAAAACCTCATCCTTATGGAGTAGAGCTGGGATTATTATTGAAGATGCTTAGGAACACCCAGTTCAGAACTCTGCAGGCGTTTTTTGTAAAAGAATTCTCAAGAGTAGGAAGCAACACTGCCAAAGCAATATGTGAAACAGCACTTGTGCCTCCTAATACCAAACCTAGCAGGGTTTCAAGAGATGATGCTGAAAAACTGATTAATGCTATTAAGAAAACAAAAATCATTAGTCCTCCAACTGATTGTATCAGCCCAATAGGAGAGGAACTGCTGGAAAAGGGTTTGAGAAAAGAAGTCAATGCAGAATACTACTGCGCTGTAACCCGAAGTCCGAGTGTTTATCGAGGCAATCCATTCCAAGTAGAAGTAGCAGTTGCTTATGGAGGAGAACAAGCACCTAAACAAAGTGCTACACTGCTAAGATTTGCTAACAGAGTGCCTTTGCTTTATCAGCAAGGAGGGTGCAGTATTTTCAAGAGTGTTACTCAGACTAACTGGAGGCCTTATGGACTTAATCAAAGCAATGGGGCGCTACCTGTAGGGCCTGTGACTATTGCAGTGCATATAGCTAGTGTGTGGGTTCCTTTTACATCAGAGTCAAAAGAAGCAATTGCTCATTACCCAGAAATCATATCTGAGATAAAAC
>JAHWIP010000080.1 GCA_019322375.1 Candidatus Woesearchaeota archaeon
CCTGCTTCATCCTGCCTCCTTCTTCGCATCTCTCCAAGTCCTCCTTGAATCCATATCCTTGCTCAACAGCCCATTCTGCTCCTTTGCTAAGAACAGAATCAAGCTCTGCATCGCTAAGCCTGATAAAGCTCTCGCTTCCCACGCCACTAGGAACATTTCTGAATAATGATTCAAGAAGCGCCTTAATCTTAGGCTCAACATCATTTTTTTTGAGAGGCGTGGTCAAGAGACGGACGCCGCAATTAGAAACAACTACGTTATTCGCAACAAAACTATGTGTTCTAGGAATATTAAAATCATACACATAATTATTGTATTCTTTCTTTTTTATTGATTTAATACTGTCAAACAAACACCCATGTTCCTTGAGATTCTTTTCTTTTAGTTTAACATACTCTTTAAATGAGATGAAATCTAAAGGCAATCTGTGACTTGCATTCTCATAATAATGTCTTTCAATAAACCTCTTATTTGTTATTGGAGATTCAAGAAGCTTTTGGATTTCTTTTAGTTTGAGACCTTTTTTCTTTAATTTCTTTGTTTTTAATGCTACTTCTTTTCTTTTTTTAGTCATTATTTTTTTTGATTTTATATAGGTCATTGCTATGTGTGAAAGATTATCTCTTTTCTTATTATAACTAAATCCAATTTTCTCCCACAGATTCAATAAATTATCCTCTTTTGATGAAATCTGTATTCTTAATCTATGAGTTGGTCCTTGTTTATTCACAAAATCTTTTCTTTGCAATAATCTGTAGGTTTCCACACCAAATTCCTCTAGTAATTCCATTATTTGAATACAGAACTCTCTAACATTATCTAAAAGAACAGAATTCTTATTAATTGAGAGTGTGGGGCAATCAAATCCTGTTTTTGTATGAGTTCTTGGAGATGATAATTCTGCTCCAAACAGTCCAGATAAGAATAGTCGTTTAATCCATAAAGGACTTGTATGTATCCATGAAGGAACACTAAAAGGCATTGATGTTTTGTTCCCTTCTGGATAGCCTAATTCACAAAACAGTTTAGCTAACGCTTTTGATGGTGTGTGAAGCTCATAAGTCTTATTTGTGAATTCTACTTTTCCATATCTTGTTGGAATCTTATGATCGCGCACTCTTGAATAAATTTTTGCAGAAAATCCCAGTTTTTTCAAATCATTCTGCATTTCTTTAAGGTCTTCTTCAGGTCCATAAGCATTTACATAACCTTTTTTTCCAGAAAAATATATTGTTCCATCTCCTAATAAGTAACCAAATAACTTTGTTATTATTGGAAGCTTATCATGCTTCAGGGTGAGCGGCAAAAGGCCTCTTTTCTTTAATTCATTTTTTTCCTGTTTTGAAAAAATCTCTTCATCAACAAGAATTCTGTTTTCAGGCTCTTTGTATTCAACACCCTTAAAAGGAAGAATTGCAATTTCTTGATGTTTGAGCAAATCTTTTGATTCAACCATTCCATTTCTTGTTAAAATAGGATGGTCTTCTGTGATTTGAAGCTTGAAACCAAGCTTAGTCTCAATTTCTAATATTGTGCCGGAATGTTTTTTCTTCATAAAAAAACCTGCTTGTTTGGAAGAAAAAGACTTCTGGCTAATATCAAATGAGACCAAAGAGTTTCTGAGCTTCTTAGTCTTAAGAGAATACTCTGGATGAGCATTTTCGACTTCGTCAAAGTCATTTTCAAATGACTGGATAAACTTAAAATATCCATGTTCACACAATATTTTAGAATCCATAGTTAAACAATTAATATCAAACCCAATACCACCAGGGCTGATGCATCCATGCTCAAAATCAATAGCAGCAACCCCTCCAATACTAAAACCATAGCCTTGATGAGCATCAGGCAGCATAATACTAGCCTTATATATGCCAGGCAGAGAAGCCACGTTTACCCCTTGCTTTAAGCTGTTATCCTCCTTTAGCTTGTTCAACAGTTTTTCACTTACAAAAATCTTAACAGGCACCTTCATCCTGCCGGATTTCTTAATAACAAAAAGATGATCATTCACTTTTTCAGGAGATATTTGCTCAGACATGATATATGCACCTCTCTAGGTTAAAGAATAAGGAAGGGTTTAAAAAGGTTGCTAAGAATGATTTATTTTCCTTTACCCCATATTATATCAAATATTATTCTGAATAGTTTTGTCAGTTCTTTGTCTTGTATTTTTATTCCTATGGGTTCGTCTTCTACTAAGGTGAATATCATCATTATGTCATTGTGTACTCCTATTTCTGCTTTTGATTTTCTTAATTCTGAGAACATCTTGGTCTCTCTTAGCACTTTTTTATTATTTCTTGTTAATCTTTTTGATTCCTCTGAGTCATCAATTACATATCTAAAGGGAATCTTTTTTTTCACTCTTTCCTTTATTAATAAGTCTGAGAAATATGCAAAGTATTTATTAAAATTATCAAAGTTTCCTATGAAAACATTTTCTTTTGGTATAGAAAGGTCTTTGCGTTCTGCTAATGAATACCACATCAGGGTTTTTAATCCTTCTTTTTTCTCAAACACTTCTATTGAGGGTTTTTTCAGGGTAGTCTTATATATTCCTTCTAGTTCTGGCAGTATTCTTTCTGCTTTTTCTTGTTTTTCTTTGAGCAGTTCTATGATTTTTCTTGGATGGGGCGCTTCAAAGTATTTTTTTCCTGACTTTATAACATAGGTTACAAAGCCTTTGTGCTGCAAAGAGTTTAATATCTCGTATGTGTATGTCCTGTAGGTGTTGGCTTTGCTTGATACTTCCTGCACTGTAGCACTTCCTAGCTGTAAAAGGGCTATATATACTTTTACTTCTTTTTCTGTTAAGCCGAGTTCGAGCAAGGTTTCTTCTTTCATATAATTGATTAAGAAGTACTTATATTTAAATCTGTCGTTAAATATTTGACAACATAAATTTATATATATTAACTACTGACTGATAATAAAAATTTTTTTGTATCGACCTTTTTGCTCAGGGAGCCATAGCTCCTTGAGTTTTAACAAAGAAGAAGGGGGATGATAAAATGAATAAAAAAACCTACTTAGCGATAGCTATAGCCATAATAATGATTACTATATTAAGCAGTTGCTCACAAACACCTACTGGGCAAGTGACTAAACAAAAAGAGATAAAGATAGCAGCAATAATGACATTAAGCGGGGATTATGCACAATATGGCATAGATGAGATGAATGCAATAAGACTTTTCATAGATGAATATAACAAAGCACACACAAAACAACTAAAATTATTGGTTGAAGACAGTCAGACAAACCCTAAAGTAGCCATATCTGCTTTTAACAAACTAATGCTGAGCAAACCAGATGTTATTCTAGCAGTGGGCAGTTCAATATCCTTGGCAATGCAGCCTTTGGTAAATGAGCAAAAAGTTCCAGTAATCACAGTAGCAGCCAACCCAGCAGTAGCAGATGGCTATATGATACAGAACTTAATGACATCAGAAGACCATGTTAATGCTATAATTAAGGAAATAAACAAAAGAGACATAAGTAAAATAGGTGTCATCTATAGAAACGATGATTTTGGAGTGTCTGTAAAAGATGAATTCAAAAAAAACTTTAAAGGAGAGGTTTATGTGCAAGCAGCAGACCCGCAAGAAAGAGATTTCAGAACAATAATCACAAAGCTAAAAAGCAGGAATCCAGATGCTTTGTTTGTTATAGAAGCAGGGAGAACACTAGGAACTCTAATTGTGCAGATTAGAGAATTACTAGGGGATATAACTATATATGCAACATCAGAAGTAACCTATGAAGATGTAAGAGAAACAGCAGGCTCTTCATTATACAACATAATCTACTCAGACATGGATTTAGACTATGAAAAACCAATACTAAAAAACTTTAAAGAAGCATATATTGCAAAATATGGTGTTGAACCCTCACTAGACTCATTATTTGCTTACAATGCCATGTTACTAATAGCTGAATGTATAGATAATGACCAGGCCTTATCTGAATGCCTAAGAACTTCTAAGTTCAAAGGACTGACAGGAGATTTAAAAGTTGAGAATAATAGGATTATATATTCTGATTCAATGACCACTAGAAACATCTAAATTCTTTTATTTTTCTTTAATAACTTGTTAATCATTACAAAGGTTTATATACTTTTAAATTAATTATATATAATATCATGGCTAAACAGATTAATATTGATTTTAAGCAGATGCTCTCAAAACTGGATATTATTATTGACAGGCTCAGCCAGAAGATTAAGGCTTATTTCAAGAGTCTTACCCAGTACGAGACTTATGCCTGGATTGCCATGGGCGTTGGCTTTGTAATGGTGTTAATAGCTCTTATTACGTGGTAACTCTTAAAAAGGAAAGGCTTATATACTTTTGCGTTTATATGTATTAAAAAGAGGAGGGTGAGTTATGGGTCAACAAAAAAGCTATGCTTTTTTGAGCCCCATTACATCCCCTTGGAGTGGTCTGTAATGGGACAGCAGGAAGTATACGACTTTCTATGCAAGAACAAAGGCAGGTGGTTTACTTCTAGGCAGATATCTGAAAAACTAAAGGTGAGCATTGGCTCTGTGACTATGTCTCTTAAAAAGCTGAGAAAGACTAATCTTATCAAGTACAAGAACACTGGCAAAAGAAACACTTATCAATACACTGTGGGTAGAAGATAAGCAACTGATTC
Organism: Candidatus Woesearchaeota archaeon; assembly: GCA_019322375.1. Taxonomy (GTDB): domain Archaea; phylum Nanobdellota; class Nanobdellia; order Woesearchaeales; family SM23-78; genus SM23-78. Next base: position 4,663 of record JAHWIP010000080.1, read on the forward strand.
TGGATAGATGAATACGGTTAATTTAATCTTGTCTTTATTCTATTGTTACGAATTTAGGTCTTTTGCTTAGCAGTCTGGGCAGGGCTAATGGTTTGAATGGGAATCCTTTTGTCTTGTCCTTAATCTCTGTTATCATTTCTTCCTTGCTAACATCTCTGGTGTCTTTGCTGGCTCTTACACGCACTTTTAATTTGTTGCTCTTAAGCTCTTCTTCCCCTATAACAACAATATAAGGTACCCATTCCTTCTCAGCTTGTCTAATTCTCTTAGGAATGGTTTCTGTTTCATCATCAACATCAACTCTGATGTTTTGCTTGAATATCTCCTCTGCTAATTCCAGACACTTTTCAAGGTGCTTTTCAGGAGAAACAGGGATTATTCTTACCTGGGTTGGTGATAACCATAAAGGGAATTCAGGCACTTCTCCTTTTTTCATCTTGTCTGCCTGCATCTCCAGCAAGGCATAGATTACTCTTTCAATAGCTCCGCTTGGAGAGCAGTGCAGGATTATTGGATGTTTTTTCTTTCCATTTTTGTTAGTAAACTTTATATCATATCTTTCTGCATTCTCAACATCTATCTGGTCTGTTGAAAGGGCTGCTGCTTTGTGAACAGAGTCAATAAAGTTAAAGTCATATTTAAGCAAGAAGTAAAACTTTCTTTCATCCCATACTTCCAGAAGCACTGGTTTGCCAAGTTTTTTAACAAGCTCTTCTAATAATTTTTTATTATTATCATAAAAATCCTTAGTCACTCTAAGCCCCATCTCATAGTCTTTTGGCTCAATCCCGCATCCTTTAAGCACGTTCATGGATAAGTCAAATCTTATCTTAAACTCTTGTTTTGCCTGCTCAAGGTCTTCACATAGTGCATGCACATCTGGCATTGTAAAAGCTCTTAGCCTTCTTAAGCCGCTTAGCTCTCCGGTCTGCTCTCTTCTAAAACTATACCTGGTGAGTTCGTACAGCTTAAGAGGAAGGTCTTTGTAAGATATGGCTGCGTCATGAGCCATTAAGAACTGTCCAAAGCAGGCAGAGAACCTTAAGAAAAAAGTTTTTTTATCACTGGTTATCTGGTACTGCCTTGCAGGAAACTTGTGCAAGTATCTCTCAAGAGCAGGATGCTTTATATTATATTTAATAGGTGTCTCTACTTCTACCCCGCCATACTCTACTACTTTATCAGTCACAAATTCTTCAAGCAGTTTCTTAATAAGCCTGCCCTTAGGATAATACCTCATGTTCCCAGAATCAGAAGCAGGCTCATAATCAACCAGCTCAAGTTTTTTCATAAGAGCTATATGCGCTGGTTCTTTTGCACTTTTTCTGTCTTTATCTTTCTCATAAAAAGCAAATATCTTGAGTCTGGAGTGGTTTGAAAAGTCAAACTTACTAATATCAGTTAGTTTTCCATCAGTATCCATGATATACCAATGGCTCTTTAGTTTTTCCTCTGCTTTTACTGCTTCAGAAACAATTTCTTTTCCTTGTTCTTTTTCTTCTTTGCTTGCTCCTTCAGGGACAAGTGTGCTTGAAAGCTCTGACAAAGGATGACCTTTACACGAGATATTAAAGGCTTTGTACCAGCCAAAAGGAGCCCTTTTTACTGTGTATCCTGCTTTTTTAAGCAGTTCCTCTGTTTTCTTCATTATCTTGACAGCAGGCTCTGGTTTTGCAAGGTCAGGGCTTAGATGAGCATAAGGATAGAGCAATATATTTTTTGTATTAACCTGGCCACTGTCCTTTTTGATTTCCTCAAAAGCTTTCTGAGCAGAGCCCTGGATGTTATCTTCATCAACCTTTTCCACTGCAGTAAAAACTACCAAGCACTCCTCCATACGGTCTTTTTCCTTGCCTTTAGCAACAGGCTCAGCATTCTTAAGAGCCTTTTTCTTTGCTTCATACTCAATAAAATCTGAGTGTATTAATAGCAGTTTCATTTTTTATGCTTCTAGTGTGTGTATCTTTATATAAAAAGTTAACTATTACACCCTTCTTAAGATTACACAGAAAACAAGTAAATAATTTTAAGTGCAAGCTTACTTCTCTTATGACAACTCAGGCTTAACTTATCTTTTCTTTTTTAAAAGTCTTCTTAGAAAGTCCCTTCTTCTCGCTGGCTTTTTCTGAGGCGCAGCCTTCTTGGTGGTCTTTTTTACTGATTTTTTCTTTATTTTCTTGGCTGAAACCGTCTTCCTGGCATAAGCCCTTCTTCTTATCGGTTTCCTCTTAATTTTCTTTTTTGTTTTTTTCTTTGCTGGCTTTTTCTTAGCTACTTTCTTTTTTGGCTTTTTCTTTGGTTTCTTTTTTGTTTTTTTCTTTGCAACTTTCTTCTTTATCTTTCTTTTTGGCTTCTTTTTTACCTTTTTCTTAACTCTTTTTTTCTTTGCTTTCTTTTTAGCCTTCTTTTTCAATACTTTTTTCTTTGGCTTCTTCTTTGCTTTTTTCTTAGGTTTTCTTTTTACTTTTTTCTTTTTTGGCTTTTTCTTTGCTTTCTTTTTAGCCTTCTTTTTCCTGGCTTTTTTCTTCTATTTAGCCTTCTTTTTCAAAGCCCTTTTCTTAGCAGCCAGCCTTCTCTTGGCTCTTTTCCTTTTCTCTTTTTCCTCCATTACTGCTTTGTCAAAAGCAGCTTCATAGATATCCTCTGTCTCCTCTTTCTTCTCTTCTTCTCTGTCATAGCCTGCCATAAAGGCTTCTTCCTCAGGGCTTATCTCATCATTCTTCATAAGACTTTCTCGGCCTTGGTCGTCATAAACCCCCACAAAACCGTTTTGTTCCTGATCTTCAGGATTCATATTACTTTATTTCTTAAGCAGGTTGTTTATAAAGTTTTTGGAAAGAAATAGAATGGTCTTATTTTTTTGCTAACTTCTTTCTTTCACCTTTTTCTCAGCTCGCTTGAGCGCTGTCTTGAACAGAATAAGATTTTCTTTTTTCAGATTCTCTATTATGTGCATTTTTCTTACTAGTTCTTCTTCAAGGTATTTTATTTTCTTTTTAAGAATAGCAGCCTTTTCTCTTTCTTTATTTTCTTTCTCTTTTTTTCTTTTACTTTTTTTCTTATCCTTTTTTCTCCTGTTTTTTTTCTTCTCCACCATAAACACCTGGGGTAATTATTAGGTTTTAATATTTTTTCGTATTCAGTGTAATCTTTTCGTTTTTTCCTTGGAAGGGTTTATTAAGAGGTTGTTTTAAACACTAAGCATATGAAGAGAGATAATAAAAGATTACTCATTCTAAAGCATCTTAGGAATAATGCCAGGAGCAGTTTTAGTAATATTAGCAGGTACACAGGCATTCCTGTGACCACTGTTTTTGATAATTATCATAAGTTTGTGAAGAGCAGGATAATAACCAGGCATACTTCATTGGTTGATTTCAAGAAATTGGGTTATTATTTCAGAAGCTTTGTATTTATTAAGTCCAGGCAAAAGCTTGAGCTGCTCAGTTTTCTCACAGGCCATGATAATGTTAATTCTGTTTATAGGATAAGCTATTATGATTATTTTGTTGATGCTGTTTTTCCAACCATAAAAGAGTTTTACTTGTTCCTTGATGACATGCGTGATTTTGGCATTTTAAGGCTTGAGATTCATGATGTTATTGAACATATAAAAAAAGAGGAGTTCTTTAGTACTGGAGATAAGCAAAAAAAGCTGTTCCGAAGAAATCATTAATTCATTCGGATTCTGCGTTTATTCTCTGATTTTTTCTTAGATGGTTATTTTAAGCACTTCTTATAACAAAAAAATGATAAAAACAAGGGGCTGATAAAATGGATAAAGACCTAGAACAAAAAATGAATGAGTATTTTACTTCTAAGAAAAAAGGCTTGAGCCGTGGCCAGAAAGCAGGGATTGCAGCCTTGGTAGCTGGTTTTTTAGCATGGGTTGGGAGCAGGAAACTAGGCCGGTTTACAAGAGGGGTGTGGAATTTTTTTTACCCGCCAGACCCTAAGAAATATGTATCTGTTGCTGCAATGTTGCTTTCTTTTTTGTGTGTAAAGAATTGTGGCAAGATAAGTGCTGGGCTGGAAGATGCTGTTTCCAAAACAGGAGAGGTAATTAAACACAATTTTAACAGTGAATCCAGATATAACAAGGTAAAAGAGCAGCGTGACTCTTATAAGAAAGAGGGTGAAGCACTTGGAAAAATCATGAATCAATACAGGGATGACCCTGCTAAGCTTAGCCAAGCAATAAGCAAACACCCTTTGCTGAGCAAGAAGTATGCATTATCCTTTCATATTAATAAGAGCAATTCTAACTCTTCATTACAAGAGGGCTTTGCTGTTGGGAAGAACAGAGAAAGAGAGCCTGTATATTTTGTGCAGGACAAGGGCATGACCATGAGCAGAATAGCCAGGGATATTACTGGTAATGCTTCTAACTGGAAAAAGATAGCAAAGTACAATAATAAGAGGATAGGCAGAAATGATTATGTGTTAATACAGCTAGGAGAGCCCCTGGTTATCCCTCCTGACTGCAAAGTTACTAATCATAATATGAAGTATTTGAGCAGGCAGGAAATGCCAGAATTATTTTACATGATTCAAGAGGGAGAAAGTTTTGGACAGGCAGTGATTAATGCTACTGGCAGCTCAAAAAATATTGAGCAAATTATTTCTTATAACGAGCAGTTCATGCCTTCTTTTAGAAAGAAAAAGGAGTTAATGGAGTACATATGGGTTCCTGAGAGCCTTGCCAAGAAGAAGGAAGTAATAAAATACAGGTGATTATTAAACACAGGTGATTGTTTTGCTCAAACTAAGGAAAAGAAAGAACAATAACAAGAAAACAGGCTTAGAGCAGTGCATTCTTGAAATATCATCAAAAAAAACTTTTGGCAAGCATAAAACAAAATTACTCTTGGAACTGCTAACAGATTTAAGACAAGAAGGATATGAACTAAGATTACACAAGGCAAGAAATAAGCTTGTTAAGCCAGCAGCAATAGCAGCTCTTTCATTTACATTAGGAGTGCTGGGGTTCACAGGGCTTTATAAGAATAGATATATGAACTTTTTTAATAACAACACATCATCTGTAGAATACAGGCTTTCTGCTCCTATAACAAAGCCTTACAAGCGTATTATTCCGTTTAACATTGAACAAGAGATAGTCATGCCTGGGAAAATCCCAATTCCCATGTATCACAAGTTTGGTTTGCCTGAAGACAGGTTTACTGTTTCTTCTGAAAGATTTAGGTTGCATCTTCAAATGCTGTATGAAAATGATTTTCAGCTGATAAGCATAGAGGATTATATAAACAATGATTTTAGCTCACTGCTGCCAGGCAAGAAAGCTGCAGTAATAACTTTTGATGATGCTGACAAAGGGCAGATGGAATATGCAACTTTTAATGGCGAACTAATATATGACAAACACAACAACCCAGTAATTGACCCTGAGTGCGCAGTTGGTGTTATGCTTGATTTTTATAAGCAGCATCCTGATTTTGGAAAAAAAGCAGCCTTTTTTATAGACTGGGCAGATGAAAACCATGATTATCAAGCTCCTTTTTGCCAGGATAATTTTGTAAGGTTAAAGCTGCTCTTCCTCTTAAACCAGGGATTTGAGATTTGCTATCACACTTATTCTCATCCTGATGCTGGAAAATGCACTTTGAATGAATTTAAAAAAGACCATGAGAGGGCCAGAGCAGCATTTGAGTATCATCTTGGAGAAAAGGCTTGCTTAGTGAAAGATATCTTTGCCTGGCCTTTTGGTTCAATCTCAAAAGACAAAGAAGTCATGGATTATGCCAACTCTAATTTTGATGCGTCTTTTGGTGCATACGGAGGGCTTGCTTCTGTTGTCCCCTCTGGCACAGCCCTGTTCCCAAAGCCAAGAATTGAGATTAATAATAACTTGTATCAAGATATTCTTAGTAAAAATAATTTTCTGCGTAAAGAAAAAAGGAGCAATGAGTAAAATGCTCAAACAAGAAAACAAAACAGGACTTGACGATGTGGTTAATAAGGCTTTTCCAGATGATTCATTAGACAATATTCCTGACTCTGTAAAATACATTGGCAGAGAAGCAGTAAGAATGGTCGGGCAAAGCTGTGAAATAGACCCTAAGGACCCTGTTTATGAAGGTGTTAGTAGTGCTTTTCAAGTATTTTTTGGGGATAATAAGAATTACTTGGTGAGATGCCTTAGGCAAATTATGGAATTTATAACTTCCAGAACCATACATCACTATCTTGATGGTAAACTAAGCAAATATGCTAAAAACAAGCAAAAACATCAAGGAGAAAAACAGTAAGGAGGGATATAACATGACTCTAGATGATAAGACCAGAAAAGATTTAAGGAACATATCAGTAGGCGGTGTTGTTGGGGGTTTGTTTGGCGAGTGGATAAGCGACCTGTTCAAGCATAAAAAGCAACAGTTAATATATATAAGCAGCGGAGCATTTTTAGGAGGGCTTCTTGAGTACCTTAAGTCAAAAGGAGCTTTAACCAAAGCAGTAGATTATGTTAATGACAAAGCAGACTACTTGTTCAAAGGCAAGAACAAGCAGCAGGATTAATAATTTTTTAATAAAATCAGACAGAGGGCAAGAATGCAGGTATTAACAAATGCTTTTAACACTTTATATTCAGGCCTGGGCGAATTAGAGAGGAGAACAGGCCAGTTATTTGATTATATTGATAACAGCTATAATATTTTTAGAAAAGAATATGAGAGTTTAAAGGAAAAATATGAGGGTATTAGGACTGATTTTGATGAGGCTTATGCTGCTGCTGAAAATTTCTGCGAAAAAGCAGAAAAAGCATATGCTGGTGTTAGGAACATATATCTGCGTGGCAAAGCATTTGTTGGAGGAATGTTTAGCAGGATCAAAAACATTTTTTGCAATGATAAAAAGAATGATAATAATACTAGTAATAATAAGAATAATAAAAATGATTTTTCTCAAAAAAACAGCAGGCAGAAAACCAATAATCAGAGCAGGAAAAAAAGCACTTTGGATGATGTGGTAAAGGATTGTAAGCATGAGAATAAGAACACTGGCAAAAAACACATGGATTACTCTGTTAGGATTGCAGAGCTCTACAATCATGGCTATAACACAAGAGAAATTATAAGAGAAGCAAACACAAGAGGCTACAAAGGAATTAATAATTACAATGATGTTACTGACAGAGTAGCAGAGGGTCTTAGCCATGGCTTGGCTTACACAAGAAAGTGCTATAATAATGCAATTGCCACCAGGCTGGGAGCAAAGGATAAAATAATCCAGAACTATCTATCAGGCAAAACATACAAAGAGATAAAACAGAATCTTAAAAAGAACACCAATGGCATGAATATAAGTGATTCAAGTATTCTAAGAATAATGCATGAGTATGAGAACAAAGCAGGAAGAAAGGTGGTTGGGAAGAGGAATGGGAAAGGAAGAAGAAATGACAAGCTTTTTAAATAATATCTGTTCTAAGTTTTGCACTATGAAACAACAGATGCTTTACCATGAACTTGCAAAATATTATGACTTGATTTATAGTAAAAAGAAATACAAGAAGGAGTCTGAAATACTTAAAAGAATAATATCAACTTATAAGAAGTCAAAAGGAAGAGAGCTTCTTGATGTTGCTTGCGGAACAGGACAACATCTCAAGTATTTAAAGAAGCATTTTTCCTGCACTGGAATTGATATTAATAAGGAAATCCTTGATATTGCAAGGAAAAAGGTTAAAGGAGTTACTTACAAGCAAGCTGACATGACTGCCTTTAAGCTTAAAAAGAAGTTTGATGTAGTACTCTGCTTGTTTAGTTCAATTGGTTATGCAAAAACATATTCAAACCTTAAGAAAACAATAAACAACTTCTCAAATCATCTGAAAAAAGGCGGAGTTGTAATTATTGAGCCTTGGTTACAAAAAGATGCTTTTAAAAAAGGCACGCCTTGGGCAGAGCTTTACGAGGAGGAAAACCTTAAGGTTACCAGGGTGAGCACTACAAAAATAAAGGAAAAAATATCTGTTATTGAAATGCATTACTTGATTGCAGAAAAAGGCAAGGATATTAAGCACTTTACAGATTATCATAAGCTTGGATTATTTAAGATAAATAAAACTCTAGAATTTATGAAGGATGCAGGTCTTAAGTCAAAATATTTAAAAAGAGGATTGAAAAAACAAAGAGGATTATATATAGGTGTTAAGGAATAATAGAAAGAAGGATAACTTCTAAAACCCTTTTTACTTAGACATTAATTCAACTGCGAGTTCAAGTGATCTTCTCATGCATGGAGAGAGTATGTATGTATGAACACTCCAGTCTCCTCTGAACTGGTTTTCTTCCTGTATTTCGCCTCGGTCATGCCCCATATCTGTTCCCATGCTTATTTGGTCTCTGGTTAAGTCCCCGTCAAATTTTTTCTCTAGCTCAGAAAAAGTCATTCCTTTATTTTCCGGGTCTAAAAAAAACATTCCTGTCATTAACTGCATGTAATCTGAAAATATTGCATAAGATTTTGTTTTTTTAAATTGTTCATAGTTCATCATTCTTAATCCTCCTCAACAACTACACTAGCAATCTCTTTGACTTTTTCTTTTACTTTCTGCTTTAGATAATCAAGATTTATATCTCCTATCTCTTTTTTTAGCTCTTCAAGGGCTTGTTCTGCCTGCACAGTCTTTTCGTCTATCTTTTTGAGCCAGGTCTCGTTCTCAGAGATGTTAAGAGCAACAACGCTCCTGTTAATCTTTGTGGCAGCGTCCTTGTTCAGGCCTTTAAGTCTTCCAATCTCAAGCTTTCTGCTCATGAAAAAGTCTTTGTTAAGCTTGTTAATCATATCCATTGTTTTCTCAAGCTGCTTTTCTTTTAATTCCAGGTTATCCAGCTGTTGCTTCATCTTGTTAAGAAAATCCATTACTAAAAGGCTGTCATCCTCTTCCAAAGTACCCATTGGGTCTAACAAGTACTTGTCTATTATGTGCTCGCTTAAAGAGCCTCGCTTGTACTTTTTAAGAGGCCTGTGCAGTTCTGCAAACACTGTTTTAAGCTCAGTTTCTAGCTCATTAAGCTTTTCCTCATACTTCTTTTTTTTCTCAAGAAACACCTTGTAATTAGAGTAATCATTGCTCTGCTTTAACTCATCCACTCTTTTTTCAAACTTTACTTTTCTTTCCTTTAAAGCTTCAAACTCTTTCTCCTGGGCTGCCCGCTCTTCCTCAAGCCTTGCCTTCTTTTTTAAATCATCCTTGTATAATTTTAATTTAACCTTTGCATCCTTAATCATTTCCAAGCCTTCTTTCTCAATGCTTGCCTGTAGTCTTGAGAGCTCGTCCTCAATGCTCTTAACACTCTTCACAATCCTGGAGAGTTCTTCTTCCATGAACTCTCTAAGCACAAGATAGTTCTTCTGGGTTTCCTTGCTAAGATTATCAATTGATTCTGAGAACTTGGCAGAGTAGTAGCCTAGCTGGGAAAAGTCATCAGGCACCTCAACCTCATCAAGAAATCTTTTGAGCTTTATCACATAAGTTTTTCTGTGTCCTTCCATCACATGCTTTGCTCTCTCAGGGATGTTAGCATTTTTTAAGCCTGCTTGTTCAAGAGCCTCTAAATACTTGTATCCCTGCTCAACCTTATCCTTTATTATGCTCTTGGCCTTGCTTATTTTCTGGTCAAGCTTCTTGTCCTCAACCTGTTTATCAAGCCAAGCCTCTATTTCAGAGAACTTAAGTGTTGAAGGCTCCTTTTTTTTCAGAAAGTCAAAGAATCCCATTCTAGAAGTCACTAATCATTAACTCTTTATATGGGTTTTGGAATTTTTATAATTTTTGCTGTTTTAAGGTTCATACTCATATATCCTTATATTGGTGAATTCTTTTGCTAGTTTAAAAGTGGGGTTGTTATTTGTCCATTCAGGGGTTGGGTGTTTAATTCCTTTATAGATTAATAACAAGCCTTTTTCTTTCATGTTTTTAGGGAACACAGCATAAAATGATTCATCCTGGTTCTCAAGCTTTAGGGTTCTCATTTTAGTGTAATACGCAAAGACATGATAATTATGATTTGAATATATAACAGTGCTTGGAGGATAAGTTTCTACAATAAATTCTGATACTTCCATCTCTTCTGTTTTGTAGGTGTTTATTAGAGGGGCGGATAGTTTTGTAAAACTAGGAGCAAATGAGCCTAGAAATATGACAACTATGAAGAAAAGCGTTGCATACCTTATTATCTTACTTCTATGATTTATAAAATAAGCAATGCCTCTTGAAGAGAGCATTATTAGAGGAAGAGCGATTGGTATGATGTATCTTAATTCTTTGTGTGGAACCATAAAGGTCATATAAATAAAGAAAAGTAGAAGCCATATTAAGAAAACCAGGTCAACTTTGTTTAGATGCTTTTCAAGCTTTATTCTTGTTGTTATTATAAGCTCTTTTTTTCTTATCAAAGTCTTAAAATTAAAAAATAATAGGGTTGAAACAAGCCATAGTATTAAGCCAATCAGAACTGCAATAGGATAGGCTTTTAAAAAATTAATAATATAAAAGAACAACGCTTCATTTCTATCACTAACTACTGCCTGGGCAATTATGAAGGGTTTTAAGAAGTTTCCTTGTGTTATCTGAGCCCAGATAAAATAGGGAACTATTCCAATTGCAAAACCAATGCCAAAAGGCAGTATCTTTCTGAAATTTATCTTTTTAATTAGGAGGTAAAGTGGGATGATAAAGAGCAGGATTAGTGAGGTGAATCTCATTAGAACAGCAAATGCAAAAAACAAGCCAGAAAGTAAGTAATGATAGTTCTTTTTATGTTTATCACCCAAAACTAAGAAGTAGAATCCTATACAAATAAGGCTTAGAGAAGGAATATCAGTCATTATGTATCTGGAATTTTCAACAATGAAAGGAGAGAATGCCATTATTATTCCTGCTATAAAGCCGGTTTTCTTATCATATAATTTTTTTCCAATCAAATAGGTAAAGATAGGTGCCAGCATACCTAGTATAGCTACAACAATACTTCCAGTGAACACATGATGTTTAACAAAGAAAGCCAAAGCAAAGATTATTGACAGCAGAGGAGGCCTAAAATTTAATTCATGATAGTTATTTGCTCCAGAGTAGATTACCTCTGCATTTTGAAGATACACAGCTTCATCCCACCAATGCGCTGTTTGCAAGGGCCATAATCTAACCATAAAGCTTAAAATAAAGATTAAGATTAATATTAAGTAAAATAATATGTTCAGGTATTTCTGCTTTTTTTTCTTGGGTTTCATGCTATCTCACAATTATAATCACTCCTCCAAGAATTAAGAGCACTCCTAACCATTTGTACACAGGAAAGACTTCTTTTAAGAAGATAGTTGAAAGAAAAGCCACCCAGATATAACTGGTTGCTATGATAGGATATAAAATTGAGAGGTTGCCATGTTTTAGTGCGATTAAAAAGAGAATCGTTGCTATTGCATATAAGGCCAGGCCTAGGATTAGTTTCCAGTTGGTTATCAAAACAATCAGATTAAAGCTCAAACTTTTAGAGCTCAGCTTAAAAAAGAGCTGTCCTATTGCTCCTAGCAATGCGCAGAAAGCCACAAGCAAGATTACCCAAAGCTTAGTATCCATTTTTTTCCACCTCATACCTTCCTTTTAGGTTATTAATTCTTAATCTTATTAAATCAAGGAACATGGAAATTGAATCTTTTAAAGGGTTGAGCTTGCTACCTGCCTTGTCAACCCATTTAACAGGAGCCTCCTTTATTCTGCAACCCATCTTCTTTGCAATGAAGAGAAGCTCTATATCAAAAGAGAATCTTTCAAAGGTTTGGTATTTAACAATCTTTTTAGCAATTCTTGTTTTGAATAATTTGAAACCGCACTGAGTATCTCTAAAATCTCTAAGAGCTATAAGGTTCACCAACAAAGGAAAGGTTTTTCCCATTAGTTGTCTATACAGAGGCTGTTTAACCACTATATTTGATTCCTTTAAGTTTCTAGAAGCAATAATTATGTCATAACCTTGGCGTATGTACTTCAAAAATTTACTTAGTTCCTCAATAGGGGTTGCTAAATCACTGTCAGAGAACAAGACCAAAGCATACCTTGCCTGAAGAATGCCTTTTTTCACAGAAAAACCCTTGCCTCTGTTTATCTTGTTTTTGACAATTCTTATCTTATCCTTTTTATATCCCATCACAATATTTACAGTATTGTCTTTTGAAGCATCATCTACTACTATGATTTCATACTTATCAAACTTGTTTTTACAATAGCTTATAATCCTCTTTAAGGTTTTCTCAATTCTTTTCTCCTCATTAAAAGCAGGAATCACAATGGAAACCCTCATTTCTTGAGGATAAAATAATAGATACATTATAAATCAATCGATTTTAATATATATCTTTTCTAAGCGCACATACCTAATCTATACCAAATTATTAATTTTTTCGTAAACTTTAAATACTAGTAATCCAAATAATACTTTTCAGTTTAAACTAACGGGGGTGACCTCCTAATGGCAAAGAGAAAAAAGAAAGCAAAGAAGAAAACAACAAAGAAAAAGAAGAAGAAAAAGAGATAAGTAAGTTTCTTTGAATTTTTTTATTTTATTTTTATTTTTTCATAAAACATTTAAACCCTTTTCTAATTCTTACTTTAATGGTTTTATTGACCTTCATGGAAATTCTGGATCTTGTAATCATGACCTTGATAATCGGCTTTATATTCATGGACATCTTTAAGCCCAGAAAAAAGGTTGAGGTTATAACACCAGAGTATTATCTTAAGCAAAGAAAAAGATTTGACTGGAACAACTTATGGTATGCAGCAGCAGTTGTAGCCCCAAGTATTATTCTGCATGAATTCGGGCACAAGTTTGTGGCTATTGCCAATGGTATGAGCGCCAGCTTTCATTCACCAATATCCATACAGCACTTTTTAAATCCTTTTCTTATCTTTGGAGATTTTGCTGCCCTTCTCATGGTTGCGGCTGTTGTGATGAAAATACTTGGTGTGGGCTTTTTGTTCTTTATACCTGCTTATGTGAGCATAGCAGGAACAGGCACAGCATTGCAATTCACTGCCATTGCCTTTGCAGGCCCAGCAGTTAATCTGGTGTTATGGCTGGGAGGATTAATAGTGATGAAAAAGGTTAAGCTAAAAAAAGAGGCTTATAGATTTGTATTCTTAGTAAGCAAGATTAACATGTTCTTATTCATCTTTAACATGCTCCCAATACCAGGCTTTGACGGGTTAAAAGTTTATTCTGGGTTGTTTGGTGCGATTTTCTGAGAATCTTTTTAAGTCAGAACATATTTCTTTTTGCAATGGATTATGAAAAGCTTCGCAAAGACATGGTTGAACACCAAATCCTTAACAGAGGCATTCTTAATGAGAAACTGCTTGATGTGATGAAGGAAGTGCCCAGGCATGTGTTTGTTCCTGGGGGTATTAGGAGGGGTGCTTATGATGACCACCCTTTGCCTATTGGTTGTGGCCAGACTATTAGCCAGCCTTACATGGTGGCTTTGATGACAGATATATTAGAGTTAAAAGGGCATGAGAATGTTCTAGAAATTGGTGCTGGC
>JAHWIP010000081.1 GCA_019322375.1 Candidatus Woesearchaeota archaeon
ACCTTTGCATCTTTAAAGACAAGCTCTGCATTTTTGAAACTTTCTTTGTAAAAGGTGTAATCCTTTTTTTTCAAAGATCTTTTGGCATAGTTGACAGTGGTGACAACAGCCCGGTACTCTAGGTCATCTTTTAAGAATATAGCAGGATAAGGCTCTAATTGTTTTATGTTTATTTTGTTGAAGTACCTTAGCTTCTCACGTGTATATATGAACCGATAAATGTCCTGTCTTAGTTTATCCCAGTACGCTATTGGTTTTTTGGCAGGCAGATGTTTTATTTTTAATTTATTGTCAAGGAGAAACTCAAAGCTGAATTGCTTGGCGTTTATCATATAATCTGTGTCTTCCCCTCTTAGGCAGTTTGGGTCAAAGGGTATCTTGGTGTAGATGTTCTTATGCAAAACCATTATTCCTCCAAAGGCCATTGTTGTTTGGTTCAATCTTTTCTTTGATTTGATTATCTTTTCCAATGCTTCATTTATGTATGTTTCCTTTAACCATAGCTTTCTTTTTATAGGACTTTTTTGAATCAATTTATAATCAGTGCCTTCATATATGTAATATCCTGTTTTACCATATAAGATTTTTTTCCTATATTTTTCCCCTACAAATTCTAAGGTTCTATCAATAAATTTTTTATTCTCGACCACTTCATCATCATCAATCATCAAAATGACTTTTGACCTTAAAATGTTGGCAACAATCAGCATGATATTCCGAAGATTTGAGTAACCCTTAAAAGTAAGTCTTTGAGCAATCCCATTAAATTCCTTATTAAGCAAGAAATCACACAGAAACTGAATATCGAGCACAGTAACCTGCATAATCTCCTAGTAGGCCTTAAATTTTTGAATGAGTTTATTATAACCTTCAGTAACTTTATCATTAAGAGGGTCATTTGTATTAAATATTATTACCCTGAATTTATCTGAAGGTAATTTCAAAAAACTATTTAATAACCTTGCAAGTATGTACTGATTCTTAATTTTCTTACCATACGAAGGAATACATATAGTTAGTTTTTGCTGCATTTTTTAGTGTATCTTTCCCATTCTTTCTGAAATTTAAAATATTTTCTTGCACTCTTTTTTGCATATTCGCGCGCATCATCTAATATCTCAGAAGCATTCTTCAGATATTTCTGGCAGTCTCTATATCGTCCTATTCTCAGGTTTGCCTTTGCATAGTTAACATTGGTCTTGATTATTTTCCTTACAAGGTTCTTTCTTAAGAAATATGCAGGATAAGGACTGATATCTCTTATACTAACATTCAAATATTGCATTTTTTCCCTTAAATAAATAAACCGGTACATATCTTGTCTAAGCTTACTCCAGTAAGGTTTCATCTTCTTTGGAGGTAAATGTTTTATTGTAAACAGTTTATCCATTAAAAACAAATATCCCGAGTGTATGGCATTAATCATATAATCAGTGTCCTCCCCACGGGTATTATACGGGTCAAAAGGAACTTTTCTAAATAACTCAGAATTTATAACCATGTTGCCTCCTAATGCTATTGTGGTATGATTAAACCTTTGCTTATGCTTAATTGCTTTAATAATTGCTTTGTTAATGTATGTCTCCTTAAGCCAGAATTTCCTAATTTCAGGATTAAGCTGGGTTAATTTATAAGAACCATTTTTATGAATATAATATCCTGTTTTTCCTAAGAGGGGTTTGCCCTTTATTTTCAGACCAATTCCTTCAAAGGCTTTCTTAAAGTAATTATCATCTTCAACTACTTCGTCATCATCAATCATCAAGATGTTATCATACCCTTGTTTTAATCCATAAATAAGACCCATATTACGGACATTTCCATAATCTTTAACATTAACATGTCTTCTGAATTCTGGTGTCAGGTTTAGTCTTCTTAACTCATTTATTATTTTCTTATAATCTTCTCTATTAAAAACATGGATATTTAATTTTGGAAATTTTTCTGTTATATGTTTTACCTTGTCCTCTATACTCTTATGTAAAGGCACTGGCAGAATCAACACATCATGTTTCATTTTCTTGCTAATAAAACTCCTCAGCGTCCTTCCAAGTGTTCCCCTTTTAGAATATAACATAGGATGATCAAAAACACTGCTTTCTTTTTCCTTTTCAAAAGTCCAATAAGTAGGAATAAAAACTAGGTTTTTCATTTTAAATTATTTAAATTAAAATCTATCAACATATGAATCTATAAACCGGGTTTTATAAAGGTTATGTTTCCAGACAACAAAATATTTAATAAGCAAATACCAACAAGCTTAATTATGCCTGCTATTGTTGATAACAGCGAAATCTTTGAACTCTCTGGTTATCTTAACAAGATGTCGTTCAGATTAGAGAGTCTTCAGAACACAGCATCCCAGTTATCAGTTCAGATAGACCATTCTATTTCTGGTTCACAAAATCAGAAGAAAGAGTTCGTAAGCGCTTTGGGAGTGATAAAAAAAGAGGTTGATGGCATAAAAGAAGAGGTGCGCTCAGTACAAAAAACAATTCTAGAAATAATTGAGCAGTTAAAAAGCAGTGTAAAAACAGAGGAGCTGGCGCGTTTTAAGAAAAGAATAGATCTCTGGAACCCAGAAGGGCTTGTTACAAGAAGAGAGGTTGAGAGAGTGCTTAGAGAGCTTTGAGCTTACTTATTAACAACCCCTTTCAGCGCCTTAATTGCCACTTCTATCTGCGTATCATCAGGTTCCCTGGTTGTGAGTTTCTGAACAAGCAGGCCAGGAGCTGCCAGTATTTTTGTAAGAGGCTTATCAGGATGTTTTCCTGTGAGCTTAATCCATTCATAGGCAATTCCTGCAATTATTGGCAGGAAAAGTATTCTGATTAAGAGCTTAAGCCAGAAATTGGTTTCTAAAGGTATTAGCAGATAGAATAATATGCTTAGAAGTATCACTAACAGCAGAAAGGTTGTTCCGCATCTTGGATGTGCAGTTGAGTAATTTTTAACATTTTTCAGGGTGAGCTTTTTATTGTGCTCATAGCAGTAAACAGTTTTGTGCTCTGCTCCATGGTACTGGAATAATATTTTAACATCCTTTATTAATGAAATTGCAAGGATGTATAATATGAGTATTGCGAACTTGGTTAACCCATCTATCAGGTTGAACAAGATATTGCTTCCTGCAAGTTTATTTTTAAGAAGAGTGGCTATTCCCAAGGGTATGAACTTGAATAAAAGAAGAGCAAACAGGATTGATATCACAAAGGTTACAACTAGTTCAAGGGTTCCTAATTCCTGTTTTTTTCTTTGTTTTTTCTTTTTTGTTTTTTCTTTTGTTTTTTCTTTTTTGCTTATTTCTTCCATCTGCTGATTAGCAGCAAAAGTAAGAGCTCTATAGCCTAAAACCATGGTCTCAACAAGCACAATTATCCCTCTGATAAAAGGCAACCCCAGAATTTTATTCTTCTTGGTTCTTGAGATGTATTTTTCTTTTTTTAGAATAATTTTTCCATCAGGCTTTCTGACAGCAACAGCATACTTATCCCCTGTTCTCATAAGAACTCCTTCAATAACAGCCTGGCCTCCAATCATTAGCTCGGGCTTTTTTTGTTTGCTTCTTCCCTTTTTCCTAGCCATAACTTTGTTCTTATTAGGTAATATTTATAAAGCTTGCGTACCAATATATATTTTTATGGGAGGGGAAGATAAAAAAGCTAAGAAAATCAATCTTGTGTGCGATAAAAGACTGGATAAATATTTTGACATAACTCAGAGAGCGCTTGACAAGGTTAAGGAGAGTGATAAAGACAAGGAACATGCCAAAGAAGCAGCAGACTTTATTGACATGGCAGAGAGATATTTTTCAGATGCAAAGCATTTCAGAGAGCAAGGCAACTATGTGTTAGCACTGGCAGCTGTTAATTATGCACATGCCTGGATAGATGCAGGAGCAAGAATAGGCTTGTTCAAAGTAAAGGATTCAGAGTTGTTTGCTAGCGACTGAATAGCAAATTATTTAAATAACCCCTTTATTTTCTATATAAGAATAAGTTAAATTAATTAAACAAGGGGGTGTGTTTTTATGGCTAAGAAGAAAGCAGCTAAATCTGGGGGTGCTGATGAGGCAAAACTATGGGCTATTTTATCAGCTGTGTTTTTAATATTGTTCTTTATTCCTCTGTGGGTTATTAAGCCCAGAAAGGATTATGCTGTTTACTATGGAAAGCAGGCATTTATGTTGTTAATAACAGCTATTGCTGTTCAGATTGTAGGCGCTATAATTCCTTTTATTGGCTGGTGGATAATCTTGCCTTTAGGCAGCTTAGCAGTTTTTATCCTGTGGATTATAGGCATTGTTAATGCAGCCAGTGACAAGAAAAAGCCATTGCCAGTGATTGGCAAATTAGCAATTGACTGGTTTAAGAGTCTTTGATTAAGATTCAAAATTTTGTTATTTTTTTTCTTTTAAATTTATTTTTTATTTCTCACAATAAACCCCAGGACTCATAAATACCTGCTCGTGTTTTAAGAACAAGCCCTTGTTTTTTTCCATTACTTCTTGGGTGCTCATCTGGGCTATGCCAACACTTACAAGCTCGTCTTTAAGAGTTATGACAGCAACTTTGTCACTTGGTTTTATTCCTTCTTCTATCTTTGATATGCCAGGAACATTAAGAAAAGCTCCGTGGCAGAGGGTGTCAACAGTGCTGCCAAGAACCCAAACCTTAGGCAGGTGCCTGACTCCGGCTTCAACTGGCATGACCAGTTTTCTCAGTTCTTTATCATTATTCTTTTCCTTAAAATAATAATAAGCATCTGTTAAGTCCTGCAAGGTGCAGATTGTTTCCTCACTAAAAGGGCCTGCTCTTGTTCTTCTGAGCTCAAGCATGTGAGCTCCTGTTCCTAGTTGCTTGCCAATATCAGAGCACAGCTTCCTTATATATGTGCCTGCCTGGCACCCTGTTCTGAAAAGCACATTCTTGCCAGCTATTTCAATTATATCAATATAATATATAGTTCTTTTTCTTTGCTGCCTTTTAACAGCGCTTCTGACAGGAGGAAGCTGGTCAATCTCACCCACAAAGCCCTTAATAATCTTTCTGAGTTTTTTCTCATCAAAATCATCATGAATTCTCATTAAACAAATATATTCCTTGCCAGCAGGAAGAAGCGACTGCACAATCCTTGTGCCTTTGCCAAGAGCAACAGGCAGCACACCAGTAACCTTTGGGTCAAGAGTGCCTGAATGCCCTGCTTTTTTAATATGAAGAATGTTCTTAACATAAGAGCTTACCTGGTGGCTGCTAGGACCAGAAGGCTTGTCAATATTGACAATGCCATAATCCAGGAGTTCTTTGGTGCTTCTCTGGCTTGGTTCGCATCCATACTCAGAACTAGGCTTAGCATCCTTTTTAACAAGCACTTTTCTCTTTTTCATCCAAGGAAATACATTAGGCATACAAAGAGAAATCATGCCTTTGCTTAAAAAGATTATGCATATTTTGCTCTAAGACTTTGAAAAAAACTAAAACTATAAAAAGTCATTTATATAAGAACAACAACACTATAAGATAAATACGAAAAATTCACAAGGAGTTGATAAAATGAAAAAAAGCTTTAACAAAATAATGACTTCAATGGTTATGTTAATATTTTTGTTTGGAACCATTGCTTTGGTATCTGGTTCTGAAATAACAGGCAAGGTTATTGAGATTAGTCCTACAAGTGTTGCAGAGTATCCTGCAGGAACAGCTGCTGGCAAAACCAGCTCTGAGGGAGTTGTAACTACAACTGGAAAGCCAATGCCAGCTACTTGCGTTGACAAATGCGGGGATGGAATATGCCCGGAAGGAGTCTGTCTAGGTACAGGTTGTCCATGCCCTGAAACAGCAGAGAGTTGTCCAGGGGATTGTGCAAAAGGGATTAGTGAATGCGATACTACGTGTAAACAAAAAGGGTATAGTTTTGGTAGGTGTAGGCTTGGACCAGCAGGTAGTGATGATACCGCTGGGTGGTGTTTGGCTAATGAAGTTGATATAGGTACTGATGGTTGTGCTCAGATATCAACAATTACTGGAGAGATTTCTTATATTTCTCATTGCTGCTGTATGGAGAAACCGGCGTGTGCAAAAGAAGGGGAAAAAGTTAATAAGAATCCAGGTATGGGTCCTACAGATGGGCAGTGCTGTGAAGGATTGACAGAAATAATGGTCAGTAGGTCTTATTCTGTTTGTGTTAATTGTGGTGATGGTGTTTGCAAATCACCTGAGAATGCAAAGAATTGTCCACAAGACTGTGCAGAGACTAAATGTTCTGACTCTGATGGTGGCAAAGACCAGTATGTTGCTGGAAGGACTTGTGTGGGTTCTGAGTGCAAAGCAGATAGTTGTATAACTCTTTGTGCAGACCCGGGCGGGTGCAGAGCCCAGCTTATTGAATACTATTGTGATGGCAACAATATTGAGAGCCAGATGTTTGAGTGTCCAAATGGGTGCAGTAGTAGTGCTTGTATAAAAGAGCCAGTAACAGATTCTTGTGACACTACCTGCCAAAGAAAAGGCTATGCTTCTGGTGAGTGCAGAATAGGGCCTGTGTATATGGATACTGCTGACTCTGTGGATTCTGCAACAAAGCCAGAATATGTTGGTTTTTGCTATGATAGAGAAGTTGACATTGGTGTTGATGGTTGTCCTCATGTGGCTGTAGGGCCCTTGCCTCCAGGCACAAATATTACAATTCCTCATAGAATCCAATCTTATCATTGCTGCTGTGGACCAGAGGAACCAGAGCCAGTGTGCACTCCTGTGTGCAAAGCCATGGGCAGCAGAAGCGAGGGCTGGTATGATTCTTGCACAGGAGAATTAATCAAGTATGATAATTGCGCTTGTGTTGCTGTGTGCAAAGGCGGAGTTGGAGGCGGATATGGAACAGTAAGGCATGAAGGCTATTACAGCTCATGCACAGGAGAATTAATTCTAAGAACTGATTGTTCAGTAAAAGAACCTATTAAAGTTGAGATAAAAAAGAAAGAAGTAACAATAGAGCAAAAACCTGTTGAAGGGGTTGTTCTGATATCCTCAGAGGATGTTGCTGTTACCAAGGAGAAATTGATGGTTGCTGAGGGCAGTCTTGGAATCTCCACAGAAACAGGAGTGGCAACAGTGGCTTACCTGCCTGAAGAGGTTAAACAGACAGCAATGACTAAAGGAGGCATGAAAAAAGTTACTAATATTGAGTTGGTGGAAGAAAGCGGCAGTGCTGTTTATCGTGTTAATGGAAAGGTAAAAGGAACCATACTATGGATTATTCCAGTGACTAAGGATGGAACTGTGAAAGTAGATGCTGAGACTAATGAGATTATTGAGTAAATTTTTTCTTTTATTTTAATTTTTAATTAAATACTCAAAAGCTTTGCTTTTGTTAATTCAAAAATGTTTCATTTTTGTTATTTTTCTCTTTTTTATAAGAAAAATATTCAAAAATGCTTTTTATTTTTGTTTTTCTTAACAATACTCTCTGAATAATGGAAAATAATATATATAAGTAAATTAAAAGATATAGTATAATTATAGATATATTAAAAGTTAAAATATAGGAGTGTGAAAAAATGAAAAAGATTTTTCTTTTAATATTAATTCTTCTTGTTGGTAGTGTTGCACTGGTTTCTGGCTTAAGAATATTTGGTTTTGAGATAGACTTTCCAATAATAGATAATCTGGTGGGTGGTGCTACTGAAGTAGAGATATTCATCATCTATAGAGATGTTTTTAAAGAAGAAAATAATAATAGATGGCATACTGCTTGGAACGCAGATACTTCTGATGAAGGAGAGTGTACTTCAGGTGATATGTGTGTGTTTAATAGTATCTGTTATGCTAACAGGTATAAGGGTGTTTTTGCAGGAGGTCAGCCTGATCAATATGCTATTTGTGCAGGAAACCAGGGTAATAAATGGTTTGATGTGGATGGTGGTAGCAGCCAGTGTGCAGAGCTAAACAAAAGGTTTCCTGGTTTAACTGCATGGGTGCTGTCTGGTGAAGAGAATGGTCCTGGTGAGTATGGGGATGATTATACTAATGGAGGTACTTCTAGTCATTTTGGTTTTGAGTGTTGCGGTGATGATTATGGAGAACACTATGTAACAACACAAGGGAGATCCAGATGTTGTAATAATCCTAATGACTGTGTAGATAGTTATGGTAATTGCAGAAGTGGTTCAGAAAGCAATGGGCTGTGCGATGGAATTGATAATGATTGTGATGGAAGTATAGATGAAGATTGTGTACTTGTAGAAACTTGTTCTGATTCTGATGGTGGTGATAATATTTATGAGCAAGGTACTGTTACTTATTTGGATTTTGGTAGTGATGGTACTTATGTGGAGGTTTCTTTGACTGATTATTGTTATGCTTCTGGTCGTGTTTTTGAGTTTTGGTGTAATGCTTTAGATTTAGGTGATGGTGGTATTAGGTATTGTCCTTCTGGTTATACTTGTGAAAGTGGTGCTTGTGTTGAGGAGTCTGGGCCAGTCTGTGGTGATGGTATTGTTGAAGGATTAGAGGATTGTGATGGATCTGATCTTGGTGGAGCAACATGTATGACTTTGGGTTTTTCTGG